>NZ_JARVRY010000027.1:0-357127 GCF_030209485.1 Novosphingobium sp. fls2-241-R2A-195
ACACCGGATTCTCATCTTGATTGTCGCGCTTTCTCATCCAGATCGCCGCGCGACATGCTGATATCGAGCGAATGGAGCGTGGGTGGGTCTCGGGATCCTCAGGTGAGCATCATTCGGCTGTGGTGACCATGGAGAGCGGGAGGACGATCAAGGTCGAAGACGCGGTGATCGATCAGATTCTCAAGGTTCAGTCACAACTTATACCTGTTGCTGATGGCCACACACTCGTGACCTTCTGCTACTTTCCCGGAACATCCGACCCTGGTCCCTGAATGGAGCGGCGCAATATCGTTGCGTGGCGAACTTCGGTTCATGGCGCTCTGGAGCCAGTTGTCCTAGACGAACACTTTGCCTTCATGGAAGCAGATCACGCTGTCCTGTTCCTGGACGGGAAAGTCGAAGCCCGCGATCGTCCCTACGATTCCATAGATCACTGGATGAAGGAGATGAAGGACCTAGTGGATGCTGCAACCGCGCTGGCAGCGAGGAAAGGTAGCACGATCCAGTAAGAGGGCTGTTCTGGGGCAAAGGTGTTCATCCCGTTGATGTACAGGCCAGGTGAGGCTTACCAGTTCGACTGGAGCCACGAGGACGTCGAGATCGCGGGCAAGCCGATGCGAGTGAAGGTCGCGCACAGCGCGGGTGACCGCTATTGCCATGATGCGGTGCAGCAAAATCGTGTACGCCGCACATGCGACCCAAAGGGCTTTACAGCCCTTGCAATCAGCTGGCCCGGCACTTGCAAGAGGTCCGGGCCTCATTGCGGTTCACGATAATGCCCATATTCCAAGGGCGATCACCGCCCAAAGCCCGGCATTGATGCCGACGATCCAAAACAACCCGTTCACTTTTTTGGGTGTTTGTGGGGGCGCGTAATAGGTGATTTCAAAAGCGTGAGGCATAACCGACTCCTCGCGTCTCAATTGAGCGAGGATGGCATCGCGGCGCGCCAATCCAAGATGGAGATAGGTTCGCACCTGTTCGTTCTTACAGCCGATCCGGCGGCATTGCCCCGCTTTGACAAGGTCGGAGGCGTCGCCACCATCCCCGCATGTGCCGGTGTGGACGGCCTCTCATCGCCACGGATTAATGGCGCTCCCGTGTCATGGTCAGATGAGAGGAGAATAATTTCAATTGCGGCTGATAGCCGTTTTAACCTCCGCTATGCCGGCAGCGAGAATGTCACTGCCGTGCGCAACTTCCACGTCCGGGACGAAGTGCCAACGTGGGCGATCCTTTGTGTCATAAACGGGTTCCCCCGAATATTGTGCCTGTATGCCGGTCCGATCCAGTCTGATCGGAAAGACGGCTGCTCCCAATCCCATCATTTTCGTGCCAACGACCGTCGCGCGGCCTATGTCGCGCATACCCATTGGGAAACCCTCGGCCATGCTTCCGCTCCAATGACTCGTCAGCACGACAACAGGCTTTCTGTAGGTAAAGGGGCCCTTCGGATCGACATATTCGGTCCACGGTGCGCTCAATCCTGCCCCTGCCCGCCTACGCATGATGGCGTAAGCTGTCCGTTCTCGAATGAATCGCCCCATGATCGGCCGGGCAACGGCCGTGTCGCCACCCCCGTTTTCGCGAACATCAATAATCAGGCCCGGAGCATCCTGTAGACTTTCCAATGCCTTGTCGAAAGCATCAACTGTCGCGGTGTCGGAAAAGCTCCTGATAACGATATAGCCGATGCCGTCTGGAAGCATCCCGCTTTCAACGTCAGGCAAATCGGGCCACTTCTTGATGGGAAGCGGGACTGTTCGGGAGGCGCCGTCTTTCGAACTCACCGACAACAGGCGGGCCTTCCCCCGATACCCCGCAACCGCGACGTTGATGGTGTAGGCATCGGCGGCCGGGTCGGGCTTTCGGAGGCATTTCGGCATCAAATCTTGGATGACCGTTTCAATCGGTCGCCCGTCGATCGCGATAATTCGATCACCAATCTTTAATCCGGCATCGGCCGCCGCCGAGCCGCTTTCAATGGCAGCTATACGAACCATGCCGCCAGTTCGCTCGGCAAGGAGATCGAACAGCGGCCATCGTGGTGCTCCGTCAGGCGGATGAGAGAGATGCGTGTGCGCGTCATACAATTCCGCGAGGACACGCCGGACGACATTAGTGAAAGCGGCATCGTCTTCCGCAGCCAAGGCCATCGGCCGGTAGAATGAGCGCACCTGATCCCAGTCAGTCTGCTTGTCGGCCAGAAAACAGTAACGCTCCCCCAGCGTCCGCCACAATTCATCGAAGTCCTCGACAAACGTGACATCGTGCAGTGGTTCGGCCGCCCACGCAGGAGCGGCAGCGAGGGCGATGCCGCCCCCCCAAAAGGCTCGGCGGGTCAGGAAAGGTTGTGTCACAGCGGTTGAGTAACATTCATTCCCGTCCACCGAACAGGGAAATTCTCGACGCGAAAGGGAAACCTTTTGCCACTAACGAACGGCCGGTTCCGGGAACGCCGCGACATCTCGTGAATGGCAGGGGCTGGGGCGCTAACGTACAGTCAGCTTCCCAGCATCACGCGTCCATCTGCAGCACGGCGGAACGGAGAGTGGCTTTGGGTGTTTGCCCTAGGCCGTCCTTGTTCGCGGGAAGATAGCCGACGGACAACGATCCGAACGCCAGCGTATGGCTGGTTACGAGGAGCTTTCCATGACAGAAGTATCGCCAGCAACGCCGACCCTCGTCGAGGCGGAAACTTCGGGATTGAAGGTGCGATCACGCGATGGTGACACCCTCGGTCACGTCAAGGCGCTGATGGTGGACAAGCGTTCAGGGCAAGCGACGTTTGCGGTCCTGAGCCTGGGGGGCTTCCTGGGGTTCAACAAGAGCTTCTATCCCGTGCCCTTCGGCGTGCTGGGCTATGATCCGGCCGGGGACGACTACATCGTCACGATCGACCGCCGAGTGCTCGAAGGCGGCCCGAGCTGGGCAAGCAATGCGCCCGATTTCAACCAGGCCTACGCCGACCGCGTGTCGAGCTATTACGGCACGGTGCCGACTCAGATCGCTTGAGCACGGGCAGTGGGCGTTCAAGTCGGGTCGTCGAGTGCCGCCAGAAACATGACCTTGAGCTTCCGGCGTGTGGCCATGGCGCTGTCGTAGTCGGCACGCGGCCGCGCCATGTCCTTGCACGACGCAAACGTACCTTGGGCGCGGACCAGGGCATCGCAGGACTTTGTCCAGGGCGCGTGCTGTCCGATACCGGTCTTGTACAGCGCTAGCGCCTCGTCGCAGACCGTCCTGGCATCATCGGTGCACGCTTGGGACAGCGCCACATAGGCGAGCAAGTCCGCCCTGGGGTATCGGCTGGGCTTGGCATCGCGCACGGCGAAAACGGTCTTGGCGAAGAAGTGGCACCCCTCGGGGTCGATCATCTCCGCATCATTGTGCAGGAAGCAAGCGCGTGCCAGCTTGGACCAGGCTTGGTCGAGATTGCGGCTGACGCCGGTAGCCGTCAGATTCATCCATCCCAGATACTTGCAGGCGTAGGGCCCGCGTCCCGGGTCACTGCCGTCGCACACGCGCGCGAACCGCGCTTGGGCCTTGGCATAATCGCGCAACTGGCGGTTCTGCAGGTAGAGCTTGCCCGCCTCGTAGCAGCCAAGATCGTCGAGGTGAGCGTCGCAGGACATGTCGTAGTGCCCCAGCGCGCCTCGCAGATCGCCGCCGCGTGCCGCACCGACGCCGCGGCTCCAGCAGGTATCGACGTTGAAATCCGCCTTGCAGGGCGGGGACTGGTCAGCGGGTGCGGGATACTGGATTTCGTAATTCGGAAACGATTCTCCATCGGAAGATCGCTCCCGCCCGATCTCGCGCATGCCAGCAAGCAGGCGGTCGTGGACCCGCCTGATGCTGTCCGGGCGGCAACTCAGCGCGGCGAGAGTCTTGCCCGCCCGGCTGACCGTCAGCAGCCCGAAACGCTGAAGAGCGGTCGGGTCCGGCGCCGCTCCGTTCCTGAAACCTGCCGCCACGCGATAGGCAGTATCGCCGTTGGTGAAGGTCACGATCTCGTCGATCGTGTCGCCCGGGCCATTATTTCGGCGATAGTCCAGGTCCGCCAGGGGGCTGCTCAGCATCAGCTCCGGCTTTTGCAGGGACGAACCGTAGCGATAGGTGGCACGCGTGCCGGTGATCGAGACCGACACCTCGCGATCCTGACCCTGGATACGGCAGGTCAGCACGGCCTCGTCCCGAGGCGCATCCGCAGCCATCGCCGCGGTCATCCAGGCAGCGGCCAGCAGCGAGACGAGGGCGGCAGTGATTTGGCGCATCGCTCTATTCCTCATTTGCGCGATGGCCTTCCGGTTCGCCTACCTTTGCGGGGATCGATGGGGCAACGATCGCGTCGCGCGCGATGGCGAGGGCTTTCGCGGCTTCGCCGGCGGATGGAGTCCGGGGGTCTAGCGCGAGGCTACGCTCCAGCAAGGCGATGGCCCGAAAGTCATCGCGCTCGCGGCCGTTTCCGGTCTGGTGGGCCCGGCCAAGCGTGAAGCAGCTTTCCGCTTCGCCAAGCGTGCACGCCTCGTCATGCAGTTCGAGGGCGCGCTGGTGGTCCTTAGCGGTGCCCCGCCCGTCGTCGATCATGCTGGCGAGATTGCCGCAGGCGCTGCGGTCCTTGGCCTGGCACGACTGTGCGAACAGCGCGACGGCGCGTTTGTGATTGCGTCCCACGCCCAGGCCGTCGCGGTAGAGCACGCCCAGGTTGTAGCAGGCGTGCTGATCGTCGGCATCGCAGGCTTGGCTGAATAGCTGCGCCGCCCGGTGATGATTGCCCGGTACGCCTCGTCCCAACGAATAGGACGCACCCAGATTGGCGCAACCGGCTGTCGAGTTGCTCGAGCAGGCTTGCTGGAAAAGTGCGGCGGCGCGGTGATCGTCCTTCGAAATGCCGTCCCCGTTGATGTAGGCGAGCCCGAGGTTGGAGCATCCGGTCGCCTCGCCGCCATAGCAGGCATATGCGTAGTAGGCGCGCGCGATATCGGCCGATCGCGTGACGCCTTGCCCCTTGCTGTAAGCGAAGCCCGTCATCGTGCAGCCTGGCATGTCGCCGAGGTGGCAGGCCTTGCTCAGGATGGCGACCGCTCGAGCCTCGTCGCGCGCGAGCCCGTCGCCTTCGAGAAGCCGGTTGCCGAGGCGGGTACAGGCACTGGCATCGTTATCCTCGCACAGAACGTTCAGCTCGACGGCGGGGTCGATCTTGGCGACCTCCTGTGCTTGCGATGGCCCGGGGAGCATGGCCAGCAAGGCGAACGACAGCGCAATGGCACGGATCATTGCGTTGTGCACGCCGGATCCGCGCACACGAATGGCGCGTCGTCCGCGTCCTCCGGCGCAAGGCTCGCGCGGAAACGCAGGCCCTGTGGCGTAGCGGCCAGAACTTCGATTTTGATGTTGCGGATACGGATCGTCTTTTGGGCTACCGGGAAGCGCATAGGCTGCGCGCTGCTGGCGTGGGCAAGATCATCGATGCTGTAGCCGCGCACCTCGAAGGTCAGTTCCCCATTCTCGATCCCGCCATAGGCAATATCGTAGATCGTGCCGCTTTCGACCGTGTCATAATTCGGGACATCGGGAATGCCCACTCCCTTGGCATAGTCGCGAGGCGGGACGACGGCATGCCTCGCAGTGGTCGCCTGCGGTGTTCCGAACGTGCCAGGCGACGGCGCTGTGGAGCGGATTATCGGCACCTTGGGGTCCGCGCGCATCCGTTCATGCATGTCTGCCGGGCTTATCGAAGCCTTGGTGTCGGCGATCAGGGCCTCGGCGAAAGCGACCTGGTCGATCGCCAGGGGGAAACCACCGCCCAGGGTTCGATCGGTGGCGCAGACGAACTGCAACTGCGCGGCACCCACCGACCCAGCTTCTACGGGATTAGGCCCCGCATAGCTCAGCGCTGTCTCGTCCAGCCGTTCGTCATCGGCGCCGTAGCGCAGGACGAGGTCCCACGTTTCGGTTTGTTCGCGGCAGTTTCCCGTCATGGAGGCACGCAACGAGGCGGCGGGGTTGCCGGGCTCGCGCAGGATCTGGCTGGCCTCGTACCGCACAATGTCGCCATCGCGCACGATCGACTCGACATCGACGAACAATACCTTGTCGGCGCCCTGCGTCACGTACCACCACTGCGAGGCGCGTGCTTGCGCAATCTCGGGAGAGAGCATGAGCATCCCACAGGCGACAATTCCAAGCTTCATCACATCTCCCACGCTTATGCGACGACAATAGACAACAGAAATCGCGCGTTACAACAGCCTGCTTGTTTCGCGGCCATGATGGCGAAGCGTTCGATTTCACGTGTGACCGAAGACGCGGCAGGTTGCGGCGTCAGGTAGCCGCTATTTATGCCTTGCCTGCCATGGGCGGGTGACCGAAGGCCCCGGGGGGATTTTTGTCCCCGAATTACAAGCAAAGTTTTTGATGACCACTGAAGTCCTCACCGTTGGGGATGCGCCGTTCGTGGCGCTTGATTTGGAAGATACGGTGTTCGAAGCTGGATTCATGGCGTGACGTCCATGCGGATCCGTCGGCGGGGCTCGTGCCCTGTCGGATCGGCGACGGCCGGATTGTGCACCAAATGCCCCTTCGATCATCGAGAGATGGGCGGAAGGCACAGGTCGTATGGGTGCGCGAACGTCAGCTTTCCCCTAATCGAACTCTGAAACCGGACTGTCATCGCGCAGGGCGGCAAGCGCGTGCTGCTTGGCGATGCGGTGATCGACTATGGCCCTGCCAGCTATCTCGTTGCCTCACTCGACCTGCCCATCACAGGCGCGGTGACGCAGGCGAGCGCGGACGCGCCTTATCTCTGCTTCTGCCTCTATCTCGACCCCGCCCTGTTGTCGGAGATCGCGTTAACCCTGCCGCCTCTGCCGGGGGGCACGGAGGAGAGGGGCGGGATGACGCTGCACCCGATGACACCTGAACTGATTGACGCGGCGACGCGGTTGACGGCGCTGCTCGGCGATCCGGCGAACGCGGCGCTGCTCGCGCCGCTCATCGAGCGGGAATTGCTGGTGCGGCTGATGACCGGGCCGGGCGCGGGCATCTTGCGCGCGATAGCGAGCGGCGAAAGCCGCACCAGCCAGCTGGCCAAAGCGATCGCCTGGCTCAAGACCCATTTCCGCGAACCATTTAGCGGACCACACCTTGCCGCCCTTGCCGGCATGAGCCTGTCGAGCTTCCATGATCATTTCCGCCGCGCCACCGCCATGACTCCGCTGCGATATCAAAAGCAGCTGCGGTTGCAGGAAGCACGGGCGCTGATGCTAGCCGGCCGGCTTGATGCGGCAGAGGCGGGCTTCCGCGTCGGCTATGACAGCCCCTCCCAGTTCAGCCGCGAATATCGTCGCCTCTTCGGCGCCCCGCCTGTCCGCGATGTGGGGCGGTTAAGGGCAACGCCGCAGATGGTTATAGCGATTTGAAGGGGGGTCGTATTTCGGCATTATGCGGACCGGCGACACTCACATAGCTTTCATCCGCTTCGTTGACGTGGGGCAGTGGCACGTCTGCAAAGCAAGATGAAACGGATCGGCACACCTGCTGCTCGTCGCCGCTTGTAGAACCGTCCGTGTCGTTTATCCCCTCGGCGCGACGATTCGGGTGCGACATTAGGTCGGCCGCGAAGGTTCCTAACCATATGCTAGAAAAACAAGGCTTCACGGCAGGGGGCCTGCCGATCGCGTTATTGCAAAGTTTTGGCAGGCAACTGCGAAACTAGCTGACGGTCTGCAGTTGGCGAACTGAGATCGGATGCTGAGTGTCGGCAGTGGTGGTATGCCGACTTTCTTTCAGTCAATAGCGGGAAGTTGTTGGTTGCGACTGAGACGAGCCCCGGGAGCCTATCAGTTTCCACTGAGAACTCTCAACGGTAATTGCGGTCACAGACCGAGACGGAGGGCGTCCACCGTGAACTTGGCGCCGAGGATCAGCGCGTCGCCGGTCGGACGGCCCCGGAAAGGCGCGCCGGTGCGGTCGGGGTTGAGGATGTACTGGACGTTGGGCGACAGACGGATCGCCGGCCCGATTTGCGCGCTGTAGGACAGCTCCATCATCACCTGATGGCGCGAGACCTTGCTGCTCCCTCCCACCGAGAGATCAGCAGCCCGCATCCGCCGCATGGCAAGGTCGCTAAAACGCTGGTCGCTGACCATGAAGCCCACGCTGTCCTCGTCGCGCCCGGCGAAGGTTCCGGTCTGCACGACACCGATGTCCCAGAACTGGCTCTCCTCGACCCGGCCGGAGAGGTTGGTCATGGCGACGCCGAAGAGGCTGAGGCCGCGCTTCGAAGTCGGGTCGGGCCGGGTAAGTTGTTGCTCGAAGCGGAAATAGAGGCCTGAGCGCCCGTTTCGGACCTGCGCCGGGAGGCCCGAGACGACAACGATGCCGCCCGCGTCGTCGCGGAGCGGATCGTCGTAGTCGCCCTTGTCCACCCATCCGCCTAGGATGTAGCGGGCGGGAAGGCGGGCCTGTTCGCCGGTTTCGTAGCTTAGTTCCCAGGGTATGATCACTCCGGTCGCGCTGGCGATGCCGAAGGCGGTGCCGTGGTCGTTAGCGCGCTTGCGGTCGGGGTTTACCTCGTAGGCGCCGACGTGGGCGTAGACGTGATCGGTCAGCCGCGCCTTGGCGTGGGCCATCCAACTCGATGCCGGGAAATAGGTGAAATTGCTGTTCTTGAACACGAACGTCGGATTACCGCAGCCCGAATTGCCCTGAAACTGGCAATAGAGCGGCGAATTGAGGAAGTGGATGTTCGCTTGGCTGCGTCCCGCCTCGATCACCAGCCGGTCGTCGAGCAGATGCTGCTCCCAGGTCAGGATGGCGAGGTGGGTGTTCTGAGTGCCCCAGATTTCCTGAACAGAGGTATTGTTGCCGATTGCCTGCGCCGAGAGGCTCTCGCCGTGCCGGTTCGTCGCCGCCACATGCAGCGCGCCGCCGCCAATGCCGCTGATGCGGTCCATGTCGAAGTCGGCGCCGACGTAGACCTGCCCGGCATAAGCCGCGTCGCGCCGCAGCCCGCCGGTGACGTTGCCCGCCGCCTCGCCGGTGTAGCTGAGCGAGAGGATAATGCCCTCCTCGGCGAGGGGTTGGAAGGCCTCGGGCTGCGGCGCGGGTCCTGCGGCAATGTCGATGGTCTCGTCGGCTGACTGGGCCCGGACCTCGGCAGGCGCGGCAGCGATCGACAAAGCGATAGCGGCGACGCCTGCGAGGCAGGCGCCCTTAAACGGCAGGGCCGACATGTACTGATCCTCTCGAGTATGCCTCGGTATCGTCAAGGCCGGCTTAGGTGCGCTTCAGGACAGCGCTTCCGGTCTGCGTTTGAGGAGTCCGACGAGCACCGCGCTCACCAGCGTTCCCGCAACGATCGCGGCCCCGTAAGCGGCCAGATGCGTCACCGCGCCGGGGATCGGCAGCACGAAAACCCCGCCATGCGGCACTTTCAGCTCGACACCCGAAGCCATCGAGATCGCCCCCGCCGTTGCCGAACCCGCCATCAGCGAGGGGATCACCCGAAACGGATCGCGCGCTGCGAACGGGATGGCACCCTCGGTGATGAAGGCCAGCCCGAGAACCGCAGCGGCCCCTCCCGCCTCGCGTTCCTCGGCCGTGAAGCGGTCGCGGAACAGGCGCGTCGCCAGCGCGACGGCCAGCGGCGGCGTCATTCCAGCCGCCATCGTCGCCGCCATCGGCGTGCAGACGTTACTGGCGATGAGGCCCACCGAGAAGGCATAGCCAGCCTTGTTGACCGGGCCGCCCATGTCGAAAGCGGACATGGCGCCCAGGATCACGCCGAGCAGCAGCGCGCTCGACCCCTGCATGGACCGCAGCCATTCGGTCAGGAAGGCGAGGGCAGCGGCCACCGGCGTGCCGACCCCGTAGACCATCAGGAGGCCCGTCAGCAGCGTGCCCAGCAGCGGCAGGATCAGCACGGGCTTCAACCCCTGGAGGTTTTTCGGCAGGTGGATCAAACGGTTGAGCCCATCGACGCCGTAGCCGGCGATGAAGCCCGCCGCGATGCCACCGAGGAACCCGGCGCCCAGCTGCGCGGCCATCATGCCGCCCACCATGCCCGGCGCGATACCCGGCCTGTCGGCGATGGAGAAGGCGATGTAGCCCGCCAGCGCGGGCACGATCAGCGCGAAGGCCCCCTGCGCGCCCACCTGGAACAGCGTATGTGCCAGCGTGCCCTTGGCCGCGTCGGTATTGGCGCCGATCCCGCCGAGCGCGAAGGCGATGGCGATCAGCAGGCCGCCCGCGACCACGAAGGGCAGCATGAACGAAACACCGGTCATGAGGTGCTTGTACGGCCCCGCACGTTCCTGCCTGGTGGCCGAAGCGCCGTCAGCGACCTCGGCTTCCCCGCCCTGCTGTCTGGCCTCTGCCAAGGCGCGCTCGATCAGCTTCGCGCCGCCCGAGATCGCCGGCTTGGTGCTGGACACGAAGACACGTTTGCCGGCGAACCGCGCGCGGTCGACCTCGCGGTCGGCGGCGATGAGCACGACGTCGGCCTCGGCGATTTCCGCGGCCGTTAGCGGTGTTCCGGCGCCGACCGAACCCTGCGTCTCAACGCGGATCGGATAGCCGAGCTGCCTGGCTCCCTCGGTCAGTCCCTCGGCTGCCATGAAGGTGTGAGCGATGCCGGTCGGGCACGAAGTGATAGCGACAACGCGCGGGCTCTTCGTGGCCAGTTCCGGAGTGCCGGGATCTTCGAACGCCAGCGCCGCAGCGGGATCGGCGAGCACGGCCTCGAGCGTCACGTGGCGGTCGGCCCGGCGAGCCAGCGCGTCGCCTGCCGGCCCGTCGCCGACCAGCAACAGCAGGCCGCCCGCGCCCGGCACGTCGTCGCCGAGCGGATTGAGCACGCCCTGCTGAGTGCGGACCTCGACCTCGATGGTGCGTCCGTCGGTACGCGCGGCGCGGCGCAGGGCCTCGCCCGCCAGTACCCCCTGCACGGCCGAGGAGTCCGCCTCGACGACGGCAAAGATCGTCTTCATTTTGCCTCTCCTGCCGCTGTCTTCGCGGTCATTTTCACCGGGGTCACTGTCACTTCGTCGGCCAGCGCATGCACGCTTGCGAGCGTCGGCAGGTTCGGGCCGATCATGCCGAGCTTCGCCACCGCAAAAGCCGTCGCGAGCCGCGCGGTGCGTTCGAGTGATGCCTCTTCCAGTACGGCGGCGGCGATGCCCGCCACCATCGCGTCGCCCGCACCGACAGTGCTCGCCAGCTCCCCGACCGCGAGCCAGGCGGTGAGCGCACCCTCATCCGAAACGAACAGCGCGCCGTGCTCTCCCATCGAGACCACGACGAGCGCCACGCCGCTCTGGCGCAAGGTGGCGGCGGCCTCGACCATCGCGGGAAGGTCGGGCAAGTCGCGGCCCAGCATCTGCGCTAGTTCGTCGCGGTTGGGCTTGACCACGTGGGGTGGTTGCTCCATCTCCAGCGCGCACTTGAGCGGCAGACCGCTGCTGTCGAGGATCACGCGGCATCCGATGGCCCGCAGGCGCTCTGTCAGGGCGGCGTAAGTATCGGGCGGGCAGCCTGGAGGAAGACTGCCCGCCAGCACGACGAGGTCACCCCCGCGTGCCGCATCGCAGATGGCGGCGGCGACCATTTCGGCGCGACCGGCATCGACTGCGAGGCCATCCAGATTGATATCGGTGGTGCCGGCTGGGTCGACCAGCTTGAGATTGACGCGCGTCGCCCCGGCAATGCGGATGAAGCGGTCCTCGATGCCCTTGGCGGCGAACAGCGCATCGAACGGCGCCGCGTTGTCGCTGCCGAGCAGGCCATACGCGGAAACGGACACGCCCCAGTCGGCCAGGCAGCTGGCGACATTGACGCCCTTGCCGCCGGCATTCTGGCGAACCGCATGGGCGCGGTGGACCTCTCCGGGGACGAGCCGGTCCAGCGTGACAGTCTGATCGATGGCGGGGTTGAAGGTGACAGTAAGGGCGCGCATCACATCGCCTCCCCGTCGAGCGCGCGGACCTCGGCAGCGCCTTCGGCGGCCAAGGCGCGCGCCGCGAGTTGGGCGAGTTCACTGCGATCGGATGCGCGCAACCGGGCCTTGACCGCCGGAATGTCGCGCGGGGTCATCGACAGTTCGCTGACGCCCAGACCCACCAGCAGCGCCGCGCCGAACGGATCGCCAGCGATGCCGCCGCACACTCCGACCCAGCGGCCATGCGCCTTCGCGCCTTCCACGGTCATTGCCATCATGCGCAGGACGGCGGGGTGCAAGCTGTCTGCCTCGCCGGCGAGTTCCGGGTTCTGGCGGTCGATCGCGAGAGTGTACTGGGTAAGATCATTAGTGCCGATCGAGAAGAAGTCGGCATGGGCCGCGAGCGACGCGGCCTGCACCGCTGCCGCCGGAACCTCGATCATGATGCCGATCGGCACCTGCGGGGCTTCGAGTTCCGCCCGGATCGCCTCGCAGCGCTGGCGCATGGCGACGAGTTCGTGGGCCGAGGTGATCATCGGGAACATGATCGAGAGATTACCGCCGAGCTTCGCAGCGCGGTAGAGCGCGCGCAGCTGCGGTTCCAGCAGGTCGGGACGGCGCAGCAGCAGACGCGCGCCGCGAACGCCAAGGAACGGGTTCTCCTCACGTGGGAGATCGAGGTGGGGCACCTGCTTATCGCCGCCGATGTCGAGCGCGCGCACGATCAGCGGGCGGTCCTGCGCATCGTCGCCGAGTGCGTCGATCATGGCGCGGTAGACGGCAAGCTGTTCGTCCTCGCCGGGGCTGTCCCCGCTTTCGAGGAAAAGGAATTCGGTGCGCATCAGGCCCACGCCCTCGCCGCCCTGCGCAAGCGCAAACGCGACCTGGTCGGCGCGGTTGACGTTGGCAGCGATTTCCACCCGGTGGCCATCGCGGGTGACGGCGGGCTGTCCGCGCTCCTGCTCCTCGGCAACGCGCCGGGCGGCGAGGGCGGCGATCCAGGCGCGCGCTGAGATGAGATCGTCCTCAGAAGGCGAAATCCAGACCTTGCCGCCATCGCCATCGACGACGGCGACGGTCCCGGCAGCGGTCGCGAGCAATTCGGGGCCGCCTGCGACGACCGAAGGCAGGCCTAAAGTACGGGCAAGGATCGCGCTGTGCGAAGTTGGCCCGCCGAGCGACGTGGCTATTCCGGCCACTTTCGCGGCGTCAAGCGTCGCGGTGTCGGACGGCGACAGATCTGCGGCGACGAGGATACAGGGCTCGTCGGGTAGGTCGGCGAGGGTGCCGGTGACGAGACTGGAGTCGATCTCGGCCAGCACGCGGCGGCCCACGTCCTCGAGGTCGGCGGCGCGCGCGGCGAGTACGGGGTTCCCGAGTGCCGAGAGCTTGCCGGCGATGCGCTCCACGGCGTGGTGCCACGACCAGGCGACGCCGTGGCCCTCGACCATGAGCTGGCAGGTGAGAGTGATGATGTCGGTATCTTCCAGCAGCTCGGACTGCGCCTTGAAGATGGCGGCTTCCGAGGCGCCGAGGCGGCGGGTGGTGTCGTCGATCAGCGCCGTCATCTGCGCGCGGGTGCGCAACAGCGCGCTGTTGAGTTGTTCGCCGCCGGTGGCAAGGTCGACCGGCACGTCGGGTACCACGAGTTCCGCGGCACTGAGAACATGCACCCGGCCGATCGCGAGGCCGGGGCTGGCGGCGACGCCAGCTATCATCCGGGGACTTCCGGCGGGCGTCCAACTGCGGCTCGGCGCCTTGGCTTTCTCGGCGGCGCGGGCAGCGTCTTCCTTCTCGCGCGACGTGAGGCGGCGGACGGCGGCAACGAAGCTGTCCAGCGCCGGTTCAGCGCCCGCGCCGTCGGCAGAAAAGGTGACTTCGTCACCGCAGCGCAGGCCCAGCTGGAGCAGGGCGACGAGGTTGCGCGGATCGGCGCTTTCGTTGCCGTGGCGCACGCGCAGGCGGACGCTGGAGCCCCGTGCAGTCTCGACCCAGGTCGATGCGGGGCGGGCGTGGAGGCCCGAGGGATAGTCGACCACCCAGACGGCGGTATGGGCGAGGTCCACGGCAGGCGCGGAGGCCGAGGCAGGGGCCGCGTCTTCGCCGAGGGCGCGCGTAAAGTCGGCCGGATCGTCGGTGGCGATGAGCGCTTGGAGCCGGTCCTCCTCCTGGATCAGCCGAGTCAGGCGGCGCAGGATGCCGATGTGGCTGTCCGAGTTCGCGGCGATGCCGACGACGATGTGGGCGCGCTGCCCCGGGTTCCAGTCGATGCCGCCGCGAAGCTGTAGGATGGCGATGCCGTCGCGGCGGACGAGGCTCTTGTCCTCACCCAGCCCGTGCGGGATGGCGAGGCCGGAGCCAAGGAAGGTGTTCGCGACGGCTTCGCGGCGCACCATGCTCTCCTCGTAGCCAGGCGCGACATAGCCGGCGGCGACCAGTAGCTGGCCGACCTGGCGAATCGCATCGGTCTTGTCGGCGGCCGTGGCGTCGATCCTCACGAGATCGGTGGCATGCGACGCGGTGAAAGCGTCTGCGAGCATCGTCGTTCCTCTCCAATTCACTCCCATATCAGAAAACGTTTTCTAAGCGAATTTGTCAATGGGGGTTGTGATTAGCGTAATCAATGGTGCATAATCCTGCTATCGGGATGGGATTGGCTGTTTGGACAAGAGAACGATTTCCACATGGCGATAGGGATCAAGGATGTGGCTCAGGTCGCCGGAGTGTCCCCCGCTACCGTCTCGCGCGTGCTGGCGGGCCGACCGGTCGATCCGGCGATGAGCGAGCGCGTGCTGGCGGCGGTGAAATCTACTGGATACCGCCCGAATCTCGCCGCTCGGCGGCTGCGCTCCCAGCACAGCAACACCATCGGGCTCGTCGTCGCCGACATCGGGAACCCGTTCTTCACCGCCGTCTCGCGCGCAATAGAGAGCGTTGCTGCCGCGCGCGGCTTGCGGGTGATCCTGTGCAATACCGACGAGGACCCCGCCAAGGAAGCGGCCTACCTCGAACTGCTGCACGAGGAGCGCGTGACCGGCGTGATCCTCGCGCCTTCGCGCCAAAGGGTCGCGAGAGGCGGGCGCAGCGAACTCGACTATCCCGTGGTCCTGATCGATCGCGCCGCGCCCGATGCCGAGTTCGACTGCGTACTGCTGGACAATGCGCGCATGGCGGAGGTCCTCGTTGAGCACCTGTACGCGCAGGGACATCGCCGGATCACCGGCCTGTTCGGCGCGGCCAGCACCACGGGCGCCGAACGCCGCGACGGTTTCACGAGGGCAGCGGGGCGGCTCGGACTTACGGTGGAGACGATCGCGGTACCCCATACAAAGGACGCGGCGGAGCAGGTCATCGCCCAGTTGCTCAGCCGCGCGGAGCGGCCCGACGCCGTGGTGGCGAGCAACGGCGTGATGCTCGTCAACGTGCTGCGGGCCTTGCGCGACCTTGGCCTGGAAGTGCCGCGCGATATCGCGCTCGCTGGGTTCGATAACAATGACTGGATGGAGTTCGTCGGCGGTGGCCTAAGCGTCATCGAGCAGCCGGTGGAGGAGATCGGCCGCACTGCGATGACGATGTTGCTCGACCGGCTCGAAAACCCCGATGCCGCGGGCCGCAAGGTCGTGCTGGCGGGCCGCCTGATACCTCGCGGATCGAGCATGCGTGCCGATATCCGCTGCAAAACTACCGGAGACTGACGCTCATGGAACGTACCACCATCGGCCGAGACACGCGCTTGTGCATGTCCTTGTCGGCCCGCCCCGGCAATGCCGGATCGCGTCTGCACAACTGGCTCTACGACCATTATGGGCTCGACTACGTCTACAAGTCTTTCAGCACGAGCGACCTCGCCGCCGCCGTGGGCGGCATCCGGGCGTTGGCAATTCGCGGCTGTGCGATCTCGATGCCCTTTAAAGAGGCGGTCATCCCGATGCTCGACGCCCTAGAGGACTCTGCACGGGCAATCCACAGCGTGAACACCATCGTCAACGACGGCGATGTGCTCACCGGCTACAACACCGACTACGTCGCCGTGCGCGACCTCGTAACGCGCAGGGGCATCGATCTGGCAACGCCGTTCCTGCTGCGCGGCAGCGGCGGCATGGCAAAGGCCGTGGTCGCCGCGCTCCGCGATCTGGGCTTCCGCCAAGGCACGATCGTTGCGCGCAACCGCGAGGATGGTCCCGCGCTCGCGGCGCAGTACGGTTTCGAATGGCTAGCGGAAATGCCTTCACGGGGCGCTGCGATGCTCGTCAACGTGACGCCGCTGGGCATGGAGGGGCCACAGGCCGAGGCGCTCGCCTTCTCGCCCGAGCAGGTCGCGGCCTGCGACATCGCCTTTGACGTCGTGGCCCAGCCCGCGAATACGCCCTTCGTCCGGGCTGCGCGAGAGGCCGGGAAGACGGTGATATCGGGCGCGGAGGTGATCGTGCTCCAGGCGATCGAACAATTCGTGCTCTATACAGGATTGCGACCTGATGCGGAGGCAGTAGCGCAGGCGGCTAGGTTCGCGCATGGTCTGCAGGTGGCAGATTCGCTGCGGAGCGCGTGACTCGTTCTCTGCCGATTTCCGGACAAACCTGAGTTCTGCGCCGGGCGCAACGTCCATCGCGAAAGGTCATGATGCAACCGATCACACTGACCCGCTTTCTCATCGAGTAGCAACGGTGCGAGGACAATGCCTGTCCATCGGAACTGCGGCTTCTCGGTAGCCCGCGCCTGCAAGACGATCACGCACGCGATCTCGAAGGGCGCGCTGGGCGATGTGCTGGGCTGCCTTGGCTCGGAGAACGTGCAGGGGGAGGTCCAGAAGAAGCTCGACGTCATCGCCAATAAGATCCTGCTCGACGCCAACGAGTGGGGCGGCCATCTCGCCGCCATGGCCCTGCCTAAAACAATCAGGCACGCTGCACCTTGCGGGTTGCGCATGGGAGACCTCTCGACGCGGCCAAATACGCCCCAGCCTTGACCCAACCGCTCCTCAAGCTTGGAAAGCCCTTCCCGTGGGAAACCGCCGATGTCTGAGTGGAAGTGCCTTTAGGAAGGTGGTGCCGCTTACGTGACTCGAACACGTGACCCCATCATTACGAATGATGTGCTCTACCAACTGAGCTAAAGCGGCATGCCTTGCGGGCAGGCGCGGCGTTTACATGGGGAGGGCGAACTGTGCAATCGCCTTTGCCAGATTTTTTTCAGAGCAGCCAAAAGGCCTGATTTTTCTGGAAAATGAATGGATATGGTGGGCGGTGAGGGGCTCGAACCCCCGACCCTCTCGGTGTAAACGAGATGCTCTACCAACTGAGCTAACCGCCCGCGCCTTGCGCTGGGGGGCTATTGCCGCCTCTCGGCCGCCTCGTCAATGGTTCAACCGGGCACCGCAGACGTCCCTGTGCATTTCCTGCCTTGCGTCCCCTGTCGTCCCGAGGCCCGATGACCTTTCAGCAATGCCTGTCGATTGCTCTGCTCTGCGCCATGATGGCCCTTTTTATCTGGGGTCGCTTTCGTTACGATGTAACCGCGGTCATTGCGTTGCTCGCGGGGATGGCCCTGGGGCTGGTCAGTCCGGAAAAGGCTTTCCTCGGCTTTTCAGACGACATCGTCATTATCGTGGGCTCGGCCCTGGTGCTTTCGGCCGCCGTTCAACGGTCCGGCTTGATCGAGAAGGCCGTCGCATGGGCAGGACGATGGCTCGCACGGACTGGGGCGCAACTGCTGGTGCTCACGGCATCGGTTGGGCTTGCCTCGGGGCTGATCAAGAACATTGGCGCACTCGCAATGCTGATGCCGGCTGCCGGACAACTCGGCCGCAAGAGCGGGACCAATCCTTCCCGCTTCCTTATGCCGATGTCGTTCGCGGCGCTGCTTGGCGGGCTTACCACGCTGGTCGGGACGTCGCCCAATATCATCGTCAGCCGCGTGCGCGAGCAGATGATCGGCGAGCCCTTCGAGATGTTCGACTATCTGCCGACCGGTCTGGGCCTGCTGATCATCGGTCTAGTCTTTCTGCGGCTGTGCCATCGCCTGTTACCTGCCGACAGGCGCGCGGCGGCGACCATGGGAGAGGCGCTCGACATCGCGGACTATACGATCGAGGCGCGGGTTCGCGAGGAGGCTCCCGTCGTCGGGGGCACCGTCGCCGCATTTCTTAAGGAGCACGACGGAGAGGTCGAGGTGACGGCCGTTTTGCGCCGTGGCCTTGCCGGAGACGTGCGCCCCGACCTCGTACTGGTTGAAGACGATGTTCTGATCCTCGCGGGTGATCCGGATGCGCTAGAGCGTGCGGTAGCTGCGGGAGGGCTCGATCCCAGTGGCCATGATATCGACGGAGACGAGGACGAGCACACCGCGCGCGCGCGTGATCACGTGGGGGTGATCGAAGGGGTCGTCACCGCCCGCTCGGCATTGGCGGGGAGTTCGGCAAGCCGACTCATGCTGCGCGAGCGGATGGGCCTGAGACTCGTTGCCATCTCGCGCGAGGGTGAGAGCCTGCGCGCGAAACCCGCCAGCATCCTCATGCAGCCGGGCGACGTGATCGTGCTGCAAGGGGTGTTGTCGGCGATGCCGGGGAGGTTGCGGCAACTGGGCGTGCTTCCGCTGGCACAGCGGCAGATCGCGCTGGGAGCGACGCGCAAAGGCTGGCTGGCGGTGGCGATCCTGGCCGCCGCTATGCTGGCGACGGCGACCGGATTGGTGCCGGTGGCCCCAGCGTTCTTTGCCGGGGCAGGGCTCGTCGTGATGACCGGGGCGCTCCCGGTCGACGATGCCTACGAGGCTGTCGAGTGGCCGATCCTGATCATGCTGGGGGCGCTGATCCCGGTCAGCGGGACGCTTCAATCGACCGGGGCATCCGACGTCATGGCGACGGAGCTGGCGGCACTGGCGCGAGATATGCCGCCATGGGGCGCGGTGGCGCTCGTCCTGGCGTCTTCGATGGCGGTGACACCGTTCCTCAACAATGCCGCTACCGTGCTTGTCATGGCGCCGATCTCGGCGGTTTTCGCCGACGATCTCGGCTATCGACCGGACGCCTTCCTCATGGCCACAGCGATTGGTGCGGGGTGCGACTTCCTGACGCCGATCGGGCACCAGTGCAACACGCTGGTCATGGGGCCGGGAGGCTATCGTTTCGGCGACTACGCGCGATTGGGAGCGCCGCTGTCGCTGCTGGTGCTGGTGCTGGGCACGCCACTCATCATTCACTTCTGGCCGCTGCAGTGAGTGAGCAGCAGCGGCCAGCATGCCGAGCTTACCAGTCGAACCAGCGGCGGTTGCGCCAGCCCGCGCGGCGAACCTCTGGCACACCGTCATGGTTGACATCGGTGACAACGGTGCGCGGTTCGTGAGCCGAAGCGACCTGTCCCTGCGCGAGGGCATCGGCGCGGGCTTCGGCGCGCGCGGCGCGCAGTTCGGCGTCGCGCACCCAGGCATCGGCGTCGCGTGCGGCGATCTCGCCCCGGCGCTCGCGGGCGATGGCGTAGTAGTGGCTCCACATCTGGCTATGGGCAAAGGCCAGCGCCAGGCCGCCGATGATCGCAAGGTTCTTGAGCGCCATGACCCGCTGCATCGGATCGCCGAACTGCGCGTGGAAGAACAGGATCGTCATCGCGGTGAAGCCTGCCAGCAGCACCGCCACCAGCCGCACCATGAACCCGGCGGCAAGGCACAGTCCCGCCAGCAGCTCGAACAGCCCGGTGGGAATGGCAAGGCCCGAGGGCAGACCGGCGGCGACGATCATCGTCTCGGTCGCGGAGATGTCGGCGAGCTTGCCCGCCCCGGAAAATATGAAGATGAGGGCGATCAGAATCCGCCCGATTATTGCGGCAATCTTCGACACGGCTTTTCTCCCGGCCTGTTTTATGCCGGGAGAAGCGGGCGTGCGCGGGGTTTGTTCCCTCTCAGAGCCTAGGCAGCGTTACTCCGCGCTGGCCCATGTACTTGCCTGCGCGATCGGCATAGCTCGTCTCGCAGGGTTCGTTGCCCTTAAGGAACAGAAACTGGCAGGCGCCCTCGTTGGCGTAAATCTTCGCGGGCAGGGGGGTGGTGTTCGAGAATTCGAGCGTCACGTGGCCTTCCCAGCCCGGTTCCAGCGGCGTGACGTTCACGATGATGCCGCAGCGCGCATAGGTGCTCTTGCCCAGGCAGATTACCAAAACGTCGCGCGGCACGCGGAAGTACTCGACCGTGCGGGCCAGCGCGAAGGAGTTGGGCGGGATCACGCAGACGTCGGTGGTACGGTCCACGAAGGAGTTCGCCGCGAAGTCCTTGGGGTCGACCACCGCCGAATCGACGTTGGTGAAGATCTTGAACTCCGGCGCGACGCGGGCGTCGTAACCGTAGGAGGAGAGCCCGTAGGAAATGCACCCGTCGCGGCGCTGGGCCTCGACGAACGGCTCGATCATGCCGTGTTCCTGGGCCTGCTGGCGGATCCACTTGTCGCTGAGGATAGACATGGCGCGGGTGTTACCCAAGCCGCCGGGACGGGCAAGAGGCGCGTTCGGGGTTGTCCACGTGGAAAGGCGGAGATAGGCTCTGCCGCGTGACGATGCTCCCCCGCCGCTTCGCCCTGACGCTGGTTTCGCTGGCTGCTCCATTGCTCGCCCTAACCGCGTGCAATCCCGAATCGGATGCGGGCGTCGAGCCGCCGCCCGCCGCAAAGATCGACCCGAGCCCGCAGGCCAAAACCAAGGCAGCCGAACTGGCCAAGCGGGAGGACGCGCAACTCGCCTGGCTGAAGACAACACTCGACAAGCCCGAGCATGCGCAGGTCTATTCTGCCGCGATCGGACAGGCGCGCGGCCGCGCCGAACATTGCCAAGACCAGCACTGCATCAACCGCGCCCTGAAGCGCCGCGAAAGCCGTCTCAACTTTGCCGAGGGCAAGCACGCGCGTATCCCTTTCCTGCCGTTCCCGTCGGGGCAATTCGCGCGGGGAGAAGCGGGCTATTCCGGCCCCGTGCGGATCGTCCCGCTGATCGACGGCAAGGCGATGTTGGTCATCTCGCTTGCCTTCAAGGGCCGCCGGTCCTGCACGCTGGACGGCGTCATGAGCCGCGACGACGACAAGCAGACCTGGACCGTCGCCTCGCTGGAAGAAGGACTGCCGATGCTGGTCTTCACCCCCAGCGGCAAGGACGCCTTCCAGCTGTCCTATGCCGAAGCCGGGCACCAGCCGCACACGGATGATTATTGCACGGCGGGCACGAGTATCGACGGACGCTATACTCTGGCGAAATGAAATGGCTTTAGTCTCCATTTAACACACGGCTGCTAAGCCCCGCCGCATGACTGCACGCATCCTCGTCGTTTTCGGCACGCGCCCGGAAGCCATCAAGCTGTTCCCCGTCGTCCATGCGCTCAAGGCCGATCCCCGGTTCGAGTGCGTGGTCTGCGTCTCCGCGCAGCACCGCCAGATGCTCGATCAGGTGCTGGAGATCGCCGGGATCGTGCCTGACCACGACCTTGACGTGATGCAGCCCGACCAGACGCTCGATGCGCTGACGGCGAACCTGCTCACCGGGCTGGGCAAGGTGATGGACGAGGTGAAGCCAACCCGCGTGATCGTGCAGGGAGACACCGCCACCGCCATGTCGGGCGCTCTCGCGGCCTATTACCGCAAGCTGCCGGTCGATCACGTCGAGGCAGGGCTGCGCAGCTACAACATCTACCATCCGTGGCCCGAGGAGGTGAATCGCAAGATCATCGGCGCCATGGCGAGCCTGCACTTCGCGCCCACCACCACCAGCGAGGCTGCCCTGCTGCGCGAGAACGTGGCGGCCGACCGCGTCCACGTCACCGGCAATACCGTGATCGACGCGCTGCATTGGGTCACCGCCGAGATTGAGCGTAATCCCGCTCTCGCATCGGGCCTCGCCGACCTCGAAACCCGCTTCGCAGGAAAGCGCATCATCGGTGTCACCAGCCACCGCCGCGAGAACTTCGGGGAGGGCATGGAGCAGATCGCGCAGGCCATCCGCGAAATCGCATCGCGCCCCGACACGGCGGTGATCTTCCCCGTCCACCTGAACCCCAACGTGCGCAAGGTGATGAACGAGCGTCTTTCCGGCCTCGACAACGTCGCCCTGATCGAGCCGCTCGACTACCCGCACTTCGCCCGGCTGCTGGCGATCAGCGAGATCATGCTCACCGATTCGGGCGGCGTGCAGGAGGAAG
Organism: Novosphingobium sp. fls2-241-R2A-195; assembly: GCF_030209485.1. NCBI lineage: Bacteria > Pseudomonadati > Pseudomonadota > Alphaproteobacteria > Sphingomonadales > Sphingomonadaceae > Novosphingobium > Novosphingobium sp. fls2-241-R2A-195. The sequence continues at coordinate 22,106 of NZ_JARVRY010000027.1, forward strand.
CCCCGGCCCTCGGCAAGCCGGTACTGGTGATGCGTGAGACCACCGAGCGGCCCGAAGGCGTCGAGGCGGGCACCGCGAAACTCGTCGGCACCGATGCGCGCCGGATCGTTACCGAATTATCAACCCTGCTCGACGATAAGACCGCCTACGAGGCCATGGCGCGCGCCCACAATCCGTTCGGAGACGGGCAGACCTCGCGCCGCATCCTGGAGCTGCTTGCGAATGAAATCTGACAAGAGAGCTTGTCCTGCTCATTACGATGCTCCGGGACGGAGTCGATTTTGGCCCAGCGCAAGGCGCGAGGAGGGCGCAATGCCGGTACATTGTGCCCGACGAGCAACGCAGCGATGGGCCAAAATCGGCCCGCCCCTTCGGGGTTTTGCTGGGAAGCCTGCTGGCGTCGTCATGACGCTTGCACGGGGCAACCAGCCCGGGCTGCGCGCCATTCCTAGCCAGCAGGCTTCCCAGCAAAATCACGGAGCATCGTAATGAGCAGGACAAGCTCTTCACCTTCGGTCTGCGTCGTCGGCCTCGGCTACATCGGACTTCCCACCGCCGCCGTGATCGCCCGTTCGGGCAGCAAGGTGCTGGGCCTCGACGTGTCGCAGAAGGTGGTGGACACCATCAATCGCGGCGAGATCCATATCGAGGAAGTCGATCTCGACGGTCTCGTGCAAGGCGTGGTTTCGCGCGGGCTGCTCTCGGCCTCGCTGGAGGTGGCGCCCGCCGACGTCTTCGTGATCGCGGTGCCCACGCCGTTCGAGAAGGACGAGAAGGGCGATCACGCCCCTGACATCTCGTATGTCCTCGCGGCAGGCCGCAAGATCGCGCCGGTGCTCAAGGCGGGCGACGTGGTGATCCTCGAATCGACCTCGCCGGTCGGCACCACCGAGAAGATGCGCGACATGATCGCGCAGATGCGCCCAGACCTGAAGATTCCCGGCCTGACGCGCGAGACCCCGGACATCTCGATCGCCTATTGCCCCGAGCGCGTCCTGCCCGGCCGCATCCTCGAGGAACTGACCAACAACGACCGGTCGATCGGCGGTATCACCCCGCGCTGCGCGCGCAAGGCGCTGGCGTTCTACAAGCGCTTCGTACGCGGCGAATGCGTCACCACCGACGCCCGCGCGGCCGAGATGACCAAGCTGGTCGAGAACGCCTACCGCGACGTCAACATCGCCTTCGCCAACGAACTGTCGATCGTCTCGGATCGCATGGGGCTGGACGTGTGGGAGGTGATCCGCCTCGCCAACCGCCACCCGCGCGTCAACATCCTCTCGCCGGGCCCGGGCGTCGGTGGCCACTGCATCGCGGTGGACCCCTGGTTCATCGTCCACGGCGCGCCCGAGGAAACCCCGCTGATCCGGACCGCGCGCGGCGTCAACGACGGCAAGATGCACCACGTCATCGCCAAGGCCGAAGCGCTGATCGAAGCCCATCCGGACGCGCGGATCGCCTGCCTCGGCCTGGCGTTCAAGGCCAACATCGACGACTTCCGCGAGAGCCCGGCCCGCTTCGTCGCCAGCCGCATCGCGCGCAAGTTCGGGGAGCGCGTTTCGATCGTCGAGCCCTATGCCGCCGAATTGCCGATCGAGTTCACCGACACCGGCGTCACCCAGATCGACATCGACGAGGCGTTGGAGACTTGCGAGATCCTGATCGTGCTGGTGGACCACGACGTCTTCCGCGTCGTGCCGCTGGCCGAACGCGCGACCAAGCTGGTCTACGACACGCGCGGCATCTGGGCCGACCAGCCCCGCGTCGTGCGCGAGGAAGCGGCGAAGCTGGCTCTGGCGAGCTGAGCCTCACCTCCTTCGTCATTGCGAGCGCAGCGAAGCAATCCAGGGCAGTCCACCGCCGCCCTGGATTGCTTCGCTGCGCTCGCAATGACGAAGTGGGGGCCATTTGCCCCGTCATCTTGCTTGATCAAAAAAGCTGACGGTCATCCCCGCGAAGGCGGGGACCCAGCTGATGACGGTGCGGTTGGCCACTTCAGGAGATGGGTTCCCGCCTTCGCGGGAATGACGGTGCAGGGGGAGGGCGATTCGCCCCTACCCGGCAAAATTTGCCTAGCTGTTCCAAATTCTTGCGACCAAACACTTCATCGCATTTCGTCGCTTGTGGACAGTGCGACGAACCGTGCGAGAGGGACGGTGACCGCCCGGTCCCTTCGCTATCGCAGCAAGAGTTGCGCGTTATAACTCCGGTCCATGAAATTCGTTCCCGCACTCGCTCTGGCCGCTGTTGCTCTGTTCACCCAGCCGGCCATGGCCCGTCCGCTCCAGTGCGCACCTTATGCGCGGGAACACTCGGCCATCGACCTGCATGGCAATGCGGCGACCTGGTGGGGTCAGGCCGAAGGCACTTATGCTCGCGGCAAGACCCCGCTCGCCGGCTCGGTGCTGGTGTTCAAGGCGACCGGCGCGATGCCGGTGGGTCACGTCGCCGTCGTCAGCAAGATCGTCGATGAACGCCATGTGGTGCTCAACCACGCCAACTGGTCGCGCCCCGGCATGATCGAGAAGTCGGCCATGGCCGAAGACGTCTCGGCCAACGGCGACTGGAGCAGCGTTCGCGTGTGGTACGCCCCGACCCAGTCGATGGGCCTGCGCACCAGCCCGACCTTCGGTTTCATCTACGCGCCCGGCGCCGCCGACCAGAAGCCCGGTCTGCCCAGCGACACCTTCCAGGCCGCTTTCGCGCAGCTTCCCTCGCAGGGCTGATCTCTATTTATCGCCGCTGTTGCCGTCCCGGACTTGACCCGGGACCGCGGGCGCTTGTGCGCCCCGGTACCGGGTCGAGTCCGGGACGGTACAGGATGCGAAAAGCGAACGCCTCCCCTGCCGAACGCAGGGGGTACTCGGTGGCGGCCCGCTTTCGCAGCCTGATTACTTGCAGACCCTGACTTTCTTGCCGCGCTGCACCTGATAGCGGCAGGTCACCTTCTTCGCGGGCTGCTTCTTGGCAACGCCAGTCTTGCGCACGGTGGTTGTCTTCTTCACCACTGGCCTGGCGGCGGTGTGCGTATCATGCTGCGCCGTCTGCGCACCGGCCACGGACGGTGCGAAAGCGCCCAGCGCGAGGGCGGCGAGGATGGTCATGCTGGTCTTGTTCACGGGTAGTCCCTGTTCTCTGATCGGCCGGAAAGGCCGAGAGGCGTCGCACCCGCCTTGGGACCGTGAAGACACCTCCGCGCCTGAAGTTCAGGTGAACGGCAGCGGAATTTACAAGAACTTACGAAGCGTTACAGCTAACGCCGCGCGGTCATTTCGCCGGGTCTATAAGCGCCAGCCTGCGGACCGACCGCGCGGTCTGCACCACGAACACGCCGATCAGGATCACGCCCACGCTGCCGACGAACCAGTCGAAACCGGTCATTGCCTCCATGTCGCGCTGTTTGTCGCCGAGGATCAGCATCGCGAACGTCAGGGAGATGAGGATCAGGCGCAGTTCGGTCGGCCCGGCGTTGAGGTAGGACAGGCGCATCTCGCCCAGCACACGCACCGCGAGGAAGGCGTGAATGCACAGCAGCAGGTAGCCGACCATGGCGATCAGCGAGACTTCCAGCCGCACATAGGGGCTCACGCCGATGCCGAGCAGGATCAGGAAAGTCGCAATGCCGTCGCAGCTGTGGTCGAGGAAATAGCCGTAGCGGGGCCGCTCGATATGGCGAAAGCGGGCGAGGCTGCCGTCCATCGAATCGCCGAACCAGTGCAGCAGGTAACCCGGCATGCACAGCCACAGCCAGTCTTCGTCGAGCAGGCTGGTGGCATATCCGGCGAAGATGAGCACCGCGCCGACCATGCCCAGCGCCGTCAGCAGGTCCGGCTTCACCCAGGCCGGCATGCGCGCGCAGAGCCAGTTGAGCAGACGCCGCTCACCGATGGCAAGGAAGTTGCCCTGGATACGGACGGGGGGCGCAATTCGATTTTCCTGCATGGGCCCTTATTGTGACAAGCGGATGGCTTGGCAAGGTAAACCGCCGCCGTGAAGGGCCATTCCGTCGCGTCTGGCGGGGTTATTCCCCCACCAAATGCACGGCGATCTCCCGACAGTGCGGTCGGCGCCGGTGTTCGGCCAGATAGATGCCCTGCCAGGTGCCCAGCGCCATGCGTCCATCGATCACCGGGATCTGCAGGTTCACGCCCGTCAGCGTCGCCTTGAGATGCGCGGGCATGTCGTCCGGGCCCTCGTCGTCGTGGGCATAGTGCGGACCCTCGGGCGCCAGCCGGTCGAGCCAGGCGGCGATGTCCACCCGCACCTCGCGCGCGGCGTTCTCCTGGATCAGCAGCGAGGCCGAGGTGTGGCGGCACAGCAGCGTCAGCAGACCGTCCTCGATGCCGGTCTGTGCCAGCCACTCGGCCATCGCCCGTGTGATTTCGGTGAACCCGCGGCCCGGCGTATCGATGGAAAGGATGGTCGAGGCTTGTCGCATTGCGCCACGGTGCCCGCTTGCGACGCCGCTTTCAACCACGGCGCGAAAGGAAGAGGACATCCATGGACACGCAGTTCTGCAAGGTGGCGACGGACGGCCGCGTCATGACCATCACCATCGACCGCCCCGAGATGCGCAACGCCCTCCACGCCGAGGCGCATTTCGAACTGGCCGAAGTGTTCGACCGCTTCGAAGCCGACCCGGCGCTCTGGGTCGCGATCCTGACGGCTTCGGGCGACAAGGCGTTCTCGGCGGGCGCGGACTTGCGCACGCCCTCGAACAAGGACGATCCGCGTGCCTTCAGGGGCATGCCGGTCCCCGAGACCGGCTTTGCGGGCCTGACCTGGCGCTTCGCCCGGCGCAAGCCGGTTATCGCGGCGGTCAACGGCTTCGCGCTGGGCGGCGGGTTCGAGGCTGCGCTGGCCTGCGACGTCATCGTCGCTGCTAAAAGCGCCAGCTTCGGCCTGACAGAACCCAAGGTGGGCCTTGCCGCGCTGGGTGGGGGAATCCAGCGGATCGTGCAGGAACTCGGCCCCAAGCGCGCCCATGCCATGCTGCTCACCGCAAGGCGGATCAACGCGGCCCAGGCGCATGACTGGGGACTCGTGGCCGAAGTCGTACCCGACGCGCAACTCCTGGACTGTGCCCGCCGCTGGGCCGACGAGATCGCGGCCTGCTCGCCCGCTTCGATCATCGCCACCAGGGCCATCATCAAGTCTTATTACGACCTCGGCATGGATGCGTCGAACCGGGAGATGTTCGCCCTTTCCGAAGTCCGGGCGATGCTTGGCGGCCCCGACGCGCGCGAAGGCGGCAAGGCTCTTTTCGAAAAGCGGCCTCCGGTCTGGGCGGATTCCCAATAATACCGAAGTCAGGCTGCCCGGGAATTAACTTCGATTAAAGGTGCTTGTGGCAAGGATCATCGCGAGAGTGCCCCGCCCGAGGGAAAAAAATGCGGCACGGATCGAGGATCATCACTGCAGCGCTTCCCGTCCTGTTCCTGACGGGTCATGCCGGCTCGCTTGTGCTCACCGACAGCGCGGGCACGCCGGTATCGTTCGGCTGGCTGATGGCGGCCCCCATCCTGGCGGGCATGGCGTGTCTCTATCGCGGCTGGAAGGATGGTTTCGAAGGGTGGCTCCCCGCGGGCGCGGCGATGCTGTGCTGGGCAGGCGGCATGGCTTCGACTATGGTAGCGACGCTGTTTCTCGACATTGTCCATGAAGACCGGCTGAGCATGCTGCTATACGTGCTCTACGGAGTGCCGCTGATCTTTGCGCTGGCCAGTCCTGCCGACGAAAAATGGCAGGTACGCCTGGTCGACGCCGCGCTGGCTACGGCGCTGGGCTACCTTTATTACATCCACGTCGGCAGGCTGATCTCGCAGTCCCGGACGCCCGCGGAAACGGTCGATGCGCTGCAACTCATGTTCGACGTCGAGAACCTGTTCATCGCCTCGTTCGCCGTCATCCGGTTTCTCGTCCGCACCCGGCAGAGGGCGCCGTTCTTCCGGGCGATGACGGTCTACGCGGTGCTTTACCTGTTTTGCGCGGGCTACATCAATCATTACCAGTCGGCGACGCCTTATGGAGGCTGGTCTGACCTGCTTATCGACCTGCCGTTCATGGTGCTCGCCTGGCATGCCGTGGGCGAGCCTTACCAACGGGGCCTTGGCGCTGCGGGAGGTTCGCACGCGCCCAGAATGGTGCGCGCCGGCGGGCCGTTGCTGATCCCGGTGACGCTGCTCACGGTGTCGGTGCTGCTTGTCACTTACGATCCGATCATCGCAATCAGCGGCTGCGTGGGCGCATCGCTCGGCTATGGCCTGCGTACGATGCTGGTCCAGCTACGCAACTTCGAGGAACAGGACGAACTCGCCCGCCTCTCCCACGTCGATGCTTTGACCGGTATCGCCAATCGCCGCCGTTTCGACGAAGTTCTTGCCCGCGAATGGGCAAGACGGCGGGAAGGCCCGGAGCCGCTGGCGCTGCTGATGATCGACATTGACCACTTTAAGCAGCTCAACGACCAGTTCGGTCATGCGGTCGGCGACCAGCACTTGCGCACCGTGGCAGCCGTCCTCTCGGGTTGCGCCCGGCGTGACAGCGATCTGGTCGCACGATACGGCGGCGAAGAGTTTGCTGCGATCCTCACCGGCATCGATCCGCAGGATGCAGGCCTGATTGCAGAACGCATGCGCGCCTCGGTGGAGGCACTGGGCCTTCCGTCGGGGACCGGCGTGGGGGTCGTCACCATCAGCATCGGTCTCGCCTGCGCACAGGCTCTCGATACGGGGATGGACCTCTTCGTCTCTGCCGCCGACACCGCGCTCTACGACGCCAAGCGCAGCGGCCGTAACCGGGTTGCCCGCCGCAGCGTCATGCGCCTGCGCGCGGTGGAAACACCCTCGACTTCCACCGGCGGGCGTGCAGCATAAGCGTCAAGTCAGTCCAGGTTCGCCACCGTTTCCGCATCGCTTCGTCACTGCCCTGAAGAGAGGCGTTGACGTCGCTGCCGTCATCGTGCCACTAGGCCCCTGCTCGGCAGTTAATGCGCCGGAATGTGGTGTGCGGGTGTAGCTCAATGGTAGAGCAGCAGCTTCCCAAGCTGAATACGGGGGTTCGATTCCCCTCACCCGCTCCACCGGAAGTCTGAGTACCGCCTGCAAGGCGGCTTCCTGTCTCCGATAGATGAACCCTTCACCTGACGGCACGCGTCGCCTCTGCAGGCAGATCACGCGGCAGTGCGCCAGCCCATCCACCTGCGTATGCGCGGGACCACGCGGCCGAGCGAGACCTCCAGCACCGTCGCCAGCCCCAGCGAGAGGCCGAATAGCGGTATAAACACCGCCAGCGTCATCACCAGGAGCACCAGCGCCCACGAATGGCGCAACGGCGCCAGGCTTCGCGGGGCGCCTAGCTCACCGTCGGGGCGCCGCCGCCACCACAGGACCATGCTCGATACGCACAGCAGGACGAGGCCGAACAGGATGGCAAGGTTGACCAACTGATTGGCGAGACCAGCCCAGGCGCCTTCGTGGATGGCAACGCCGTAGCCGACGGTGCGGTCGATCCAGTGGCGGTCGGCGAAGCGCTCCACGCCGATCAGGCCGCCATCCGAGGCGATCTCGGCGCTGTCGCGGCGAGGGCGGTTCTCGGCCTGGCTGCGGACCTGCCATGGCGCTTCGGGAGCGGTCGGGGGGCTGATCTCCACAGGAGCGGCGAAGTCCAGTCGCCGTGCCCGGCGCACCACGGCATCGAGCGCGGCGGGTGAGGGGGCCATGTGCGCCATTGCCATGCCGTGATGCTCGGCGTGGGCCGACATCATGGCGCGCATGCCCGCGTCGTCCCGGCGGCGCGAGACGGCATCGGCGTTCGCCCCGGAGGACCAGTCCTGCCGTCCCGCAGCAGTTCCGGTGACGGTGCGGACCTGTCGGAAGTAGTCGCCCCAGGCATTGGCCCAGGGCAGGCCGGAGGCGATGAGGAACGCCGCGCCCAGCGTGATCCAGAGCCCGGTGACGGCGTGGATGTCGCGCCAGAACAGAGCGCGGCCCCGGCGCAGGCGGGGGTAGAGCACGCCGGCCAGTCTCGCCCCGCCGCGCGGCCACCACAGGAACAGGCCGGTCAGCAGCATCACCAGCGTCCAGCACGCGGCCGTCTCGACCAGCGCCGAGCCCCAATCGCCCGCCAGCAGTTCGCCGTGGAGGCGGAAGACCACGCGCATGAGGCGGTCCTCTTCCGGCACCTTGTGGAGCACCGCGCCGGTCTGGGGGTGGACCCAGACGCGCACGTCCTCGGCCCCCTGGCCGACGAGCACTTCGACGGCATCGCGCCGATCTTCGGGCAGGACGTACTTGTGCAGGACCGAGCCCGGGACCGCCGCGACGGCCTTTGCGGCGATCGCTTCCGGAGCGAGGTCGGAAGACGGGCCGGTCGCGACGCCGCGATAAGGCGCGTAGAGGGCGGCCTCGATCTGCGGTTTGAACAGGTAGAGGCCGCCCGTCACCGACAGCCACAGCACGAAGGGCACGCAGAACAGCCCGGCGTAGAAGTGCCAGCGCCAGACGGCACGATACCACCGCTCGGTACGGGTCACGCTCACAGCTTCCACCCCGCTTCGACCAGGAAGCTGCGTTGGGGGTAGGGGTGGTAGACCCAGGCACGGTCGTTGGTGATGTTGTCGACGCCCGCGCTCAGGCGCAGCTGCGGCGTCACGTCCCAGCTGACCCGCATGTCGAGCGCGAAGAGTTCGGAAGTGTAGCCGTACGTATCGCCGCGCTGCAGGCCGAACAGGTCGGTGTTGGGGCGGCTGGCATAGCGCACGCCGATCGAGAGCAGCACCGGCTCGGCCACCCGGTAGCGCACATTGCCGTTGAGCCGCCAGCGCGGGATGCGGGGGAACTGTACGCCCTCGGCCGCCGGGGCGGCGTCGTTGCGCACGGTGATCGAATCGATCCAGGCGGCGTTGGCGTCGATGTCGAGGCCTGGGATCAGGACGTCATGGGCCTCAGCGATCAGTTCGAAGCCGTACTGGCGGGTGACGTCGATGTTCTTGAAGTTCGAGGTGCTCACGCCGTTCTGGTTGAAGCCGTAGAAGGAGAATATCGTGTCCTTCACCCGCTGCCAGAACGCCGAGCCGGTCAGCTTCACACCGCCGAAGTTGTGCGCGACCAAGAGGTTGGCGTCGGTGGAGCGCTCGGGTTTGAGGTTCGGATCGAAGCTGTCTTCGTTGAAGGTGCCGTCGCCGTCGAGGCTGCCCTGAAACAGCTCCCCCACAGTGGGAAAGCGCGTGGCCTTCGCCAGACTGAGCTGGACGCGGGTGTCGGGATCGACGGCCCATTCCAGCGATGCCTTGGGCTGGAAGCCGGTGGCATGGCGGCTGTCGTAGCGGTTGGTGACCACCGCGCCAGCCGTGCTTACGCGGGCGAGGCCGCCGTCGAAGGCGCGCCAGTCCTCGTAGCGGGCGCCCAGCGTCAGGGTTACCGGATCAAGCGGCACGCGCACTTCGCCCCACGCGGCAAGGGTGCGGGTCTTGCCGAAGGTGCGGGTGGAGAACGCCTTGCCCGCATCGCTGCGCCAGTTCGCCAAAGTGTAGTTGGTGAGGTCGGTCTTGTAGAGATTCGCGCTGCCGCCGCCCGAGAGTTCGACGCCGCCGAGGCGGGCGGTCGCGGAAAGCTCGCCGGTCCACCAGTAAGTCGGTCCCTGCCGGGCGAGGCGGCCCGCGCCGTCGCTGGCGCCGTCGCTCCAGGTGCTTGAGGTGAAGCCGTTCGAGCGCAGGATCTGGTAGGTCGAGATGTTGGCCTGAACCTCCACCGCATCGGACAGCGGCGCGGCGAGCTTCAGGCCCGCCAGCAGTTCGTCCCGCACGGTGCGCGACCAGTTGGCGCCGCTGGCGGTGTAGGTCTGCCCGCCGATCGAGACGAGGCCGTCGCATACCGCGTTGCCGCTCGCGTCGCGAAGGTAGCAGTCGGGCGCGGTCTGGCTGTCGAGGTTGTGCCAATAAGCCAGCAGGAACTCGCCGGTCACGCCCGATGCGCCGTCGTAGCCGAGGCGCAGCTTGGCCTGGTCCTGCGTGGTTTCGGCGGGGCTCTGCGCGGCGAAGATCGGGTTGGTGCTGGTGCCGGGGGAACCGGCGACCGCCTGCTTCGGGTCGAGGATCGCGCCGGTCACTGCGGTCGCGGCGGCGGTGCTGGTGGAGGGCGTCAGGCCATAGAACATCTGCGGATGGCCGGTGTTGCGGAAGTGGCGGCCCGAGAGGCGCACCGACCATGGGCCGTCCTTCTGGCGAAAGCCGAACCCGGCCTCGGCGGAATAGCCGTAGTAGGTATCGTGCGTGCCGTACTGGTCGTAGGGCTGGGCCATCGCCTGCACGGTGGCGAAGGCCTCGGTCTTTTCGGGCGAGCGGGTGGTGATGTTGACCACGCCGCCCATCGAATTGCCCGCATAGCGTGCCGAATAGGGGCCGTAGACGACGTCGAACTGCTCGACCTCGCCGGGGCCGACGACGCCCCACTTGGGCGCATAGGCGAAGGAGTTGCCGAGGAAGTTGGACACCGTGAAGCCGTCCACCATCACCACCGTCCGGGCGCTCTGGGTGGAATGGGTGCCACGAAAGCCCGGCACGCCGTTGGAGTCTCCGGCATAGCGGGTGCGCACGAAGAAGTCGGGCGCGTACTTCATGAGGTCTTCGACGTTGCGGGCGTTGACGCCCTCGAACTGCTCGTCGCCAAGGCTGACCGACAACCCGCGCGCATCGAGGCTGATGTCGCGATCACGCTGGCCGACGACGAGAATGGTGGAGGTGTCGTCCGCCTCTTCGGCGAAAGCATGGACGGGAAACAGGGCAAGCGGAGCCGCGCCGAGCGCGAGCAATCTACGGAGCATGGAAAATTCACCTGAACGGCCCGCACTGGAGGCGGACGAGTAGCTGTAGGCCGCGAAACGGCCGGGCTTTTAAAGGTTCAGATGAAGAGAGGTGGCGCCTGGCTGGGCGGCCTGAACCGGGTGCCGGTCGCAGGCAGTGCGAGGTCGCGGCGCAGGATCGCAGCGACGAAGACGAAGGCCAGCGCCGCCAGCACCAGCGGCGCGAAGTCGGCGCCGGTCAGCGCTGCGCTCAGCGGGGCGAAGGCACACGGGTGGTCGGCAGTGGTGCCGCCGTTGTCCTGATGGGTGCCCTTGGCGGGAATCTCCACGGTCATCGTCGTGCCCGAACAGAGCATGACGACTGTGCCGGTCTCCGACGCGGTGGGCATGTAGCCGGTGGGGACCAGCGCCTTGAGGCACAGCGCCGCCGCCAGCAGCAATGCCGCAAGCGCCGGACGGTGCCGGAAGAAGTGCCTGATGGTGCCCACGGGCGGGTTCTTAGCGGGTCGGAAGGAGGAAGGGAAGAAGTCCTGGGGCCATCGCCCCAGACCCCTTTACCGTCGAGGGCACGCGTGCAGCTTCGTATCACGCCGACTTCGAGCCGGGAGAGATATAGCCTGCGGCGCACCAACCCTTCGTCATTGCGAGCGTAGCGAAGCAACCCAGGGCAGTCTCAAGCCGCCCTGGGTTGCTTCGCTACGCTCGCAATGACGAGGGAAGGGTCAGCCCGCAGACCAACCGATGACCGACTTCACTTCCAGATATTCGTGGAAGCCGAACTCGCCCCACTCGCGCCCGTTGCCCGAGCGCTTGTAGCCGCCGAACGGCGCGTGGAAGTCGAACCCGCCGTTGACCCAGATCGCCCCCGTGCGCATCCGGCGCGAGACGGCGCGGCAGGTGTCCAGATCCTCGCCCGAGACGTAGCCGCCGAGGCCGAAGTTCGAATCGTTGGCGATCCGCACCGCGTCGTCGATGTCGTCGTAGGGGATCACGACCAGCACCGGGCCGAAGATCTCCTCGCGCGCGATCACCATGTCGTTGGTGCCGACGAACACGGTCGGTTTCACGTACCAGCCCTTGTCCAGACCCTCGGGTCTGCCGAGACCCCCGGCGATCAGCTGCGCGCCTTCTTCAAGGCCTTTCTCGATGTACTGCTGGATGATGTTGTACTGGGACTTGGAGACGACCGGCCCCATCGCCACGTCGCTCTGCGGGTCGCCCACGGTGACGCCGCTTGCGGCCTCGGCGGCGGCGCGTTTCACATCGTCGAGGCGGGAGGCGGGGACCAGCAGGCGCGAACCGGCCGAGCAGGTCTGGCCGGAATTGCCCATCATGCCCGCCGTCGCGCCCGCGACGTTCGCCGCGAGAGAGGCATCGTCGAGCACGATCCACGCGCTCTTGCCGCCGAGTTCGAGGCCCACGCGCTTGACGGTGTCGGCGGCATCCTTCTGGATCTGCACGCCCACGGGTTCGGAGCCGGTGAAGGAGATCATGTCGACGTCCTCGTGACGGGAAAGCGCCGCGCCGATCACCGAGCCCTGGCCCTGGATCATGTTGAACACGCCTGCCGGGACGCCCGCCTTGTCGAGGATCTCGGCGAGGATCTGCGCGGAATAGGGCGCGAGTTGCGGGGGCTTTAGGATCATCGTGCAGCCTGCCGCGAGCGCCGGGAAGATCTTCACGCAGGTCTGGTTCATCGGCCAGTTCCACGGCGTGATGAGGCCGCAGACGCCGATCGGTTCCTTGCGGATCAGGGTGACGCCGCGCTGTTCCTCGAACTTGAACTCCTTCAGCACCTCGATCGCAGTGCCGAGGTGGCCTTTGCCGAGCAGGGTGTGAAAGCCGTTGGCGAGGCCCTTGGGCGCGCCCATCTCGACCATGATCGCCTCGCCGAGTTCGGCTTCGCGGCGTTCGTATTCGGCCTGGACGGCTTCGAGAAGGTCGAGGCGTTCCTTGACGCTGCTATCGCCATACGTGGCGAAGGCGCGGCGGGCGGCGGCGACGGCGAGGTCGACGTCGGCGGGGGAGCCCAGCGAAATTTCGCCGGAGACTTCCTCGGTGGCCGGGTTGATGACTTCGGCGGTTTTCGGTGTGACGGGGCTGGTCCAGCGGCCGTCGATGTAGAACTGCGTGTAGCTGCGCATGATGCTCTCTCCCATCCTCCCCGCGGGCGGGGAGGGGGACCGCCGCGCAGCGGGGGTGGAGGGGCACCATCGGATTACGAGACGTCACGTAAGCCGCGCGTGCCCCTCCACCATGCTTCGCATGGTCCCCCTCCCCCGCAGGGGGAGGATCTTGGTTGTTACTGCGTGCCTTCGGCGTACCAGGTGCGGAATTCCGAATAGTTCGGCATTTCCTCCGAGTTCGCCGCCGGGTCGATCGGGACGTGGATCACGGTGCAGCCGCCGCGTGCATAGGCCCGCTCGATGGCAGGGCCGATGTCGGCGGCCTTCTCGACATACTCGCCCGCTGCGCCGAAGCCCTCGGCGATCTTGTCGAAGCGGACCTTGTCGGACCAGTGGACCCCGGTTTCCTTGGTGCCGTGGCCGAAGGTGCGCTTGTAGACGCCCACTTCGAGACCCCACTGGAAATCGACGCCGACGACGATCACCAGCGGCAGGTTCTTGCGCACCGCCACTTCCAACTCACCGACGTGGAACAGGAACGAGCTGTCCGAAGTCAGCAGCATGCCGGGGCGCACTTTGCCGGTGGCGGCCTGGTCGGCGAGCATGGCGCCGGTTGCGTAAGGCAGGCCGGTGCCGATGTGGCCGTAGTTCTGGTTCCAGATCACGTCATGCGGCTTGGCCTGCGAGTAGGTCCACTGGAAGATCACCGTGGCGCCGCCGTCGCGGATCAGGATGCCGTCCTTGGGGAAGGCCTTGGTCGCTTCGGTGACGAACTGGCTGGTGTGCATCTTGGCGGTGGAACCATCGGACTTGGAGCCCGCGTCCTCGGCCAGTTCCTCCAGCTGCTGCGCATCGCGCTGGATATATTCGGAGAGCGAGGGCGAAGCGCTGCGGCCGCCGAGCGCCTTCAGGGCGCGCGACAGCTGCGGCACCACGGCGCGCACGTCGCCGACCAGCGGCACGTCGATCGGACGGTTCACGCCGATCGCGGTGGGGTCCTGCTGGACGTAGATCCACTTGCGGTTGGCCTCGTTGTCGACCCAGTGGCGCCAGCGGCCGTAGTGGCTCGGCTCGCCCAGTTCGGTGGCGAGCGCCACGCAGCAGTCGCTTTCGACCACCGCGTCGATCGAGGCTTCGGAGAAACCGTAAGGGAAAGTGCGGTCCTCAAGCCCTTCGATGAACGAGGTGCCGCCCGAGGTCTGGATCACCGGGCACTGCATCAGTTCGGCCAGTTCGCGCACCGCCGCGCCCGACTTCGAGGTGTGGACGCCGTGGCCGACGAGCAGCACCGGGTTCTTGGCGTTCTTGATGATCTCGGCCGCTTCGGCGATCCGGTCGCCGTCGGCGCCCTGGTCGGTCAGGCGATAGCGGTGCGGCGGCAGCACCGGCGGCAGGTCGAGTTCTTCCAGGATAATGTGCGCAGGGAACTCGATGTAGGCCGGACCGGGGGTGCCCGAAAGGGCGACGCGGATCGCCTCGCGGACGATCTCGTCGGTCTGGTCGGCATATTCGATCGAACTGGAGAACTTCACCGAATCCTCGATCATCGGCTCCTGCCGCACGAACTGGATGCGGCCCCGGCGCACGCGGCGCTCGGTGATGCGGGCGCGCTGGCCGCCCATCACGATGATCGGATCGTTCTCGACCTTGGCGCACTGGATCGCCGGCATCAGGTTGGCCATGCCCGGCCCGAGCGTGCCGATGCACAGCGCCGGCTTGCCGGTGATACGCGCGGCGGCAGCGGCCATGTGGCCTGCGGACGCCTCGTGGTGCGGCGACACGACGGTCCAGCCGCGCGTTTCCGCTTCGAGGAAGAGGTGAACGAAGTTGGGATCGGGAATGCCGAACAGGGTGCGGATTCCCTCGGCCTCGAACAGGTCGAGGATGCGCTTGAAGACGGGCGTGCCCTTCTTCTTCGCACCGGCCGGAGCCTCGGGGGCGAGCGTGTCAGCCGCAGGCTGGTCGTCGTACATCGTGAGTGCCTTTCTTCTCGATCCGCAGGTCGCGCTCTGAGGCGCTTTGAACAGGTGGTTAGCGTAAGGTTCCTAATGCTGTCAGTTGAAATCAACAGGGGTGTTCACTGCGACTCGCCTGCTATCGCCGGGGCGACGCTCGAAGCGACTTTTGTGAGCAGTTCGGCGTTGTCCTGACCGAGCATCGGGGCGGGACCGCGTACTTTGCCGGGGGTCTTCGAGAACCACGTCGGCACGCCGGGGAAGCGGACGGGGCCTTGCTCGGTCTCGACTTCCTCGAAGAAGCCGATGGCATTGAGGTGTTCGTTGTCGAACAGTTCGTCGGTCGATTGCAGGCGGGCGCAGGGGATGTGCAGCGCCTGCAGGGTATCGAGCCATTCCTGTGTGGTGCGCGTGAGGAACGTCTCGCCGAGCAGGCCGTAGACGCGGCCGATCTGCTTCGCGCGCTGGGCGAGGGTGGCGAATTCCTCGCTGGCCCAGGGCGGATTCACGGCTGCGACGAAGGCGTTCCAGTGCTTGTCGTTGTAGACCAGCGCGGCGACGTGACCGTCCTTGGTCTTGTAAGGCCGCCGGTTGGGCTCGACTGCGCGGTGGTAGTGGGCTGGCGTCGTCGGCGGGGCAAACATCGCGCCGTTGGCATGCTCGACCAGCATGAACGAGGACATCGCCTCGAACATCGTGACCTCGACTTCCTGACCTTCGCCGGTCCGCTCGCGGTGGAACAGCGCCATCATCGTCGCGTAGAGCGCGTGGAGGCCCGCGACCTTGTCGGCCATGATCGTGGCGACATAGCCGGGCTCGCCGTTCATCAGCCCCTGCACATGGGGGATGCCGCACTCGGCCTGGATGGTGTCGTCGTAGGCGGGCTTGTCGGCCTCCGGCCCCCGGCGCGAATAACCGTAGCAGTTGGTGTAGACGATGTCGGGCCGGATGGCGCGGAGCGACTCGTAATCGAACCCCAGCTTCGCGATCGCCTTGCCGCGCATCGAGTGGATGAAGACGTCGGCGGTGGCGATCAGGGCGCGCAGCGATTCGCGGTCTTCCTCCTGCCGCAGGTCGAGCATGACCCCGCGCTTGCCCCGGTTCACGTTGACATAGATGCCGCCCATGCCGGGTACGGGGCCGGTGGTGATCCAGCGGGTATTGTCGCCCTCGGGCGGCTCCACCTTGATCACTTCGGCGCCCATGTCGGCCATGATCTGCGTGGCGTAGGGTCCGAACACCACGCTGGTCAGGTCGATCACCCTGAGCCCCGCCAGAGGGCCGCTAGGTGCCGTTATGGAATCGTTGAGTGCCATTGTGTCGATCTCCCGCGAGACTTGTATATCCATACGCATTATCGTTCAACGTGCGCATATCGGAACAATCAGTTGTCTCGGCGGCGCGGCGCTGCTAGCCTTCTCGCAACGGTAAAATGGGCAAGAGGGCCGGAAAAGCGTGGATTTCTCCCTGAATCAGGACCAGCAGGACATTCGCGAAGCGGTCCTGAAGCACTGCTCGCAGTTCCCGGACGAGTACTGGCTCGAAAAGGATCGCTCTGGCGAATTCCCCTTCGAGTTCCACAAGTCGATGGCCGAGGCCGGCTGGCTCGGCGTCGCCATGCCCGAGGCGGTCGGCGGCGCGGGCCTCGGCATCACCGAGGCGGCGGTGATGATGCAGGCGGTGGCGGAAAGCGGTGGCGGGATGACGGCGGCCTCGGCGATCCACGGGCCGGTGTTCGGGCTTGAGCCGGTCACCCTGTTCGGCACCGAAGAACAGCAAAAGCGCATGATTCCGCCAATCCTGTCGGGCGAAGAGAAGATGTGCTTCGCGGTGACCGAGCCCAACACCGGCCTCGACACCACCAGCCTCAAGACCCGCGCCGAGAAGGTGCCGGGCGGCTACCGGGTCAACGGCGAGAAGATCTGGATCACCAACGCCCACGTCGCCGACCGCATGCTCCTCATCGCCCGCACCACGCCGCTGGAAGAGGTCAAAAAGAAGACCGAGGGGCTGACGCTATTCTATTGCAAGATCGACAGAAAATCCGTCGAGCACCGCCTGATCCCGAAGATGGGGCGCCATGCGGTGGGCTCGAACATGCTGTTCATCACCGACCTCTTCATCCCCGAGGAAGACCGCATCGGCGAAGAAGGGCAAGGGTTCAAGATCCTCCTGCAGGGACTGAACCCCGAGCGCGTATTGCTGGGCGCCGAGGCCACCGGGCTGGGGCGCGTGGCGATCAGGAAGGCGTCGAAGTATGCGCAGGAACGCGTGGTTTTCGGCCGCCCGATCGGCCAGAACCAAGGCATCCAGCACCCGCTCGCCAAGGCCTGGATGCAGGTGGAAGCGGCCAGTCTCATGGTGTTCAAGGCCGCGACCCTGTTCGACAAGGGCCTCGAATGCGGGACCGAGGCGAACGCTGCCAAATACCTCGCCGCCGAGGCCGGGTTCGAGGCTTGCCAGACCGCGGTGATGTCGATGGGCGGCATGGGCTACGCGCAGGAATACCACGTCGAGCGCTACCTGCGCGAAGTGATGATCCCGCGCATCGCTCCGGTGAGCCCACACCAGATCATGAACTACATCGCCGAGAGGGTTTTGGAACTGCCGAGAAGCTATTGAGCGTTGCCCTCGTCGTCCCGGACTTGATCCGGGACCGGCGGCTGTCTTTAGATAAGGCCCCATCGGCAAGGCGCCCCGGCGCAAGCAAGGCTGGCCCCGGCCAGCAGTCCCGGCCTTCGCCGGGATGACGAATTTGGAGAGACGATGACCCCGGTTCACACCCCCGCCACCGCCCGTTCCTGGCTCTTCGCGCCGGGCGACAGCGAGCGCAAGATGACCAAGGCAATGGAAGGCGAGGCCGACATCGTCCTCATCGACCTGGAAGATGCCGTGGCCCCCGACGCCAAGGCGGCCGCGCGCCCGCTGGTGCATGACTTCATCAAGGCCCACCCCGAGCAGCGCGCGCGCCTGTGGGTGCGGATCAACCCCTTCGACGGGCCGCACACGCTGGCGGACCTCGCGGCGGTGATGCCCGCGCATCCCGGCGGCATCATGCTGCCCAAGGTCTACGGGCGGGCGGACGTGGAGAAGCTCGACCACTGCCTTTCCGCGCTGGAAGTGGCGAACGGGATCGAGGAAGGCTCCACCCCCGTCATCGTCCTCATCACCGAGACGGCCGAGGCGATGTTCCACACCGGCAGCTACAAGGGCGCCCCGCGCGTGGTGGCGCTGACCTGGGGCGCGGAGGACCTCTCGGACTCGATCGGCGCCTCGTCCAACCGCAACGATGATGGTTCCTATTCCTTCACCTACGAACTGGCGCGCAGCCTGACGGTGCTGGGCGCGGCGACGGCCGGGGTCACCGCGATCGAGACGATCAGCGCCGACTTCCGCGATCTCGAAGCCCTGAAGGCCCGCGCCGAGAAAGTTCGCCGCGACGGTTTCCGGGGGATGATGGCGATTCACCCGGCGCAAGTGCCCGTCATCAACGCGGCCTTCACCCCCACCGAGGCCGAGATCGCCGAGGCGCAGGAGATCGTCGATGTCTTCGCCGCCAACCCCGGCGTCGGCGCGATCGGTTGGAAGGGGGGCATGCTCGACCGGCCCTATCTTGCGCGGGCCGAGCGTCTGTTGCGGCAGGCGGGAAGATCGTGAAGCGCACCCCCGGCCTTCTTTCACATCGTCATCCTGAACTTGTTTCAGGATCCATCGCGCAGTCAGTGCCGGAGGTTCGCGTCACTACTTGGTGGCGGCGGTATATTGCTCTGGGTGCGGCGTTTGCGGCGCGATGGACCCTGAAACGAGTTCAGGGTGACGCAGCAGAGAGGGCCAGGGCGTGATCGACCTCACCACATACTTGCGGCCCGGCGACCACATCGTCTTCGGGCAGGCTTGCGGCGAGCCGACCACGCTGGTCGAGGCACTGGCCGAACAGGGCGCGCGCATCGGCGATCTCCACGCCTTCATCGCCACCAGCTTTTCCGGCCTGTTCACGCCTGAAACGGCATCCGCCTTCCGCCTTTCGTCGATGGGCGCGATCGGGGCGCTGCGCGTGATGGCAAAAGCGAACGCGCTCGACGTCATTCCGGTCCACGTCAGTCAGGTCGCGCCGCTCATCACCGCAGGCGTGATGCGCTGCGACGTGGCGATGATCCAGGTCAGCCCTGCCAACGCGGCAGGCGAGCACTCCTGCGGCCTCATTTCCGACTACGTGCGCGCCGCCGTGGACAAGGCCCGCGTGGTCATCGCCGAGGTCAACGACCAAGTGCCCTTCGTCCCCGGCGAGACGATCCCGGCCAGCGCGATCGACGTGGCGGTGCCGGTCTCGCGCATGCCGGTCGAGGTCATGCCCGCAAAGATCGGTCCGACTGATGAGGCGATCGCGCGCTTCTGCGCCGAATTCATCGGCGACGGCTGCGTGATCCAGACCGGCGTGGGTGCGGTGCCCGACGCGGTCCTGCGGCTGCTGCACGACCGGCGCGACCTCGGCGTCCATTCGGGGATGCTGGGTGACGGCCTCGTCGATCTGGCCGAGGCGGGGGTACTGACCAATGCGCGCAAGGAGATCGACCGGGGCGTCTCGATCAACGGCGCGCTGATCGGCACGCGGCGGCTCTACGACTGGGCGCAAGGGAATCCGGCGATCCGCATGACACCGACCAGCTATACCCACGACGCGGGGGTGCTGGGGCAGCTCTCTCGGCTCGTCACCATCAATTCGGCACTGGAAGTCGATCTCACCGGGCAGGTCAATGCCGAGCAGTCCGGCGCGGCCTACATGGGCGGCACCGGCGGGCAGGTCGATTTCGTGCGCGCGGGTGCCCGCTCGCCGGGCGGGGCCTCGCTGATGGTGCTGGCGGCCACGGCAAAAGGCGGAACGATCAGCAAGATCGTGCCCGCGCTTTCCGGTCCCGTCACCAGTGCGCGCAGCGAGGTAGACGTAGTGGTCACCGAGTTCGGGGCCGCGCAGCTCAAGGGCCAGACCCTGGCCGAACGCGCTCGGCGGCTGGTTACGGTGGCGCATCCGGATTTTCGCGAGGGGCTGGAACGTGAGGCGTTCGAGATCGCCAGAAGGGGGTTCTGACATGCAGGAGGCCGTGCTTTTCGATGCGCGCAAGGATGGCATTGCCGTCATCACCATCAATCGCCCCGAGCAGCGCAACGCCCTCACCCGGGAGGTTCGCGAGGGCCTGCGGGCGGCATGGGCGCAGTTCGAGGCCGATGACGCCCTGCGCATCGCCATCCTCACCGGCAGCGGTGACAAGGCATTCTGTGCCGGGGGCGACCTCAAGGAGATGGTCGAGACCGGTATGGCCGTGCCTCCGCGTGACATGTACGCATTGCCTTACGACACCATCGAACTGTCGAAGCCGACCATCGCCGCGGTGAATGGCGTCGCGTTCGCGGGCGGTTGGATGATCGCGCAGGCCTGCGACTTGTGCGTGGCCTCCACCGCTGCGAAGTTCGCGATTACCGAGGTCAAGGTCGGGCGCGGCAGCCCATGGGCGGCCCCGCTGATCCACATGATTCCGCAGCGCATTTTTATGGAGATCGTGCTGACCGGCAAGCCGATCAGCGCCGAGCGCGCTTACGAGATCGGCCTTGTCAACCGTCTTGCCGAGCCCGAAGCGGTGCTGGATGCCGCACTGGATCTTGCGCGCGAAGTGCTGGAAGGCGCGCCGCTCTCCGTGAAGGCTGCGCGTGAGACGGTGATGCTCTCGACCGAGATGGGACGCTCGGCCGCGCTGGCGGCGGCGCGGGCGGCGCATGAGCATGCCTACAACTCGCACGACGCGCAGGAAGGGCCGCGGGCCTTTGCGGAAAAGCGCAAGCCCGTGTGGCAGGGGCGCTAGGTCAGGCCGTCTATCGCGGCCCAGCGGGCGATCCGCGCGGTTCGGGCGCGGTGCCGCGTCATTCCGCCCAGTGCGATGACGGGAACCCGCGCCCGTGCGGAGAGCAGTTTCAGCCCCACCGCGCCGAGTGTTTGTGCACCGGGATGCGAAGCGGTTGGAAAGACCGGGGAAACCAGCAGCGCGTCTGCTCCGGTCCGATGCGCGATGGCCAGCTCACGCAGCGAATGGACGGTGGCCAAGCGTAGCATGCCTTGCTTGCGGCCCAGCCTTTCGGGCGAGGCATAAACCCCATCCGCCCGCCAGCGACGGGCCAGCGCAATATCTCCCGCCAGCACCGTGCGATGCCCGTATCGGCGCGCCAGCCTGAGCAGTGCGTCGAACCGCGTCTGCCGCGCCTCGGGCGAAAGATGATAGTGCCGGAACACCAGCCCGGACCCGCGCGGGAGCCGCGCCAGTGCATGCTCCAGCCGCGCATCGTTGCGGGCATCGCTGATAAGCCAGAGCTTGGGAAGGGACGGCTGGCGGTTCTTCACGAGGACGCTATAGCAGCGCGCCATGGATCAGCTACAAGACATCCGCGCCCGCATCGCCAGGTCTGCCGAGATCGCCGGACGCAAGCCCGAGGCGGTCGAACTCATCGCCATCTCCAAGACCCACGACGCCGAGGCGATCGAGCCGTTGCTCGCCGCTGGTCAGCGCGTCTTCGGCGAAAACCGCGTGCAGGAAGCCGAGGCGAAGTGGCCCGCCCTGCGCACGGCCTATCCCGAGGTTAAGCTGCACCTTGTCGGCCAGCTTCAGTCGAACAAGGCGGAGGATGCCGTCGCGCTGTTCGACTGCATCCATTCCGTCGATCGCCCCTCGCTGGTCGCGGCGCTGGGCAAGGCGATGGAAAAGGCGGCCCGCAAGGTCCCGTGCTTCATCCAGGTCAACATCGGTGCGGAGGACCAGAAGGGCGGTTGCGCCATCGCCGATGTCCCCGCGCTCCTCGCTTCGGCGCGGGAAGCGGGCATTCCCGTCGTCGGCCTGATGTGCGTGCCCCCCGCCGGGATCGAGGCGGCGCCGTTCTTCGCGCTGCTGGCAAAGATCGCGGCCGACAATAACGCCGATGGGGGGCTCGACCAGCTCTCGATGGGCATGAGCGATGATTTCGAGACCGCCGTGCTGCTCGGCGCCACACAAGTGCGCGTCGGCAGCGCACTGTTCGGCAAGCGCGCGTGACAATGGAGCGCACCGAAAAGCAGAAGATGCTGGCGGGCGAGCCCTACCGCGCATCCTGCCCGGAAATCGTTGCCGACCAGCGCGCGGCAGCCGAATGGATGGCCGCGTACAACCGCACCATCGACCTTGCCGACCGCGATGCACTGCTGCGCGAACGCTTCGCCGCGGTGGGCGAAGGGGCGACCATCCGGCCGCCGTTCCATTGCGACTATGGCTACAATATCAGCCTGGGGCGCGGGGTGTTCCTGAACTTCAATTGCGTCATCCTCGACGTGGTGGAGGTGACCATCGGCGACGGAACGCAGATCGGCTCGGGCGGGCAAATCCTGACGGCGGACCACCCACGCGATCCGGTCGAACGGGCGAGCGGCCTCGAATGGGGCGTGCCCATCCGCATCGGGCGCAATGTCTGGATCGGCGCCGGGGCGCTCATCATGCCGGGCGTTACGATCGGAGATGACGCGATTGTCGGTGCGGGGAGCGTAGTGACGCGCGACGTGCCGGTTGGGGCTACGGTCGTGGGAAGTCCGGCCAAAGGCAAAAGGTGAGAGAGACGCAGGGGTTTACCACCCCTGCACCCCGTATACCGTCGAGGTCGCGCGCGTAGCTTCGTTACGCACTGACGCTTCGTCGGGAGACTTATAGCCTGCGGCGCAATATGTGCCTGACGCCGCTGCACGCACGGCGACGACAGTAACGGGGTCTGGGGCGATGGCCCCAGATTTTCCCCTTTTTCCTTCTTACTTCGGCGTATCCAGTTCGTTGCCGGTCAGCGTCACGATATGCAGCAGATTGGTCGATCCCGGCACGCCGAACGGCACGCCTGCCAGCGCCACGAGCCGCGATCCGGCCGCGCCGAAGCCGTGGCGCAGGGCCATGCGCTTGCCCTTGGCGATCATCTCCTCGAAGCTGCCGATGTCGCGGGTGACGACGGCGTGTGCGCCCCACAGCAGTGCGATGCGGCGTGCGGTGGGCTGCGAGGGCGTGAGCACCAGCATCGGCGCAGCAGGGCGTTCGCGCGCAACGCGGCGGGCCGAGCCGCCCGAGCCGGTGAACACCACGATGCCTTCGATCGTTAGGGTATCGGCGATCTGCGCGCAGGCTTCCGACAGTGCGTCGGCGCTGGTCGCGTCGGGCGGGGTACGGGTGAGGTGGATGCGTTCGCGATAGGTCGTGTCGCTTTCGACCTTGGCGGCGATGCGGTCCATGATGGTCACCGCCTCGACCGGCCACTGGCCCGCTGCCGTCTCGGCCGAGAGCATGACCGCGTCGGCGCCGTCGTAGACCGCGTTCGCGACGTCGGAGACTTCGGCGCGGGTGGGCGAGGGGCTGGTGATCATCGATTCCAGCATCTGCGTGGCGACGACGACCGGCTTGCCCAGCGCGCGGGTCTTTTCGATGATGTGCTTCTGGATCGGCGGCACTTCCTCGGGCAGCAGTTCCACGCCGAGATCGCCGCGTGCGACCATGATGCCGTCCGACAGCTCGATGATCTCGTCGAGGCTCTCGACGGCTGCGGGCTTTTCGATCTTGGCCATGATCGCGCCTTGGCCGCCCGACAGGCGGCGCGCTTCAGCGACGTCCTCGGGGCGCTGGACGAAGGAGAGACCGATCCAGTCCGCCTTCTGCTCGACCGCGAAGGCGAGGTCGCGGCGGTCCTTCTCGGTCAGGGCCGGGATCGGGATCAGTGCATCGGGAATATTGACGCCCTTGCGATCGGAGATCGGGCCGCCGACTTCGGCGCTGCACAGGATCGCGTCCGGTTCGGCGCGGATGACGATGAGGCGCAGCTTGCCGTCGTCGATCAGCAGGCGCTGGCCCTTCTGGAGGATGCCGAAGAGTTCGGGATGCGGCAGGCAGACGCGCTCGTCGTTGCCCGGGGTCGGGTCACGGTCGAGTGTGAAGTGGGCGCCGTGGCGCAGGAAGGCCTTGCCGCCCTCGAACTGGCCGACGCGCAGCTTGGGGCCTTGCAGGTCGCACAGGATCGCGACGGGGCGCTCCAGATCCTTCTCGACCGCGCGGATGTTGGCGATCGTCTCGCGGTGGGTGTCGTGGTCGCCGTGGCTCATGTTGACGCGGAAGGCGTCGGCGCCGGCCTTGAGCAGCTTGGCGATCGTCTCCTTGTCGCGGCTTGCCGGGCCCAGCGTTGCGAGGATCTTTACCTTGCGCTGGCGCTTGATGCCGCGATGGTGGGGGGAACGACGATAGGGCCCATTTGCGTTCAGGGCGCCCGAAGGAATGGTGCTGACCAAGTTTACTGCCTCTTCCGGAAACTGGGCCCCATATGGCAAAGGCCTGATGACAAACCAAGGACGATCGGTGCGATTATGAACGGCAAGGATAACATTGATACGATAGATGACGCCGTGGCCGCTGCCGCGTTCCGTCGCCTTGTGCGCCACCTCCAGCAGCGCCACGATGCCGAGAACATCGACCTGATGGGGTTGGCGGGGTTCTGTCGCAATTGCCTGGCCGACTGGATTCGCGATGCGGGGTACGAAGGCGACAAGGCTGCCGCCCGCGCGGTGATCCACGGGATGCCGTTCGACGAATGGAAGGCAAAGCACCAGAGCGAAGCCACGCCGGAACAGATCGCGCGGATGGAAGAGAGCCTGAAGAAGAACGGCGGGAAGCATTGACCTTTACGTCGTCCCGGACCTGATCCGGGACCGCCGGCCGTGAACGGCCCACTGGGCTGCGCGCGCTGCGATCTCTCACCTAAAGACAGTCACCGGTCCCGGATCAGGTCCGGGACGACGAGCCTGCCTGTCAGGGCGTCGCCACCTTCATCAGCACGATCCCGCTGAGGATCAGTCCGGCGGCGAGCAGGCGCATGGCGCTCGCCGATTCGCCCATGAACGCGATCCCCGCCGCGAAAGCGCCCACCGCGCCGATGCCGGTCCACACGGCATAAGCCGTGCCCAGTGGCAGGGACCGCATCGCGGCGGCGAGCAGGCCGAAGCTCGCCAGCATCGCGGCCAGAGTCACGACGCTGGGCCACAGGCGCGTGAAGCCCTCCGACTGTTTCATGGAAAACGCCCAGACCACTTCGAGCAGGCCGGCGATGGCGAGAAGAACCCAGGGCATTCGGCAATCTCCTTATGAGGCGATTCCCGGGCCGTCCCGGACTTGAAGCTCCGTCGAAGGAGACGCACGAACGTGGTCGGCGCACTGGCCAGATAGGAAAGTGCGGCTTTGGGGGCAACCCTTTGCGCGTCCTCCACATGATTTCCACAGGGGGGCGCTTTGCCCGAATCCTGTTGTCTCGCTATCAGCGCCGCCAACCGATTCACCAGCATTTACCGGAGCACGTACCCCCATGGCCGAAACCACCGACGATCGCCTGCGCCTGCTGATCGAGCGCGTCGAGCGCCTGGAAGAGGAAAAGAAGGGCATCTCGGACGATATCCGCGACGTCTACAACGAAGCCAAGGCCGTCGGTTACGACGTCAAGATCATGCGTGCCATCGTGCGCCTGCGCAAGATGAAGCCCGACGACCGCCGCGAAATGGACATGCTGCTCGACACCTACAAGTCGGCTCTCGGCATCGACTGATCTTCATTCCTCCCCGAGCCTGCTCGGGGAGGGGAACCACCCGCGTAGCGGGTGGTGGTGGGGGCGTCAGCTCCCCAGTTGCACCAGCACCATGGCTGCGGCATTGGCGCAGCCGTGCTGGAGCATCGAGGCCGGAAGGCCGATGCGCTGGCGCGTGAAGCCCAGCAGCACGCCTGCCCACAATTGCGGCAACACCATCGGTAGCGCGAGCGCGGAGATGGCGGGGTAGTTCATCAGATGGACGCCTGCGAACAGCAGCGCCGCCAGCCAGAACACCGCCGGATAAGCCGCCGCATAAATGGCAGGCGTCGGACGCTTGCGCAGCCACAGCCACCCTCCGAAAGCGGCGACCACGAGCGCCAGCAGCGATCCTGCCAACACCAGCGGCTGCAGTGATTTCGCCATGACGGCCAGCCCCGCGAACAGGCCGAAGCACGCCAGCAGCCATAGCGCGCGGGGGCGTCCGGACTGCCAGCCGCGGAAGATCATCTCCTCCAGCACCGGTGCGATCACGATCGTGATCGGCAGCAGCCAGCCTGCGGGCAGCTTGTCGAAGGCGTCGGGCAGCGGCTGGCCCATCGTCTTCTGGTAGAGCCCGAGCAGCGGCAGGATCACCAGCAGCAGCCCGCCGATGTGCAGCACCGTCAGCAGCGCCAGCCGGGGCCATGCCTCACGCGACCGCAGGCCGATGGGCGCAAGCACGCGCGGCCGGGCGACGAAGCTCGCCAGTTCGCGCAGCAGGGCAGAGGGTACTGAGGAGCTTGTTTCGATCCGGGTCGCCATGCTTCGTTCTATCCCCGATTTCCTTGCCAATTCGTTGTCTTGCCAGCACCGTGAGACGGTGCAACCTTGGCGGTCCAGCGAAGGAGAGCGCGCCGATGATCGTCACCACCACTCCCACCGTCGAAGGCCAGCCAGTCCGTGACTATCTGGGTATCGTCACTGGCGAAGTCATCGTCGGCGCCAACCTCGTGCGCGATCTCTTCGCCGCCGTCACCGACATCGTCGGAGGTCGCTCGGGCAAGTACGAGGAAGTCCTCCAGCGCGCCCGCCGCGAGGCGTTGAAGGAAATGGAAGCGGAGGCGGAGAAGCTGGGCGGCAACGCCGTGGTCGGCGTGGACATAGACTACGAGGTGATCGGATCGCACGGTTCGATGCTGATGGTAAGCTGTTCCGGAACTGCCGTCGTCCTGTAGCAGACCGACTCCGGTTGCCCTTTGGGGTGCCCCTGTTGTAAGGCCCGCGCCACTTCATTCATCGCAAAGACCCGTGGACTCATGGGCAGGCAACGAGCGGACCGATGGCAGGCCATTCCAAATTCAAGAACATCATGCATCGCAAGGGTGCGCAGGACAAGAAGCGCTCGGCGCAGTTCTCCAAGCTCAGCCGCGAAATCACCGTCGCGGCGAAGATGGGCATGCCCGACCCGGACATGAACCCGCGCCTGCGCGCCGCCGTCAATGCGGCCAAGGCGCAGTCGATGCCCAAGGACAACATCCAGCGCGCGATCGACAAGGCGAGCAAGGGCGACGCCGAGAACTACGAGGAAGTGCGCTACGAGGGCTACGGCCCCAGCGGCATCGCCATCATCGTCGAGGCGCTGACCGACAACCGCAACCGCACTGCTACCAACGTGCGCACCGCGTTCGCCAAGAACGGCGGCAACCTCGGCGCCTCGGGCGCGGTTTCGCACGGTTTCGAGCGGCTCGGCCTGATCGAATACCCCGGCAGCGTGGGTGACGAGGACAAGGTCCTCGAAGCCGCGATCGAAGCGGGCGCCGAAGACGTGCAGAGCGACATGGGCGACGGCGACGAGAACCCTGGCAGCCACCAGATCTGGGTTTCGGTCGATGCGCTCCACGAAGTCGCGCGCGAGCTGGAAAAGACCCTGGGCGAAGCCGAAGGCGTCAAGCTGGCATGGAAGCCCAACCTCACCGTCGATGTCGACGCGGACACCGTCAGCACGCTGATGAAGCTGGTCGACACCCTCGAAGACGACGACGACGTCCAGACCGTCTGGGGCAACTACGAGATCTCGGACGAGGTCATGGAAACGCTCGGCTGATATGCTGGCACTGATCGCCCGCGCCCTGCTTTCGGGCGTTCTCATCGTGGCGATCGCGGAAATCGGCAAGCGCCTGCCCGCTCTGGGCGCGCTTGTCGCTTCGCTGCCGCTGGTCTCGGTCCTCGGCATGATTCTGCTGTGGCAGGTCCGCCCGGATGCCGAGAACATGGCGGTCCATGCCGGGGCAACGTTCTGGTACGTGCTGCCCTCGCTGCCGATGTTCCTGCTGATGCCGGTCCTGTTGCGCAATGGCCTGGAGTTCTGGGCCTCGCTGCTGGCCGGGTGCGTGCTGACCATCGTGCTCTATTCGCTGATGATGCATTTCGGGCCGCGGCTCGGGCTGAAGGTCTGACACCATGATTATCCTCGGCATCGACCCCGGCCTGACCTGCACGGGCTGGGGCGTCGTCGCCAAGAGCGGCAGCCGCCTCAGCCACGTCGCCAACGGCCAGATCCGCACCAACGCCAAGGCCGGAATGGCCGAGCGGCTGGTCGAACTCGACGCCGCGCTGACCGATGTGATCCTCCAGCACCGACCCGATACCGGCGCGGTGGAGGAAGTCTTCGTCAACGTGAACCCGCAGTCGACGCTCAAGCTGGGGCAGGCGCGGGGGGTCGCGATGCTGTCCGTGGCGCGCGCCGGGATTCCGGTGGCGGAATATTCGACCAAGCTGGTGAAGAAGGCGATCGTCGGCACCGGCGGGGCGGCGAAGGCGCAGATACAGGCGATGCTGATGGTGCTGCTGCCGGGCGTTAAACTGGCGGGCGAGGACGCCGCCGATGCTCTGGCGGTGGCGATTACCCATGCGAATATGCTTGGTAGTCACAGATAAAAGGGAAGTCCTGGGGCCATCGCCCCAGACCCGCCAAACTGTCGTCGTCGCGCGCGCAGCAGCGGCGGTCTCACATTGCGCCGCAGGCTTTTAATGTCTCCCGGCTCACCGTCTGACATGACGAAGCGGCGCGCGTGCCCTCGACGCTATACGGGGTGCAGGGGTGGTAAACCCCTGCCTGCCTCTCTTTTCCTCTGGCGCCCCGAATCCCTTCCTGCCATAGGAACAAACCATGATCGCCAAGCTGACAGGATTGCTCGACGACACCGGCGCCGACTGGGCCATCATCGACGTCAACGGCGTGGGTTACCTCGTCCATTGTTCGGCGCGCACGCTGGACCATCTCGGTATCCGGGGGGATCGCGTCGTCGTCCATACCGAGATGCAGGTTTCGGAGACCGACCAGCGCCTGATCGGTTTCACGTCCGGGGCGGAGCGCAACTGGTTCCGCCTGCTGACGGCGGTGCAGGGTGTCGGCTCCAAGGTAGCGCTGGCGATCCTCTCCGCGTTGACGACCGAAGAACTCCAGCGCGCGTGTGCGGGCGGTGACAGCGCCATGGTGGCGCGGGCCAACGGCGTCGGGCCGAAGCTGGCGAGCCGCATTGTCAACGAACTCAAGGACAAAGCCGGCGGCATGCCCACCGCGCCCGGAGCGCCCGGCATTGCGGCGGTGGCACCTGCAGGCTCGGCCAGCGCCGATGCCGTCTCGGCCCTGCAGAACCTTGGCTTCAAGCCTGCGGTTGCGGCGACGGCGGTTGGCAAGGCGGTCGATCAGCTTGGCGAGGATGCCGCATTGGGCGACCTCATGCGCGTGGCGCTGAAGTTGGCGACGGGATAGAGCTTTTCAGTAAATGACCGACAACCCCATTCTTTCCCCCAATCGCCAGGTCGAGGACGCCGATGCCGCGCTTCGGCCCAAGACGCTCGCCGAGTTCGTCGGGCAGGCGGCTGCCAAGGACAACCTCCACGTCTTCATCGAAAGCGCCAAGTCGCGGCGCGAGGCGATGGACCATGTGCTGTTCTTCGGGCCTCCGGGCCTCGGCAAGACGACCTTGGCGCAGATCGTCGCGCGCGAACTGGGCGTGGGTTTTCGCGCCACTTCCGGTCCGGTCATCGCCAAGGCGGGCGACCTCGCCGCGCTGCTGACCAATCTGGAGCAGGGCGACGTCCTGTTCATCGACGAGATCCACCGCCTCAATCCCGTGGTCGAGGAAGTGCTCTATCCGGCGATGGAGGACCGCGCGCTGGACCTCATCATCGGCGAAGGTCCGTCGGCGCGCTCGGTGCGGATCGACCTGCCACCTTTCACGCTGATCGGCGCGACGACCCGACAGGGCCTACTGCAGACGCCGCTGCGGGACCGTTTCGGCATCCCGGTGCGCCTGCAGTTCTACACCGTCGAGGAACTGGAGAAGGTCGTCAGCCGCGGCGCGGGTCTGCTCGGCATCGGCATCGACAAAGGCGGGGCGACCGAGATCGCCCGCCGTGCGCGTGGTACGCCGCGCGTTGCAGGACGCCTTATGCGGCGGGTGCGCGATTTCGCGCATGTGGCGGGATCGGACACCATTACCCGTGCGATCGCCGACGATTCGCTCACCCGGCTGGAAGTGGATGCCATTGGCCTCGATGCGCAGGATCGCCGGTATCTGCGGATGATCGCGGAGATCTACAAGGGCGGCCCGGTGGGCGTGGAGACGCTGGCGGCGGGACTGTCCGAACCGCGCGACACGATCGAGGAAGTGATTGAGCCGTACCTCATCCAGTTGGGCCTCGTCGCCCGCACGGCACGGGGGCGCTGCCTCAACGATCGGGGTTGGAGCCACCTTGGCATGACTCCTCCGGCCGGTCCTCAGGGCGGGTTGTTCGATTCGGAAGGGTGAGTGCGCCAGGCGGCACATTCGCCCCAAAAGCGTCGGTCTGCTTTACAACCCGCCGAAGCAACAGTCCCGTTTCGGTACACCCTCTGAGTTAGAATGATAAATTAACCGAGTTTCCCGCATCGGGACGGTGAATTGCGGGTGAATGACATTGCCGCATTAACGTGTCTCTGCGTTGTTTCTGGCAGATGGATGCACGGTAGCCCCAGAGGGCCTTCGGGCCTCCGGTGCGAAACAAAGAGAGCAACGCGTTATGTCGGTTCGGATGGCCCTTGCTAAACTGTCTGCCTGTGCGGCGGGCTGTGCCGTGATCGGCGGCGGCGCCGTTCACGTCGCCGAGACGCAGTCGGCGAAGACCGAGTACCGCAAGGTAAAGATGGCCAAGGCCGCTCCGGTAAAGAAGCGCCCGGCCCAGCGCATCGTCCGCAAGGACCAGCCGCGCACCACCAAGCGCGTGCGCAAGATCATCAAGCGGACCTGCTGCGACCAGCCGCAGATGGCGATGGTGCCGATGCCCGCGCCATACATGCCGCCCGCTCCCGGCCCGTCCTACTCGGGCGGCAGTGGCGGCGCGCCGGTGGTGATCGGCGGCGGGGGTGGCGGCTTCGGCGGCTTTGGCGGCGGGTTCTTCGGCGGCTTCTTTGGAGGCAGCGGCGGCGGTGGCGGCGGCAACGTGGTGATCACCTCGACCAGCAGCGGCGGCGTGACCTCCACGACCGGCGGCGTCACTTCGACTTCGGGCGGCGTCACTTCGACTTCGGGCGGCGTCACGTCCACCACGGGCGGTGTGACCTCGACCAGCGGCGGCGTCACTTCCACGTCCAGTTCGAGCACCGGCGGCCTGACTTCGACCACGACCACGGGCGGTCTGACGTCCACGACGACCACCGGCGGGATCACCTCGACCACGTCGACCAGCTCGGGCAACGTGACCAGCACGAGCAGCTCCAGCTCGTCCTCGTCGTCTTCCAGTTCCTCGTCCAGCTCATCCTCCAGTTCATCGAGCGGCGGTAACGACCATTCCTCCGGCGGAGCGACCTCTACGGGTTCGTCGAGCGGATCGTCGTCCAGCTCCTCGTCTTCGTCGGGGTCTTCCTCGACCTCGGGCGGCTCGAACGGGTCTACCTCGTCGAGCAGCTCCAGTTCCTCGTCTTCCTCTTCGTCGTCCAGCTCGTCCTCGGGCGGTTCGACCACCACCACTTCGGGCGGCACCGACGTGCCGGCTCCGCCGATGCTGATCCTGTTCGGTGCCGCAGCCGCAGCGATCGTCGGAAGGCGCCGACTAGCCCGCGCCAGGACTGCCTGACATCCGAACACGGGGAGGGCGACGCCAGAGGCGGTGACCTATGTGGAAGGGCGAGGTTCGCGGACCTCGCCCTTTTCGTATGCCCACGGCAAATCAGCGTCTTTTACGGCCGGTTAACCAGAAGTGGTCAATACGGCTTCCTCGAAGCACAGCCGAGTTTCGCGGGGCCGATTCATGAAGATGGAACCTATCCTGCCGTTCGCCGAGCGGACCTGCCCACGCCTCTCGGTGGTGGTGCCGTGCTACAACGAGGAGGCGGTCCTCCTCATGCTGGAAGCACGGCTTGCGGCTGCCTGTCGGGATCAGGTGGGCGAGGATTACGAGATTGTTCTCGTCAATGACGGTTCCACTGATCGCACCTGGCCGCTGATCTGTGTTCTGGCCGAGCGCAATCCGCGCGTGCTGGGCGTCGATCTTTCGCGCAACCATGGCCACCAGCTGGCGGTGACGGCGGGGTTGCAGGTTTGCCGCGGCGACCTCGTGATGATGATCGACGCCGACCTTCAGGACCCGCCCGAACTGCTGGGCGCGATGATCGCCAGGATCGAGGCGGGTGCGGATGTAGTCTACGGCCAGCGGATCGCGCGCCATGGCGAGAGTACCTTCAAGCGCGGCACCGCATCGGTCTTCTACAAGCTCCTCAATCGCCTCGCCGAGCAGGACATTCCTGTCGATACCGGGGATTTCAGGCTGATGACCCGGCGCGTCGTCGACCAGCTAAACGCCATGCCCGAGCGCTATCGCTTCATTCGCGGCATGGTGAGCTGGATCGGGTTCGAGCAGGTCGCGCTGCCTTACGAGCGCGCCGCTCGCGCGGCGGGGGAGACGCATTATCCGCTGCGCCGCATGATACGCCTCGCGTTCGATGCGATCACCAGCTTCTCGACGGTGCCGCTGCGGATTGCCTCGCATCTGGGCATGCTGACGGGGCTTGCGGGCTTCGCGATGCTGTCCTGGGCGATCTGGCGCTGGTTCGAGGAGGGCACGATCGTCGGCTGGACCAGTATCATTGCAGTGATGCTCATCATGGGCAGCATCCAGCTGATCATCCTCGGCGTCTTCGGCGACTACCTCGGACGGCTTTATATCGAGAGCAAGGGGCGGCCGCTGTTCATCGTGCGCGAGGTTCGCAGCCAGTCGCGGGCGAGCGAGCGCGGGGTCATGCAGGTGCCGTTGACGGTCGCCGCCTTCGATCCGCGCGGCTGACGCGCTGGACATGACGACAATGATGGCCGCCTTGCGCTTCGGGCTGGTGGGCGTGCTCAATACGCTGGCGGGGCTGGCGGTCATCTGGGCGCTGCTGCGATTGGGGGTAGGCGACTATCCGGCCAATGCCTGTAGCTATGCGGTTGGCGTGTGCCTGTCCTTTGTGCTCAACCGGGTCTGGTCTTTCTCGGTACGCGGGCCGGTCGCGGCCGGGGAAGTGGCGCGCTTCCTGACCGTGTTCGCGCTGTCCTATGCAGCCAATCTCGGCGTGCTGACACTCATGCGCGGGCTCGGGTTCGCGCAGAGCCTGATCGGGCAGGGCGCGGCGATGGCGGCTTATTCGCTGTGCTTCTTCCTGCTCTCCCGCCACTTCGTGTTCACCCCCGGACGGGCTGCCCGGTGATTACACAAACCGGGGCGATCCCGCTGCGCTGGTGCGCGGCGCTGGTGCTGCTGGCCGTGGTCCCGCTACTCTGGCCGGTGGTGCCGCCGCTGACCGACCTGCCCGCGCACATGTCGCGCTACATGGTGCAGATGGACGGCGGGCACAGTGCCGATCTGGCGCAGTGGTACAGCTTTCGATGGAACCTGCTGCCCAACCTCGGCGCGGACCTGCTGGCATGGGTGTTCGAGCCGATAGTCGGCCTCAGGCTGGCGGTGAAGGGCATTGTGATCCTGATCGTCGCGCTGCAGGTGGCGGGCTACCTTTGCCTTTCCCGCGCCGCGCATGGGCGCGTGGCGATGTCGGTGCTGTTCGCGGCGCCGCTGGCGCTGGGCAACCCGTTCCAGTTCGGCTTCCTCAACTTCACGCTGGGGATGGCGCTCGTCACGCTGGCGCTGGCCTGGTGGATCAGCCCGTCGATGGCGGAGCATCCGCGTCGGCGCTGGCTGGTGTTCTGTCTTGTCGCCTGCGTCATATGGGTGTGTCACCTTGCAGCCTGGGCGACGCTGTGCGTGCTCGTTGGATGCTGCGAGTTGGTGGCGCGTTTCGAGCGGTCCGGGCGATTGCTGCCCTCGCTGAGCGGCGGCTTCCTCGCCAGCACCTGTCTGCTGGTGCCGCAGCTTGCCAGCATGGCATGGCCGCACCCGACCGGGCACCTGCCGAACGAGAACTGGTTCCGGATGGGGATCAAGCTCTATCACCTGATCAACGTCTTCGCCGACCGGTGGGAGGCGTGGGACTATGCCTGCGCGGCCCTGCTGGCGGGGCTGATCGTCGTGGTCTGGCGCTCGCCGCGTTTCGCGCTTCACAAGGGGCTGGCACTGGGGACGCTTGTGCTGTTGGGGCTGTTCATGGTGATGCCGGGCACGATCTACGGCTCGGCGTACGCGGACATGCGCCTGACGCCGACGATCTATGCCCTCGCGCTGATCTGCGCGTGTCCGATCGACCTCGGCGCGGGCAGGCAGAGGCTGCTGCTGGTCGCGGGGATCGCCTTCACCGCCCTGCGCCTCGTCGGTAACACGGTGAGCATGGCCGCCTGGGACGAGCAGATCCGCGAGGAGCAGGCGGTGGTCGAGCAGATCCCGCGCGGCTCGCAACTGCTGACCTTCATTGCGCTGCCCTGCGTCAACTTCATCCAGCAGCAGGCGCGCCTGCGTGACGTCCATCTCGCCAGCTATGCGATGATGCGCCGCCATGCTTTCGCCAACGACCAGTGGGCGATGCCGGGCGGCCAGCTCATGAGCATCGACAACCCCGCCGCCGGCCCCTTCTTCGATGCGGCGACTGGAGCGCTGGTCGGCGAGAGTTGTCAGGGGTTCAACCAGCTTCTGGCAGCGGTCGACCGGGTTCCTGCGGGTATCCCACGGCTCTGGGTAGTCTGGCATGCGCCCGAACTGCCGCTGCGCGGATGGCAGCCGGTAGTGCGTGCGGGCGATTCGGTACTCTATCGCCGTTCCTCCGAAACCAGGTGATCGGATACATCTTCTCCGTCGCGCCTGAGCGATTATAGCAGGTGTTCAGCATTTTCCGTTGACTGTGCGGCGGCTCGGGGCCAGCCAATGCATACGAAAACGAACGGGAGATTGCCGCCGATGACCAAACCCCTTGCAGGAAAAGTCGCGCTCGTGACCGGGGCCTCGTCGGGCATCGGCGAGGCGGCGGCGCTGTGCCTGGCGGAAGCCGGTGCGGCTGTCGTCCTGTCGGCGCGCCGGACGGAGCGATTGTCGCGCCTAGTCGCCCGGATCGAGGCGGAGGGCGGAACGGCGCTGGCCATTCCGGGTGACATGACCGTGGAGGACGACGCGTGCCGCGCGGTGGGGGAGACGGTCGAGAAGCTGGGGCGCATCGACATCCTGATCAACTCGGCAGGAATCATGGAGGCGGGGGGCATCGAGAACTGCGACACCGCGATCTACCGGCGAGTCATCGACATCAACCTGATGGGCACCGTCTATACCTGTGCTGCCGCCGTCCCGCACATGCTGGAGCAGGGGGAGGGCGACATCATCACCATCTCCTCGCTCGCCGGTCGCAAGGGTGGGCCAATGACCAGCGCCTATTCCGCCAGCAAGCACGCGGTCAACATGATGACGGATGGCATGCGGCAGGAACTGGGCGCCCGCAACGTCCGCGTCACGACGCTGATGCCGGGCGCGACCGAGACCGAAGTGGGCGACAACATCTCCGATCCCAACTGGCGCGCCGCGATCCAGGCGCATGTGGCGAAGGAAGGTGCGGTGAAGCCCCGCGACATCGGAGAGACCATCGTCTTCATCCTCGCCATGCCGCGCCGCACGAACATCTCGGAAATATCGATCCGGCCGACGATCGACACATCGGCTTGAAGGGAGAAGGAAAATGGCGGGAAGGCTTCAGGACAAGGTCTGCATAATCACAGGTGCAGGTTCCGGGATGGGGCGCGCGATGGCGCAGCTGTTCCATGCGGAAGGAGCCAGGCTGCTGCTGGCCGACATTTCGGGCAATGAAGACGAGGTTGCGGCCGATCTCGGTGGCGATGCCGTCTCGATCCATTGCGACGTCTCCAGCGAGGCGCAAGTCCAGGCCATGATCGCCAGGGCCGAGGAGCGTTTCGGTCGGCTCGACGTGCTGTGCAACAATGCCGGTTTCGGCGGCGGGATGGGACCCCTGCATACCCAGACGACCGAGTTGTGGGACAAGGTTCACGCCACCAACATTCGCGGCGTCTTCCTGGGCATGAAGTACGGTATCGAATCCATGCTGAAGACGGGCGGCGGTGCGATCGTCAACACCAGTTCGGCTTCGGCGGTGGTGGGGTGGAAGCACCACGGCGTCTACAGTTCGGCCAAGGCGGGCGTGCACCAGCTCACCAAGGTCGCGGCACTCGACTATTCGGACCGGAACATCCGTGTGAACGCCGTGGCCCCGGGCACCATGTGGACCGGACTGGTCGAGGCATCGAAATCGCACGACGCGCCGCCGGAGGGCTTTCCCACGCTGGCCGGGATACCGATGGGCCGCTGGGGCCGCGCCGAGGATATCGCCTCCGCCGCCCTGTTCCTCGCCAGCGACGAGGCCGCCTACATCACCGGGGTGATTCTGCCGGTGGACGGTGGCTATTCGATCGGCTTCTCGGGCATGGGCGCGGAGCGTCCCGGCATCGTCAGCGCCAATAGCGACGGCACCTAGAGCCAGGGCGCGACCGTTATTCCCGCCAGCGAAGGGTCGGCCCACAGGTATTCCGTGAAGTGGCCGATCCTCTCGCGTGTATCGACGTAGCAGAAGCAAATCCCGGCTTCGGCGGACGGTTCGGCGGGGAACTGCAGGGCCAGCGCGTCCCCGCTCGCGCGCACGTCGTGGAGGAGGGCCCCCCATTCTGTATAAGGTCCCGGCACGGCGATACCGATGTGGTGAAAGGCGAGGACCTGCGCCGAAAGGTTCACCGCGTCGGTGTAGATACCCGTCACGCCCGACACCGGCTCGATGATCTCGAACTGGCGCAGGCCGCGAGGGCCAGCGACGTTGGCGATCGCGGATTTCACGCCCAGTCTGCGGCGTTCTCCGTAGGACAGCACCTCGATCTTGGATTCGCTGCGGCGCAGGCCGGTGATCTCCAGCTGCGTCTCGGCATGGGCGAGGGCCGCGTCCATGTCGCGCGTGGCATAGCTCATCTGGACGAGCTGGCCGTAGCGCTTGCCGAGATGCGTCATGCGCCCTGTTTCACGGGGATACGGTAGCGCTCGATATAGTCGGCGAACGCGGCATGAACCCCCTCGCGCGTGAGGCCGTAGCGTTCCAGCGAGTAGTCGTGCTTGCCGTGCTTGCCCTTGGGATTGGCTGCCATGTAGGCTTCCATCCCGGCCGCTGCCTCTTGCGTGAACGGCTCGCCGAAATGGTCGTAGATGCTGCGACAGGTGCCGATGGGGTCTTTCATCACATCGACGTACTGGACGTCCAGAATGGCATCCGCACCATGGGCGGCGCGGAATGCGTCCTGCCGCTCGATCATCAGCGCGAAGGTCTCCATAAAGGTCCGGCCGATGCCTTCCAGGTCGATCTCGTCCGAATAGATCCGCCGCACGTTCTCGATCAGACTGCCGATGGATCCCAGTACGTCGGCGGGATCGCGGTGGGTCATGACCAGCTGCGCGTCGGGGTAGACCTCGTACAGCGAATCCAGAAACAACGGGTGCCACGGGTTCTTGAGCGTCCATCGCCCTCCCGTCTCGGCCTGCAGGAGCTGCAGCAGCCGCTTGTGGAAGCAGAACGCCGGACGATAGTCGGCCTCGTGCAGCAGCCAGTGGCGATAGCTCGGAATGTCGGCCTGCGATTCGAACACCTGCGCACAGAACGAGTAGGTCGTCGAGAACTGGCACTCGGTCGGGCTATGCGCGTCCTCATAATGGATAGCGGCGATCTGCGGCATGTATTGCAGCGAGGCCTGCGTCTGGTCCTGCATCGCCTTCCAGCGAGGACCGGCAGCCAGTTCGTGGAAATGCGGCGGCGGCACCGGATCATGCGATTCCCAGCGCAGGAACGAGCGGCGCTTGGGGTCGGCGGCGAGCAGGTTGATGACCAGAGTGGTCCCGGTGCGCGGCAGGCCGAAGACGAACATCGGCTTTTCGACGGGGCGCTCGAGGAGTTCGGGATGACGGGCCAGCCAGTCTTCGATCCGCATGCGGCCCGCCATGTACTTCACCAGATCGCGCTGCGCGAGCTGCGTGCCGCGCTCGGTGAAGCGTGCCTCTTCGGCATAGGCATCGATCAGCCTCTGTAGTCCTTCCAGTGCGGCCGGGTCGCCGATTTCGGTCAGTCCGGTCTGGCTGCGTGCAGCCGCGATCACATCGTCCACAGTCATGGCGGCGCATCTCCCTGTTCTTATCGTCCCGGCGGTGATGAACAGCGGTGTTGCCGATTGCAAGGCGGTGCCCGCTTCTTCAAAATTCCCTCAAGGCGGCGAGGTCGCGATCAGGAGAGGTGAAAACCATGGATTTGAGCGAGGCACGGCACGCCTTCGTCACCGGCGGGGCGAGCGGCATCGGCCTAGGTATCGTCGATGCGATGGTCCGCAGGGGCATCCGGGTGACCATCGCCGACATCGATGCAGAACGCCTCGACGCGGTGCTGGGCGATCGGGGCGAGGCGGTGCACGGCGTCATGCTCGATACCCGCGACCGGGACGGTTGGGCACAGGCCAAGGCCGAGGCGCAGGGCGCTTTCGGGCCGGTCGACGTACTGGTCAACAATGCCGGCATCGCTCCCAACGGTCGCGAGTTCGCGGATATGGACCCTGCCAGCTTCGATCGCATCGTGGCGATCAATCTCACCGGCATCGCCAATGGCGTCTTCGCTTTCGCCTCCGACATGCGGGCGAGAGGCAGGGGGCATATCGTGAATACGTCCTCCCAGGCCGGTCTCACCGCGAGCGTGCCCGGCGTGGGGGCCTATGCCGTCGCCAAGTTCGGCGTGACCGCGCTTACCGAGGCTCTGCGGCAGGAGATGGCACCGCATGGCGTCGGCGTGTCGCTCCTTTGCCCCGGCTATGTCGCCACGAACCTCGCCGAGAACACCCGCAAGGTTGGGGGCGAGATCCGTCAGTATGCGGGGGCGATGCCGCTCTCCAGCGTGACGCCCGACCATGTCGGCGCGATGGTACTGGCGGGCATCGAAGCCGACGAACCCTGCATCGTCACTCACACCCGCGTCTGGCGCAGCGTCGAGCCTCGCTTCGCGGCGATCCGCGCCGCCTGCGAGCGGCGGGATGCGAGTGAAGGGGCAGCCGCATGACCGAAGACCGCCTGGCCCGGATCGAGGCACAAAGCGCCATCGCCGATCTCGTTCACGGCTATGCCCGCGCCGTGCGGCGAGAGGCCTATGAGGACATTTCAAAGCTTTTCGCTTCAACGGGCACTTTCGAGGTCCGCTCCGGTGCGCCGGACCGTGCCGAACACGTCGTGCGCCAGCGGTTTGACACTCCGCAGGCACTGGTTGCGTTTCTGCTCGAAGGAAAGGGAAGGCCGCATCCGGTGCCGCTGATCCATAACCTGATGATCGAGGTCACGGGCGATACTGCGCGGGCCAATGCGATGATGGTGGCGCGGATCACTGGCACTGACAAGGAGGTCACCGGCGAATATCACGACCGATTCGTGCGGCTGGACGGCCGGTGGCTGTTCGACGCGCGGATCTACACCGTCTTCGCATCCTGAGCGCGCATCGCACCGATCCCGCAAGGCGCCCGCATTGCATCGCGCCCTTGCTGCGCGTAGCAGGCGGGCATGATCGCGCACGTCGAACCCTTCCACGCCACCACCATCGGCCGTCTCGCCTACGAGCTCGCCGCCGAGGGGCGCGACGTGATCCACATGGAATACGGCCAGCCCTCGACGGGGGCTCCAGCTGCCGCCATCGCCGCCGCCCACGCGGTACTGGATGCAGAGGCGGGCGGATACTGGGAAAGCCCGGCACTGCGCGAGCGGATCGCGCGTCACTATGCCGAAGCTTATGGCGTCATGGTTTCGCCCGAGCAGGTGTTCCTGACCTGCGGCGCATCGCCGGCCTTCGTGCTGGCGCTGTCGTGCCTGTTCCGTCCCGGCGCGCGGGTGGCGCTCGCTCGCCCGGGCTACGTCGCGTACCGCAATGCCATGCGCACGCTCTACATCGAGCCGGTCGAACTGCCCTGCGGGCCGGCCGAGCGCTATCAGGTCACTGCCGCCGCGCTCGACGCGCTCGACCCGGCGCCGGAAGGACTGATCCTCGCCAGCCCGGCGAACCCCACCGGGACCGTCATCGCGCCCGAGGAGCTTGCGGCCATCGCCGAGGTTTGTGCGCGCAAAGGCATCACCGTCATCTCCGACGAGATCTATCACGGACTGACCTACGGCATGACGGCGGACTCCGTGCTGCAGCACGTGCCGGAGGCCCTGGTGGTGAACAGCTTTTCCAAGTGGTTCTCGATGGCCGGCTGGCGACTGGGCTGGCTGGTCGTCCCGCCCCACCTGATTGACGCGGCGCGGGCGCGGATCGCCAACCTGTTCCTGACCCCGCCGGTGCTGGCGCAGCATGCCGGGCTGGTAGCCTTCGACTGCGTCGAGGAACTGGAAGGACACCACGCGAGCTACGCCCGTAACCGCGAGCTTTTGCTGGCGGCGCTGCCTCGCCTGGGCCTGCAACGGATCGCGCCGCCGGACGGTGCCTTCTATATCTGGGCCGACATCCGCCACCTGACCAACGACAGCTTCGCCTTCTGCCGCCAACTGCTTGCCGACACCGGCGTCGCCACGGCGCCCGGCATCGACTTCGATCCGGTCGACGGCCATCGTTTCATCCGCCTGAGCTTCGCGGTCTCCACACCCGAGATCGAGGACGCGATCGAGCGCATGGTCGCATGGTTTGCGGCACGCCAGGAGATTGTCGGCGCCTGACACAAGCGCACTGATGTGATCCTTTGTGGATCATAATCAGGGGGCGGCGTGTCGACTTTCGTTCGGGTCCATGGCGGCGGGCACGGCGGCTGGGGCTACAAGCCGGTAGCGCAGCGGTTGCGGGCGCTCGGGCACGATGTGTACGCACCGTCGCTGAGCGGCCTTGCCGACCGCGCGCACCTTTTAAGCGCCACGATCGATCTCGACACTCACATTGCCGACATCGCCGGGCTTCTGGATTTCGAGGATCTCACTGACGCGATCCTCGTCGGCCACATTTATGGCGACATGGTCATCACCGGCGCGGCGGACCGCAAACCCGAACGTGTCGGCCACCGCGTCTATCTCGACGCGGCCTATCCGCGCGACGGCGAATCACTTTGCGAGCA
This sequence comes from Novosphingobium sp. fls2-241-R2A-195, assembly GCF_030209485.1. Classification (NCBI taxonomy): domain Bacteria; kingdom Pseudomonadati; phylum Pseudomonadota; class Alphaproteobacteria; order Sphingomonadales; family Sphingomonadaceae; genus Novosphingobium; species Novosphingobium sp. fls2-241-R2A-195. The sequence goes on from NZ_JARVRY010000027.1 coordinate 63,140, forward strand.
CGCTTACGAAGCCATCCATGGCGCCAGGCAAGGGTTGAATGAGATCGACGGCGTGCGAGTCGTTATGGCGGCGATGCCCGGCATGGCCGCATTTTTCGGAGTGACCGATTCGGTGCTGGGACCATGGATCGATGCCCGGTTGACCGTCCAGCCATGGCGATGCTTCGAGCAGAACCTCGTGCTCACCCGGGAAGCCGCGATGCGCGCCATTCCGGAGAGCCATATCGTCTGCACCTCGACAATATCGGGGCGTGACATGAAGTTACTGACCGAGAGATCTCACGGCAGGATCTGGGATATAGAGACTGGACATGACCTGATGCTTACCGAGCCGGACTGGGTGGCTGATAGACTTGACGCGATAGCGCGGCTCTAGAGGCGGTTTCCCTAAGGGGATTTCCGCAAGGAGTCTGCGCAGCCCTGAATACACGGGTGTTTCACCTAGCCTCTATAAGATGTAACAAGGTGGGACAGCGAATCCGGGCTATATGGAACTGCGTATTGACGCCGGGCCACGTCTGGTGACTGTGGCGCACCCTTCGGACGCGAAAGAAAACGATAAGGCAATGGCAAGTACTTCGAACAATGTCGGCGGCGATCGCGCTTATGCGAGGCGTCTGCGTGACTTCCTCCACGATTGCGCGGGCAGTGCCGCGTGCGAGGAGATCGACCGTATTCGCGAAGCGCTGGCCTTGTTGGACGGCGTCGGCATCGACGGTGCCATACCGCTCGACCGTGTGCGTATCGATGCGATGCTCGAATGCGGCGCGGCGATGAGCGCCGTGCTTGAGATCATCGGCCCGGACATGCCCTTCATGCTGTCGCGCGGCAGTCACGACACCTGCCTTGCGACCGTGGTGCCGCCGGGCGGCTCCGAGGAGGCCATTGCTGAGGGCTCGACGCTTGCGCTGGCGATGCTGGCCGGGCACGTCGCTGCGGTGCTGGCGAAGGGCGAGCGCGCGCCGCATGCCGCTGATGTCCAGTTGGCCTCGACTTCCATCCGCCTTCACTGACAGCCTGAACCGGCAGCCGGGCTGACAGGTTTCCCCGAACTGTCCCGTCAGAAGCCCGGCCGGGAGGGGATGACGACGGGTGCGCCGTCCACTTTGGTGGTGACATAGGCATTGACGACCGAAGGGCCACACCGCGATGCTCGCACGGGCCAACCAGAGCCAGCAGAGCGTCCTCTCGCTGCTGCACTAATAACGCAATGTTATGTAGAGCCTTCCTGTCCCGGAAGATTCGAAAAGGCCGTGGTTCCTCATGGTCCGAGCTTTCTTGCGTTGAAAAAGATCCACTCTCGTTCCCTCCCGCTTGCGGAAGGGAACGAGGGTTGGTCGTTTGCGACCTAGTCGCAGCGGGGTGGGTTGGCCGTTGCCCGCATCTCTACCGTGTCCAGCCCGCCCCAACGGAACACGGCCCAGCTCAGTAACCAGCACATCACGAACAGGCCGATGATCAGGAATCCCAGCGTGTTGAACTGCTCCGAAAGCGAGGCCGCCCCGGACCATACGCCGCCCTCCAGCCCGAATTTCTCCGACAGCAGCGCGGCGGTCTGGATCGAGCCGATCACCAGCGCCACCATGGCGGAGATGGCCGTGATGACGATGTTGTAGTAGAGCTTGCGGATCGGCTTGACGAAGGCCCACTCGTAGGCCCCCAGCATGATGACGCCGTCGGCGGTATCGACCAGCGCCATGCCAACTGCGAACAGCGCCGGGAATACAAGTACCGAGCCCAACGAAATCCCGTCTGCCGCATGGGCGCCGGACAGACCGAGGATGGCGACTTCGGTGGCGGTGTCGAAACCGAGGCCGAACAGGAAACCGAGCGGCGCCATGTGCCAGGCATGGCGCACCAGCCGGAACACGGGGCGCAGGATTCGCGCGATCAGCCCGCGCCCGGCGAGCAGCATGTCAAGGTCTTCCTCGGCATAGGTCCCGCCGCGCCGTACTTCGACGAAGCGCTGCCAGACCCCGCGCAGGATCGCGAGGTTCATGATCGCGATCAGGAACAGGAAGGTCGCCGAAATGATCGTGGCGATCACCCCGCCCGAGCGGCCGAACGCCTCGAAATCATCGAGAGTGCCTGCTGCCAGCGCGATGGTAGTCGCGGCGATCAGGACAATGGCGGAATGGCCGAGCGCGAACCACAGGCCCACGGTGATCGGGCGCTGGCCCTCCTGCATCAGCTTGCGAGTGACGTTGTCGATGGCGGCGATGTGGTCGGCGTCGACGGCGTGGCGCAGGCCGAGGCTCCAGGCGAGGAGGGCGGTGCCCAGCATCACCGGGCTGGCGTGGAACAGGCTGAAGGCCCAGCCCCAAACGAGGAGGTTGGCGGCGGCAAGTATGGAAAAGAGCACAGTTATCCGGCTCTTTAGAGGGGTTTTCGCAGGCGACATCGGCGTCATGATCCGTCTTCGCGTCGGCGACCTGACGGGGGACTGCCGCGCCGTCGGCGCGGTCGGCACGGGAGGCCCCGGACGGACGCGGCAGCGCCCGGCGTACCTCGCGCCGATGCGGCCCCCGCCGCACGTTGCGTCGCTCAGACGGACAGTTCCGTGCCGCGGCCATCCCCTGGACCAAGGCAAGAGCGACCGGACGCAGGCAGGTCTCCTGGCTCGCGGGTCATCGCTTGATGCATGGCCTTCCCGTGGCCTCGCATGTCGCAGCGTCCGGCCCAGTGGCTGCCGGTGTCCACCTTCGGGGCACCGGCCTATGCATCGTGCTCGCCACTTACAGTTGCAGGGACAGCCCCGGATTTGGATGAGAACATCCTCACCGCGTTCCCTTTTAAGCCCCTTGCGGGGCACCGGCGCGATCTTTGTCGAAAGGCTCGGGATGAGCGCTTCGACGCGGCTTTCCTAATCGCGCGGCCGTCCCGCCGCAAGAGGCGCGCGCTATTCGGCGATGTTCATGGCGTAAATGCGCCGGGCGAAGCGCCAGCGCCCGCCGTGGCGGACGAGTTCGTCGTCGTAGCGGGCGGCGAATTTCATCACCTTGCCTTCGATCCGGGCGATTTCGCGCACGTGGCAGCGGCCCTTGGCAGTGTCGCCCGAAACCTGGATCGCGCCGGGCATGGCGAAAAAGACCATCGCCTCCATCGTGGCGAACAGATCGTCCCAGGTGCGGGAGAGGGCCTCGTGGCCCCGGACTTCGGCGTGGCTGGTGATCCACTCGGCATCGGGCGCCCAGCAATCGAGCCACTGCGCCTTGTCGATCCGCGATGCGGCGTCGGCGTACGTCTCCATCAGTTCGCGGATGGCGGCGCGGTCCTCGGCGGGGCCGGTGAATTGCATGAGGCTCTCCCTTTTGCGGGGAGGGTGTGGTGATGCGGGAGGCGAAGCAAGGGGAGGGGCATCGCGGTGGCAATGGATGCGTTTGGGCTCGGGGCTTCGACAAGCTCAGCCTGAGCGGGTTTGGAGGTTTGCGCTACTGCCGCTCACCCTGAGCTTGTCGAAGCCCCAGCAGTCAGTCGCACCTCCTCAATCCATCACCGACACCGAAATCCGCCGGTTCCTCGGGTCATGCGGGTCGGTGGGGATTAGCGCTTCGTGGTCGGCCGCGCCCTCGATGCGGTGGAAGCGGTCTTCGGCGATGCCGTCGTGCATTCCCTGCCGCTGGCACTAGTGGTGGAGCCCAGCACTTCGCGCGCTCGCCGCGCTGCTGTGCCTGGTCCCCTCGATCTCCGAATGCCTGCGGCGCAGCCGATCGAAGTGATCGACGAGATCGGCTGCGCCGGCCGGCCCCATGATGCGATGGGCCTTTCCGCCCCCGTTGAAGAAAGCGCCTCCGAAGAAAGTTGGGTCGCATGAATATCGACCAGATGTCCTTTTCCGCCCGCAGCGCTAACGAGGGCAACGTGGCCGACCGGGTTCGCCGCCTCCTGCCGATGGTTAAGCGGTAAGCCTGGTACGTCCACGGCATCGGGCCGCCCGGAGAGGATCTAGCGCAGTTGGGCCTGGCGGCCCTCACCGAATGCGTGCAGATGCACGACCTTCAGACCGAGGACGGCTTCGCCGCCTACGCCAAGATGCGGGTGAGGGGGGCGATGTTGGACCTCGTGCGCCGCGCCGGGCACGCGCGGGACGTCCGAGCGACGCCGCATGCTGGCCGACAAAGAGACGCAGCTCCGGGGCTGGCTCGGCCGCGATCCGAGGCCCGACGAACTGGCACAGGCGATGGGCATTGGCGAGTGCGAATTGGTTTCGCTGCAGGACGCCGCCCGCCCGATGCGCTTCGAGCCGATTGACAAGGTCTATTCCGATCAGTCGATGACCTGCGCCACGGAAACGCCTGACAGCTTCGCGATGCTGGTCGATGTCGAGATGCGCGGCGCGGTCATCGCGGCGATCACCGACCCGCCGGATCGGCTCAAGCTGATCGTGCAGCTCTACTTCGTCGAGGAACTGAACCTAGCTGAGATCGCCGAGGTCTTGCAAGTTTCGATCCCGCGTGTGCACCAGCTGAAAGCGCAGGCGATCGACAAGCTGGGAGAGAGCCTGAAAGGCGTCGCCGAAGTCCTCTGACCGGCACAATCCGGGGATTCGGACGAGGGCGGCGAAATTAATCGCACCCACAACCCCTTGGGGCTGCACTTTTTCCTTGCCCCCACATATTCCTGTGGGAAGATGATTCACGCACTCGATTTGCGCGCGATCTTGCCTATCTCTGGCCTTTCCGCCCAAGCGTGAAAGCGTTGTGGGTGAACGCAATTTCAGACGATCCACCGGAGCCGCCCATGTCCCTTCTCGAAGCCCGCAAGACCTACAAGCCCTTCGAATATCCCTGGGCTTACGACTACTGGAAGATCCAGCAGCAGGTCCACTGGCTGCCCGAGGAAGTGCCTCTGGGCGAGGACTGCCGCGACTGGGTGCAGAACATCTCGGAGCATGAACGCAACCTGCTCACCCAGATCTTCCGCTTCTTCACGCAGGCCGACGTGGAAGTGCAGGACTGCTACCACGAGAAGTACGCGCGCGTCTTCAAGCCGACCGAGATCAAGATGATGCTCACCGCCTTCTCCAACATGGAGACGGTGCACATCGCCGCCTATTCGCACCTGCTCGACACCATCGGCATGCCCGAGAGCGAGTACGGCGCGTTCCTTGAGTATTCGGAACTCAAGGACAAGCACGACTACCTGCAGAAGTTCGGCGTCGACAACGACGAGGACATCGCCCGCACCCTGGCGATGTTCGGCGGCTTCACCGAGGGCGTGCAGCTGTTCGCCAGCTTCGCGATGCTGATGAACTTCCCGCGTTTCAACAAGATGAAGGGCATGGGCCAGATCGTCTCGTGGTCGGTGCGCGACGAATCGCTGCACTGCGAAGGCATCATCAAGCTGTTCCACGCCTTCTGCGAAGAGCGTGGCTGCCTCACCAAGGCGGTGAAGGACGATATCGCCGACCAGTGCCAGACCACGATCCGTCTCGAGGACAACTTCATCGACCTCGCCTTCGAGCTGGGTCCGGTGCCGGGCATGACGCCCAAGGATATCAAGAAGTACATCCGCTATATCGCCGATTGGCGCCTCGGCCAGCTGGGCATGAAGCCGATCTACCTGATCGAGGACCATCCGCTGCCCTGGCTGCAGCCGCTGCTCAACGGCGTCGAGCACGCCAACTTCTTCGAGACGCGCTCCACGGAATATTCGAAGGGCGCGACGCGCGGCGACTGGAACACCGTGTGGGCCAACTTCGACTCGCGCAAGAAGGTGCGCGCGAACGACGAGCCGCTGGTGGACGACGGTTCCGAGCCCGGCCTGTTCGGCGAAGTGGCGGCGGAGTAAGTCGTATCGGATCGGGAATGGGGGCAATTTTTCCTCCATTTCCGCCGGACTGGGGCTCATTTCTCGTATTCTGCCGGATGTTTCCGGCCTCCCGCAGCGGGTAGCTCTTGGCAACCGGCGTGCTTCATGCGCATTTCTCCTGAGAATTCTGTCCGGAGAAACGGTCTTGCCCCGTACCATGCTGCTGCTGAGCGCGCTTGCGCTCGCTCCTGCAATCACCGCCCCGCCGGCGCTCGCCCAGACGTCGGCCCCCGTCTCCGCCGACAGCAAGGCGGGCAAGCGCGCCCTGCTTGACGAGAACGCGGTCACCGTGCGCAATGTGTCCCGCGAAGAACTTGTCCACGGACTTCCGCTCGTCGATGACGACGGCTTCGCCATCGGCACCGTCGAACGCCTCGCCGGTAATGAAGTGGTCCTCTCGGACGGGACGGCCGAGTACCGTGTGCCGTTCACGCAAGTCTATGCCTTCAGCAAGGACGGCGCCGATCATTACGCCAGCCGCACCCCGAAATCCCGGCTCAAGCCCGAACCGATCGTCGCCTCCGCTCCGCCTCCGCCGCCGACCGATGCCGACGAGGACTGGGAGAAGCTGGGCCCCGAGGGTGGTCCGCTCCCGGACGAACAGGACGAACCGGAGGCCGCTGCGCCTGCGGACGTGGCGCCGGATACGGCTGCAACGCCCGGCAACTGACCGGGCGATACCCGCTCCCTTACGCGGAACCATCATGAAGGAGGCCGCCGCATGTCCCATAACCCGACCCTGATTTTCCTGCCGATGCTGGTGGTGGTCGCGCTGACGTTCGTGGCTTTCGTGCGCATGGCGGTCGCCCGCACCGGTATCATCAAGTCGATGGATCCCGACTACTACCGCGCGCACATCGGCCCGCCCGAGCCCGAAAGCGCCCGCGCGGCGGTGCGGCACTATGACAACCTGTTCGAACTGCCGACGCTGTTCTACGCCGCCTGCCTCACCGCTTTCGTGGTGGCGGTCGTGGGACGCTGGACGCTGATCTTCGCCTGGGGCTACGTCGCCGCGCGGGTGGTGCAGAGCCTGATTCACATGACCTACAATAACCCGGCGCACCGGGGCGGGGCCTTCGTTCTGGGCATGCTGTTCACGCTCGCCTTGTGGATCAACCTTGCGGTGTCGATCTTCGCCCGCCTGTGATCGGCCTGAATTTGACGGACGTTCTGTGGGTGCTGGCGGCGGGGCTCAACCTCGTCGCCTTCGCTGCTTTCGGCATCGACAAGGCCCGCGCGCGGCAGGGAGAGCGGCGTATCCCGGAAGCGCGGCTGCTGCTTCTGGCGCTCGCGGGCGGGACGCCCGGCGCTTATGCCGGGCGCCGGGCCTTCCGGCACAAGACGCGCAAGCAACCCTTCGTCGCTCAGCTCCACACCATCGCCGCGGTGCAGGCGGCGGGTCTGGCGTACCTTGCGTATCTTGCCTTTTGAGAAGGCGCCGCCCGCAACCGCCTCATAAAATCGTCATTGCGAGCGTAGCGAAGCAATCCAGGGCGGAGTTCAACAGCCTTGGACTCGCAACGACGGATGGGTCTGAATTCTAGACCAGCCAGCTGCCCGGATTGGGCATCGGCACCTGCTTCTGCGCGTTGAGGATGCTCATCACGCAGCGCACGATCACAAGCACCGACACGGCGATGAGGATCGGGATGCCGATCAGCACCAGCGTCAGGATCGTGCCCACGACCATGCCGAGGAAGAACAGCCAGAACGTGCGGATCGCATATTCGTAGTGCGACACCTCCCATGCGGCCTTCGCGTCCCCGCGCCAGGCATAGGCGAGCACGACGCCGACGATGCCCGTCACTCCGGTCACGTAGGATGCGAGATAGAGCAGGTTTATGATCGTCGGCTGGTTGAAGTCGAAACCCGACTTGGGCGCCGAACTCGCGGGTCTTGGGTCGAAGTCGGTCATTGGTTCTTCCTCCTGTTTTCCCCTGAAGGGAGGGTGCCTTCATTGGGCCGGGCTGGCAAGTTCACTGCGACTTCTTCCGTTCGCGCGCCTTGACGCGGCGGATCTTGGCGAGGTCGCCTTCGAGGATCGTCAATGCGTCGCGCTCCGCTTCGGAGAGCCGGGCCGTGTCGAAATGGGCGATCAGCACTTCCAGGGCATCGCCGATCCGGCCCAGCTGGCGGCCGTAACTGCCGACTTCATCGAGGATCGCGCGCTCGGTCTCAGGGTACCTGGTTTCGCCGATATTGACGTTGACCAGCCCGACCTGCGAGCCCTCGAACGTCCAGGTCCAGGGATTGATCGCCTGCCACAGCTTCTCGGGCGCGAGGCTGAAGGTGGGCTGGAGGGACATTTCGGCCATCGCGTTTCTCCGGGAATGGGGACGCGGACAAGAATGCCGCAGGCGGCGGCGCCTGTGCATGACGAATCCCGTCACATCCTTGCGGTAAAAGCGGTGGCGCAGGCGCGCCCGGCCGTTTAGAGGACTGCGCCATGAGCAGCGAAATCAGTGGCCAGGCCGGCCCCGAAACCGGCAGCGAAACCGTTTCCTTCGGCTATGAAGACGTCGCGGCCGAGGACAAGGAAAGCCGCGTCGGCGCCGTCTTCTCCTCCGTCGCGCGCAAATACGACGTGATGAACGATGCCATGTCGGTGGGCATGCACCGCTTGTGGAAGGACAAGTTCGTGCGCCGCGTGCGTCCGCGGCCCGATGAGCAGATCCTCGACATGGCGGGCGGTACGGGCGACATCGCCTTTCGCATGGAAGCCGAGGGCGCGGTGGTCACCGTCTCGGATATAAACCAGGACATGCTCGACGTCGGTATCGAGCGCGCGATGGAGCGCGGCATCGACACGCTGGTGTGGTCGCGCCAGAACGCCGAGGAACTGAGCTTCCCGGCCCATTTCTTCGACGCCTACACGATCGCCTTCGGCATCCGGAACGTCACCCACATCGACAAGGCGCTGGCCGAGGCGCACCGCGTGCTCAAGTTCGGCGGCCGCTTCTTCTGCCTCGAATTCTCGACCACCGAATGGCCGGGCTTCAAGGAAGTCTACGACGCCTATTCGCACAAGCTGGTCCCGAAGATCGGCTCGATGATCGCCGGGGACGCGGATTCGTACCGCTACCTGATCGAATCGATCCGCCGTTTCCCGCCGATGCCGGAATTCGAAGGGATGATCCGCAAGGCCGGGTTCAAGCATACCAAGGTCGAGCCGATTCTCGGCGGCCTCGTCGCGATCCATTCGGGCTGGAAGGTCTGACGATCCGGTGACTTCCACCCCCGTCCACATCGCGCGTCTCCTCAAGTGGGGCCGCGTCCTCGCGCGCCATGGGGCGCTGCGCGGGATCGAGAACGACCGCAATGCCCCGGCGCCGGTCAAGCGCCTGTGCCGGATCGCGCGCTTCGGCACGCGCCAGCCGGCCGAGCCCGACTATGCCGGCGCCTTCCAGGAGATCGGCCCCGCCGCGATCAAGCTGGGGCAGGCGCTCGCCACCCGGCCCGACCTCGTCGGCGAAGGTCCTGCGCACAACCTGCTGACCTTGCAGGACAGCTTGCCGCCCGTGCCCTTCGCGGCGATCCGCGCGCAGATCGAGAGCACCTTCGGCCGCCCGCTCGAGCGCATCTTCGCCTCGATCGAGGAAACTCCGGTAGGCGCCGCCTCGATCGCGCAGGTCCACCGCGCGGTTACGCCGGACGGGCGCGACGTCGCCGTCAAGGTGCTGCGTCCCGGCATCCGCGAGCAGTTCGCGCACGACGTCGAGACGTACGAATGGGCCGCAGCGCATCTCGAGGCGCTTGGCAACGAAGCGGCGCGGTTGCGTCCGCGTGCCGTGATCGCGAACCTCAAGCGCTGGACCCAGCGGGAGTTCGATCTTCGCCGCGAAGCCGCCTCGGCCTCCGAACTCGCCGATGCGATGAAGGGGATCGAGGATTACCGCGTTCCCGATATCGACTGGGACCGCACCAACGGCTCGGTGCTGACGGTCGAATGGATCGACGGCATCAAGATGAGCAACCTCGCGGCGCTGCGCGAGGCGGGGCACGACATGCCCAAGCTCGCGCGCAGGCTGGTACTGACTTTTCTTACGCAGGCGATTGCCTGCGGGTTTTTCCATGCCGACATGCACCAGGGCAACCTGTTCGTGCAGGGGGCGCCCAATGGCGAGAACGGCCATACCACGATCGTCGCGATCGACTTCGGCATCATGGGCCGGATCAACCGTCAGGCGCGGCTGTGGCTGGCGGAAATCCTCTACGGCCTGACCACCGGCAATTACCGCCGCGTCGCTGAAATCCACTTCGAGGCGCAGTACGTCCCCAGCTATCACACGGTCGAGGAATTCGCGACCGCGCTGCGTGCCGTGGGCGAACCGATGCGCGGCAAGCCGGTGTCGGAGCTGTCGGTCGGGCAGATGCTCGACGGGCTCTTCGCGATCACCCGCGATTTCGACATGGCGGTGCAGCCGCACCTGCTGCTGCTGCAGAAGACCATGGTGATGGTCGAAGGTCTGGCCACCGCCCTCGATCCCGAGATCAACATGTGGGACGTCGCGGCGCCTTTCGTGAAGGACTGGATCCGCGACGAACTCGGCCCTGAGGCGGTGATCGTCGACCGGGTGCGCGAGGATATCGAGACGCTGATGCGCCTGCCCGCGCTGGTTCGCCGGATCGAGGACCGCTTCCCGCCCAAGGGCGGCGCGCCGGAACAGGCCCCGCTGCCGGAGGTGGAGCTGATCTGGGAGCGCCGTAAACGCGAAAGTAACCACTGGGGTGGCTATGCTCTGGCCGCAATCCTTGGGGGCGCGGCGGCGTGGGCACTGACGTACTGGACTCTTCTGCACTGATCGACCGGGGCCGCTTTGCGCGGCTCTCGCCCGGACTTGCCCGGCTTGCGCTGGCGCTGCTGGCGCTGGTGCTGGTCGCCTCGATGATCGCGCCGACCAACAAGCCGGGCAATCGCTCGCCGTGGGAGGGTGCGGTCGAAGGGCCGGTGGACGCGGGGGGCCAGGCCGTCATCACCCCGGACAAGCCCTATGACGAGGACCTCGCGCTGTACGAGGTCGCCATCGCCCGCATCCAGAAGGGCGAGAACTACTACGACTTCATCGTGCCCGAGCAGAGGGCGCGCAATTATCCGGTCAACCCCGGCATCGCGGTGCGCCTGCCGACGCTGGCCTATATCGACGCGATGCTCGGCGAGCGCGGCCAGATGGCCGCGGCGATGGCGCTCATGCTGGGAATCGTCGCGGTATGGTGGCGCCGTCTGGGCGTGGACACGGACGATGCCGGCCGTGTGCAGCGTCTGGGTGCCGCTATGGTATTCGTGGGTGCCTCTCTGCAGCTCAACCGGCACTATTTTCCGTTGCATGAATTGTGGGCGGGGGGGCTGATCGCGCTGTCCTTCGGCCTGCACCGGATCGGCCGGGACGGACAGGGTGGGCGCTGGATCGCGGCCTTCCTCTGCGCCGCGCTGGCGCTGGCGATTCGTGAACTGACGCTGCCTTACGTGCTGCTCATGGCCGCTTTCGCGCTGTGGAACCGCAACTGGCGCGAAAGCGCGGCGTGGGCCCTGCTGATCGCGGTGTTCTTCGCGGGGCTCGCCTGGCACCTCTCGATCATCGCGAGGGACGTGCTGCAGAGCGACCCGCACGGCCCGGCATGGCTGGTCATGCGCGGCATGGCGGGCTGGCTGGTCAATGTGGTGCAGTCGAGCAACTTGCGCTGGCTTCCGCACTTTCTCGCGGGTCCTGCGGTGGTGCTGATGACTTTCGGCTGGCTCGGCTGGCGCAGTCGCTCGGGGCTGGCGGGGTTCCTGCTTTGCGCGGGATACGGATTTGCGTTCACGCTCGTCGGGCGGTGGGACAACTTCTACTGGGGGGCGATGATCGCGCCGGTCATGTTCGCGGGGCTTGTCTTCGCGCCGCGCGCGGTGATGCAACTGGTCGCGGCGGCCCAAGGGCCTGTGCCAAACTGATTGCGCCCATGCTCACGCTGTTGCAGAAGCCCCAGTCATGAACGGACCGCGCATTCTGCTGATCGTGGGCGGCGGCATCGCTGCCTACAAGGCCTGCGAACTCGTGCGCATCATCCGCCGCGAAGGCGGCTCGGTGACTTGCGTGCTGACCGAGGGAGGCGCGAAGTTTGTCACTCCGATGACGCTTGCGGCGCTATCGGAAAACCCCGTCCACACGACGCTCTGGGACCTCAAGAACGAGGCCGAGATGGGCCATATCCAGCTCAGCCGCCAGGCCGACCTCGTGGTCGTCTGCCCGGCGACGGCGGACCTGCTCGCGCAGATGGCGGCGGGCCTGGCGGGGGATCTGGCCACCACGCTGCTGCTGGCGACCGACAAGCCGGTGCTCGCGGTTCCGGCGATGAACGTGCGCATGTGGCTTCACGCCGCGACCCAGCGCAACGTCCAGACCCTGCGCGATTCCGGCGTCGAGGTGATGGAGCCCGACGAGGGCGCGATGGCCTGCGGAGAATACGGCCCCGGCCGCCTGCCCGAACCGGCGGAAATCTGGGAGCACATCGCCCGCTGCCTCGGCCATGGCCCCGAAGGTATCGTCGGTGACGAGCCGGGCGGCCTTTCCGCCACGATGATCCCACGCGGGCCGCGTGCCGTACCCGCCAGCACTTCGCCGCTGGCGGTCAAGGGCAGTGCCCGGGCGGCGCCCGCCACCGATCCCGGTGCACTCGAACTGATCCCGCTCTCCGACGAGCCGCTGCGGCTTTTCGGCAAGCACGTCCTCGTCACCGCCGGACCTACGCACGAGCCGATCGACCCGGTGCGCTACATCGCCAACCGTTCCTCGGGCAAACAGGGCTTCGCCATCGCCGCCGCCGCCGCCGAGGCGGGCGCGCGGGTGACGCTGGTGGCAGGGCCGGTCCACCTGCCGACCCCGCCGGGCGTCGATCGCGTCGATGTCGAGAGCGCGCTGGAGATGGCCGAGGCCATCGACGCCGCGCTTCCGGCTGACGTTGCGGTGATGGTTGCCGCCGTTGCCGACTGGCGGGTGGTGCGCTCGGCGGACCAGAAGCTCAAGAAGGACGGCGGCGCCATCGCGCCGCTCGAACTGACCGAGAACCCCGACATCCTTGCTGGCCTTGCCCATGGCCTGCGCCGCCCGCCGCTGGTCGTCGGCTTCGCGGCGGAGACGCAGGACGTCATCCGCTATGCGCAGGCCAAGCGTGTGCGCAAGGGGGCCGACTGGATCGTCGCCAACGACGTCTCCGGCGACGTCATGGGCGGCGACGCCAATACCGTCCACATCGTCATGGCCGACGAGGTGGTTTCCCTTCCCGAAATGCCCAAGGGGGACGTCGCGCGCGCCCTCGTCGAAAGGATTGCCGATGCACTCGCCGAATGAAGTCCCCGTCATGGTCAAGGTCCTGCCGCACGGGCAGGGGCTGGACCTGCCCGTCTACGCCACCGAAGGCGCGGCGGGCATGGACGTGGTCTCGGCCGAGGACGTGACGATCGCGTCCGGTGGGCGTCATGCGGTGGCCACCGGCCTCTCGGTGGCGATCCCGGTGGGTTACGAAATTCAGGTACGCCCGCGTTCGGGCCTTGCGCTCAAGCACGGCATTTCGGTGCCCAATTCGCCGGGGACGGTGGATTCGGACTACCGGGGCGAGGTCAAGGTCATCCTCATCAACCACGGCGCCGAAGGCTTCGACATTCGCCGCGGCGACCGCGTCGCGCAACTGGTTCTGGCGCCCGTGACGCGCGCTTCGTGGGTGGCCGTCGAGGAACTTGACGAGACGGCGCGGGGTGAGGGCGGTTTCGGCTCCACCGGCGGCGTAGTCGCGCTGGGGAGCTGATTCAGGTGGCGGAGCTGAACACTCCGCTCCACCACAGCAAGGCCCCGATCACCGCGACGAGCGACAGGATCAGCGAGGCGCATCCACCCCAGCCATAACGGTGGTGGATCGCTTCGGCGGTTGCTTCGATAAGGCCTTCGAAGATCCATTCAACGAGCCAGGACAAAAGCGTCAGTCCTTGCCCTTGCCGTCCCGCTCGCGCCGGGCCTTGCGCCACTTCAGGCCATACCAGCCCGCACCGCCGAGGCCGCCCAGCATCATCGCGCCCTTGGCCAGCGTCTCGAACGCAGCACTCAAGGCGCCGATGGTGACGCCCCAGAACAGCTGCGAGAGGATGGCCATGAAATTATGCATCAATAAATCCTATGGGGCGCCAGATAGCGCCTGACGCCCCATAGCAAAAGGACGGGCCCGCAATATTTCAGCGGACCCGTCCCTCGGTGTCTCCCACTCTTCGCAGGGGGGAGCCTGTCTGATTTCGTGCTTATTTCTTCTCGGGCGCGACTGTAATGCGGACGGTCTCTCCGGAGTTCCCGGGGAAATTCGTGAACATCGCTTCCACCAGATTGGGCACGACATACTGCAGGCGATTGGAGGTCGAGACGGCTTCCGCCTTGCCTTCGAAGAGGCGCTGGCCGTCTGCGGCGCGGTCGATCTTCAGGTCGATGCCGCTGGTGTAGATGGTGTAGGACTGAATGCCGTTGTCGAAGAACGGGTCGTACCAGCCATAGCGCCACGGGCCGCCCCAGCCGAAGCCGCGACCGTAGAACCCGCGGCCGTAGAAGCCGCCGCCATAGGGACCCCAGCCGCCCCACGGGCCGAACGCGCCTGCGCCCACGCCAGTGCTGCGCACGCGCTCACGGCCATTGTCGACGCCGTAGTCGAAGCGCACGATCAGCGTGGCCTTGGCCGGGTCTTCCACCGGGGTGTAGCCCAGCTTGGCCATGCGATCGCCGACCATCGAGGCATACTGGCTGAATTCAAGCCCGCCGGCGAGCTTGGGATTGTCCGCGACTATCGCGAAGCTCTGGCCCTGCGGGGCGGGGAGCTGGGTCGCGAAACGCGAAACGTCGGCCTTGAACGGCGTCGCGCACGCGGCGAGCGCCATGAGCAGCACGGCGGCAGCGGCCATTTTCAGCCGCCCTATCCCTTGGCCAAGCTGCGATCCGGAATGGTGTGTCATCATCTTTGCTCCACGAACCCGAAGAGATCCAGACGCCCCACTCCGGCGCGGCCTTCGATTCTTTTACGATACTGTCGTGAAATCAACGCCCTGAATAGAGGTTGAATGGACTTGGGCGAGCGACGGACCGTTCCGCCGGTTTATCCCGCATCCACCGACCCGGAGGCCGACTTCACGACTTGATCGTGTTTCGTTCATGTAGGAATAAAGCCCGGTCATGACGAGTCCGTTCCCTATTCTTTCCGTACTTTGCGGCAAGGTCGCTCCGTTTCGCGCGGCCGACGAGCCGAGCGCCATCGCCAAGACGGCGGTGCAAGGTCGGGTGAAGGTCCACCGACTGGGCCTCGAAGGGGACAGCCAGGCCGATCTTTCGGTCCATGGCGGGCCGGACAAGGCCATCCACCACTATCCCCACGACCACTACGACTGGTGGCGCGAAGCGATCGGCGACCATCCGCTGCTCGCCGATTACGGCGCCTTCGGGGAGAACGTTTCTACCGCCGGGCTGACCGAGGAGGACGTCTGCGTCGGCGATCGCTGGCGGATGGGCACCGCGCTCGTTGAGGTGAGTCAGGGCCGCCAGCCATGCTGGAAGCTGGACCATCGCTTCGACGGGGCGAAGGTCAACGCCGGGTGCGTGAAATCGCGCCGGGCGGGCTGGTACTACCGGGTGATCGAGGATGGCGAGGTCGGTGCGGGCGATGCGCTTGAACTGATCGACCGGCCGTTCCCCGACTGGAGCGTGCGCCGCGTCTTCGGCCTGCTCATCGCCGGAGAGCATAAGGGCGACCCGGAAGGGCTGGAAGCGCTGGGCGCAGTCTCCGCGCTCGCCGAACCCTGGGTCCGGCGACGCGCGAAGCTGCTGGGGCTTTAGCGCCGCACAGTCATTGCGAGCGAAGCGAAGCAACCCAGGGCAGCATTATGCCGCCCTGGGTTGCTTCGCTTCGCTCGCAATGACGAGATCGGTTTGGATTTCTAACCCCGCACGAGTCCGAGGACGTTGTAGGTCTTTTCCAGCGTCGGGATCGCCAGTTCGCGGGCCTTGGACGCACCCTTGCACAGGATCGCGTCGAGGCGCTCGCGGTCCTCGCGCAGTTCGAGGAAGCGGGCGTTGATCGGCGCCAGCTTCTCGACCAGCAGTTCGCCGAGCGCGGGCTTGAACTTGCCGAAGCCTTCGCCGCCGAACTCGGCCAGCACCGACTCGACCGTGGTGCCTGCCATGACCGCGTAGATCGCAACGAGGTTCTTCGCCTCGGCGCGGCCTTCGAGGCCGCCCTTTTCCGAGGGCAGCGGCTCCGGATCGGTCTTGGCCTTCTTCACCTTTTGCATGATGGCATCGGCGGTGTCGGTCATGTTGATGCGGCTCATGTCCGAGGGGTCGGACTTGCTCATCTTGGCGGTGCCGTCGCGCAGGGACATGATGCGCGCAGCCTCGGGCGGGATGAACGGTGCGGGCAGGGTGAACAGCGGCGCGTCTTCCGCACAGAAGTCGTTGTTGAACTTCTGCGCGATGTCGCGGGCGAGTTCGAGGTGTTGCTTCTGGTCCTCGCCCACCGGCACGTGAGTCGCCTGGTAGAGCAGCACGTCGGCGGCCTGCAGCACCGGGTAGGTGAACAGTGCGACGCTGGCACCCTCGCGGTTCTTGCCCGCCTTGTCCTTCCACTGCGTCATGCGGTTCAGCCAGCCCATGCGCGCGGTGCCGTTGAGCAGCCACTGCATCTCGGAGTGCTGGGGCACCTGAGCCTGATTGAACAGGATCGAGCGGTCGGGATCGAGCCCGCAGGCCACCAGCGCCGCGACCATCTCGCGCGTGTTGGCGGCGAGGTCGGCGGGGGTGTGCGGCATCGAGATCGCGTGGAGGTCGGCCAGGAAGTAGAGGCATTGGCCACCCTCGGCGGTGACCTCGTCCTGCATCTTCACCCAGTTGCGGATCGCACCGAGGTAATTGCCGAGGTGCAGGTTGCCGGTGGGCTGGATACCGGAGACGATACGCATGGTCGCGTCCTTAAGTCAGTTGTCGATGGATGTGAGGGTTGCGCCCGTACAGGGCACGAATGCAGGTACGGTCAGCGGGTGACTGAACGCCATCGCCATGAACGCGGCGCAAAGGGGCGCAGCGTGGGCGGGAAAAAGATCGCACGATCCTGCATGGCCGGGGCTCATAGCACGTTCGCGCATCGATGGAACCCTTCAGGCGGCGCGCTTGCGGCGGCGCAGGAGAGCGAGGTCGGCGCGGGTGAAGGCCCCGGTCGCCACGGCGGCGATGCCGTAGACCGCGCAGCCCGCCGAAACGAGCACGGCCAGCGCCAGCCCGCGTACCAGCCAGGTGCCGTGCACATAAGGCATCATCAGGTCCTGCCCGAACCACAGCGCCGCGCCCATCGCCACGGCGGCGAGCGCCAGCCTCGGCCCGCGCCGCTTCAGCCGTGCATCGACGGTGAAATGTCCGCGCTTCACCAGCGTGCGGTACAGCATCGCCACGTTGAGGGTGGAAGCCAGCGCCGTCGCCAGCGGCGGCCCCATGTGCTGCAACGGCACGATCAGCACCAGATTGCCGACGAGGTTCGCGACCATCGAGATCGTCGCGTAGCGCACCGGCGTCCTCGTATCCTGCCGCGCATAGTAGCCGGGCGTCAGAACTTTCACGAGGATGTAGCTCGGCAGGCCGATCGAGAAGGCCGCGAGCGCCTCGGCCGTGCGGGCGACGTCGCCCGCGTCGAACTTGCCGTAGCCGAACAGGGCAGCGGCGATCGGCTCTCCGCAGACGATCAGCGCGACGGCGGCGGGCAGGGTGAGCAGCAGCGCCAGTTCGAGGCCGCGGTTCTGCGTCTCCATCGCCTCGGCTTCCTGCCCCGCGCCGAGCTGGCGCGAGATCGTCGGCAGCAGGACGGTGCCGAGCCCGATGCCGATGAGGCCGAGCGGCAGCTGGTTCAGCCGGTCCGCCATATAGATGTAGGTCACCGAGCCGTGCGCCAGCAGATAGGCGGCGAGCGCGGTGGAGATGACGAGGTTGATCTGCACCGCTCCGGCCCCGGCAGCCGCAGGCAGGATCAGGTTGAGCAACTGCTTCACGTCGACGTTCCACACCGGCATGCGCAGCCGCATCGACACCCCGTTGGCGCGGCAGGCGAGCACCAGCCAGAGCAGCTGGAGCGCGCCGGAAACGGAAACACCGATCGCCTGGTTGCGCGCGGTGATCAGCGGGTCGTCCGAATGGAAGCCGAGGAGCGCCACGATCAGCGTCAGGTTCAGCAGGATCGGCGCGGCGGCGTTGACCCAGAACTTGTTCAGCGAATTGAGGATGCCGCCCAGCAGCGAGACGAGGCTGATCAGCGCGAGATAGGGAATCGTCAGGCGGCTGAGCATGACCGCGAAGGCGAACTGGTCGTGGGTGACGTCGTTGAAGCCGCCCGAAAGCAGCAGCGTCACCGGCCAGGCCAGCACTTCGAGCAGCACGGTCATGACGATCAGGACGGGCAGCAGCACCGACAACGCCTCTTCGGCGAAAGTGATGCCAGCCGGGAGGCCGGGGCCGTCCTTGTCCGTGACCTTCTGGTTGAACATCGGGATGAAGGCCGAGGCGAAGGCCCCTTCCGCGAAGAGAGCCCGGAACATGTTGGGCAGGCGAAAGGCGATCAGGAAGGCGTCGGAAGCGAAGCCTGCGCCGACGAAGCGGGCGAACAGGCTGTCGCGGGCAAGCCCGAGCACCCGGCTGGCGAGCGTCAGTCCGCCGACGCTGGCGAGGGCTTTTGCGAGGTTCATGCAGTGAAGCTCATGGCGCAAGCCCCTGCTCGTCGTCCCGGACTTGATACGGGACCGGTGGCTGTCTTCAGGCGAGGCGCTTCCGATGAAGCGTCTTGCCGAGAGGTGGGCGGGGCCCGGCCAGCGATCCCGGATCAAGTCCGGGACGACGACTGACCCTAACCCCGCCCGCTATCGGTTCAGGCGTTGCCGACCGGCTCGCCCATGCCGGTCTCGGCCTGCTGCTGCTGCGCCTGCAGCTGCTGCACGTAGAGGCCGTTGAAGTCGATCGGCTCGAGCATGAGCGGCGCGAAACCGGCGTCGCGCACGGCGTCCGACACGATGCGGCGAGCGTAAGGGAACAGGATGCGCGGCGCCTCGGCGAAGAGGAACGCGTGCGACTGGGCCTCTTCGAGGTTGCGCATGCCGATGAGCGCGCAGTAGCTCAGCTCGACCGCGAAGGCGACGCCCAGGCTGGTGCGCGACGAGCAGGTGATCTTCAGCTCGACTTCGTGGACTTCGCCTTCGATCGCGCGCGCGCCGATGTTGAACTGCACGTCGATCTGCGGCTGTTCCTGCCACGAGAACGCTTCGGGGGCGTTCGGATTCTCGACCGAGAGATCCTTGATGTACTGCGAAATGATGCCTGCGGCGGGGGCGGTGTCTTCGCCGTTGCCGAGGTCGAGGTCGGAAATGATGTTGCCTTCGTCGGCCATCTGATCTGTGTCCCGCAATGGAATCTGAAACGTTCAGCGGGGGCGGGTAAAACATTTTGCGGGCGCGGGGAACACCCGAGCGTCGGGAAAATTGTAGAGGTTGTGTCCCGAAGTTGCGCGCACATCGCTTCGAGGGGCTCGATCCGCCGGGAAAATGCCCCGAACGAGCCACTCACGCGTTGTTCATTTGTAATGCGTACCTATCTGGGGCTATGTTCGAGTGCTAAGCCGAAGGCACGTTCGAGTCTTCGGAACTGCGCCGGAGTGCGATGGGGCTTCAGGCCGGTCTTTGATCGGTTGCGGCCACGGTGCCACAGACGGGGCGCCACAGAAGGATGGAATTAGGGACGTGACACCGGAAATAGTGATCCTGGCCATGATCGCAGCCTTCCTTGGCTTGCGGCTTTACTCCGTGCTCGGCCGCCGCGCCGAGCATGAAGAGGAGCCCATCCAGGGACGCTTCGAAGGTCGCCAGGGCCAGAAGCCGGGCGCTCCGCGCGTTTCCGCGCCGCCGCGTCCCGATCAGCGCAGCGATGACCGCGCCCGCGCCGAACAGCCCCGCCAGCGTGCGATCCCGCTCGCGCCGCCTTCGGTCGAGCGTGGCCTGGCGGAGATTTCGCAGGCTGATCGCCGTTTCGACGCCGCCGCCTTCCTCGACGGCGCGCGCAGTGCTTATCGCATGATCCTCGAAGCCTTCTGGAAGGGCGACAAGGCCGAACTGCGCCAGCTTTGCGACGATGACGTCTATGCCGGTTTCGCCGCCGCCATCGACGCCCGTATCGAGGCCGGCGAGACGCTCGACAACCGCTTGATCCGCATCGAGGAAACCGGCTTCACCGCTGCCGGCGTGGAAAACGGCTATGCTCGTATCACCCTGCGCTTCCGCGCCGACATTGCCGCCGTCACTCGCAACGCCGCGGGTCAGGTGGTCGCCGGTTCGCTCGACGACGCGATCGAGACAATCGACGTCTGGACGTTCGGTCGCGCCGTGAACTCGCCTGATCCCGACTGGGTCCTCGAAGAGACCGACGAAGGTTGATCCGGGGTTGATCCCCCCTTCTTTGGACTGCTAGCCGACAAAGCCTGATCCGCCCCGTGCCACCCCCGGCGCGGGGCGTCTGCTTTGCGGGGAGGGTTTGTTTTGGCGCTGGAGACTATGGCACCTGCGGTGGTGTCCGGGCGGTCGATCCGGGACGCCTGGCGCGCTCTTCTGATCAGTGGTCTGCTGGCCACGCTCGCGGCTTGCGGCGGTGTAATCCCGAAGACCGGCGGCCCGCGCCCTACGCTTCCGCCGACCGGGCCGACGACCCAGCCTTCATCTCTCCAGAACGCGCTGGCTGCCGGTGTGCGCCGTGGTCCTGCGCTGTCGGCGCTGCGGATGGGCGCGGCCGATGCGGCGGGCGCTCTCGCCTCGTTCCGTGAAAGCTGCCCGAAGCTCATAGTCCGCAAGGACGGCAGTGGCCTGACCCGGCCCGAGGACTGGCGGCAGGCTTGCACCGCCGCCGTGAACTGGGGCGCGGGATCGCCCGCGCTGTTCTTCTCCAGCTTTTTCGAGACCGCCCGCATCGGCGAAGGCTCCTCTTACGCCACCGGCTACTACGAACCGGAGATCGCCGGCGGGCGCACGCCGCAGCCCGGTTATACGGTGCCGGTCTACGCCTTCCCGCCCGATCTCGTGCGTGCGAAGCCGGGGGATGCGCCGCCGCTCAGCAGCGGGCGCATGCCGCTTGGCCGCTATGCGCCGGACGGCACCTTCACCAGCTATTTCGACCGCGCACAGATCGATGCGGGGGCACTGGCGGGCAAGGGGCTGGAGATTGCTTGGGCCGCCGATCCCGTCGAGTTCTTCTTCCTGCAGGTGCAGGGCTCCGGCCGCCTCGTCGCGCCGGACGGCACGGTGACGCGCATCGGCTATGCGGGCCAGAACGGCTTGCCCTATACCGGCATCGGCGGGGTCATGCGCGATCAGGGGCTGGTCGGCTCCGGACCGGGTCAGTATTCCGGCTCCATGCAGGGCATCATGCAATATGTCCGCGAGCATCCGGTCGAGGGGCGCGCGCTGATGGAGCGCAATCGCTCGTGGGTGTTCTTCAAGGTGCTGAATGGTGATGGACCGCTCGGTGCGCTCAATGTGCCCGTGCGAGCGGGCAATTCTGTGGCCGTAGATCCCCGTTATGTGCCGTTGGGTGCCCCTGTGTACCTCGATATGGACCGCCGCGAGGCCAACGGGCTGTGGATCGCACAGGATACCGGCGGCGCGATCAAGGGCGCGAACCGCTTCGACACCTTCTGGGGGGCAGGGGCAAAGGCCCGCGTGACCGCAGGCGGCATGAGTGGTCGCGGCAGTGCCCTGATCCTCCTGCCCAAGGGCGTCCTGACCCGCCTCGGCGCCCGATGAAGCGGCCGGGGCGCAGGCTTACGGAAGAGGAGAAGGCGGTCTGGGCGCAAGTCGCCCGCACCGTCAAGCCGCTCGTCGCGCCCCGAAAACGGGTTGAGCCTGAGGCGCCCGCGATGCCGGTCCCGATAGCCCCACCGCTGCCCGTGAAGAAGGTCAAGGGCCGCGTTCCGCCGCCGCTCCCACCGAAAGTCGCCGCGCCCAAGCCGCGTGTCGAAGTGCCGGTCAATCTCGATGGCTCGTGGGAAAAGCGGATATCCAAGGGCACGCTGCTGCCGGACTTCAGCCTCGACCTGCACGGTTCGAACCTCGACCAGGCCTACATGCGTCTGATGCACGGGCTGGTGCAGGCCAAGGCAATGGGGGCGCGCGTGGTGCTGATCGTTACCGGCAAGGCGCGGCCGGTGGACGCTGCGGATCGAGGCAGCGCGCGGGGTGCGATCCGCGCCAAGATCGCCGACTGGCTCGCGGCCAGCGACCATGCGTCGGACATCGTCGCTATTCGCGGCGCGCACCGCCGTCATGGTGGGCAGGGTGCGATCTACGTAGTGCTGAAGAAGCGGCGATAGCTGCAGCCTGTTCCGGCGGATGGGCAGGCAATGGCATGGACGAGGGACAGTCCCCGCCCATGCCGGTCCTTGACGTTCGCTGTTCAGCTCAGGCGAAGCGGACGCGCTTGCCATCGCGGCGGAAGTCGTCCTTGCGGATCACGTTCGTCGTATAGTCTCGCGAGAGGACGGTACTGACCGCCACGAAGCTCGCCGTGCCGGTCTCGCGGCCGAACTGCATGCGGACGTAGCCCTGGTGCATGTTGTCGGTCCACACGACCTCGGGCATGTGATCGGCATAGGCCTTGTCCAGCTTGCGCGACATGTCCTCGCCGAAGCCGCTGTCCATGAAGTCGCCGGGCGAGGAAATACCCGCGGTGCCGAACTCGATGCCGGCCGGGCGGCCTTGCGCATCGGCGAGGTCGTTGGTCCAGAAACTGTGGCTGTCGCCGGAGAGGAAGACGAGATCGCCCGCCCCTGCGCGGCGCGACAAGGCGTAGAACTGCTCTCGCGCCCAGGGGTAGCCGCCCCAGGCGTCGGTATAGTCGGGCAGGTTCCAGCGGCCGCGCCATGCCAGCGAAACATGCGGATCGGCGGCGAGTTTCGCCAGTTCGTCCTTCGACTTCGCGGCGGCGAGTTTGGGGAACGGGTCGGGCAGCACGCCGAGCTTGGCGAGATCGGGCACGTCGAGGCGGCCGATCACCATCGGGCAGCCGATCACGCGCCAGGGCTGGCCGTCCTTCACCGACCGCGCCAGTGCGGCTTCGAGGTCGGCCTCCAGTTCGGGTGCGATCAGCGGGCGGTTCGCGGCGCCAAGGACGTCGCGCCTGAACTTTTCGGCCGAGGCGTCATCGACGATGCCTTGGGCATAGTCGATATATTCGATCTGCTTCGCGCGGGCGGTGTGGCGCGTTTCCAGGGTGTGCAGCAGGGCGAGGTCGCCGAAGCGGTAGGCGCGCCAGAACTGCATGCGGGTGCGACCCTTGACGTCCGGCCACTCGGGCAGCCATTCCGGTTCGCGCACCGGCATCCACTCGTAGTAGGCGCGGATCGAGGCGGCGCGGCGCGTGGCCCAGTCGCCCTCGGTTTCGGGCTGGTGGTTCTGTGCGCCGCCGGTCCAGGGGTTGTTGGCGCTCTCGTGGTCGTCCCAGCAGGCGAGCAGGGTGTGCTGTGCGTGCATCGCCAGCGACCCGGCATCGGTCTTGTACTGCGCGTGGCGGGTGCGGTAGTCGGAAAGGGTGACGATCTCATGCGCGGGGGCGTGCTCGCGGCCGATGGTGCGGGCGATGTTTTCGCCCCAGCCGTCCTTGCCGCCGTATTCGTAGATGTAGTCGCCGGTGTGGAGTACGAAGTCCACGGCCGGGTCCTTCGCGATCGCGTCGTAGGCGTTGAAGAAGCCGAAGGCGTAGTTGGAGCACGAGGCGAGCGCGATGCCGAGCGTATTCACCCGGCCTTCGGACAGGGTGCGGGCGCGGCCGATCGGTGAAATCGCCTTGCCCATACGGAAACGGTAGAAGAACGTGCCGCCTGCCGGAAGGCCGGTGGCGAGCACCTTGACGGTGAAGTCGCGGTCCGCATCCGTACGCACGGAGCCCGACTTCAGGATCCTCGCGAAGGCGGGGCTGTCCGACAGTTCCCACTGGACGTCGGTGGCGGCGGGCGCGGTCACGCGGGTCCAGAGCACCACGCTCGAAGCGTCGGGATCACCCGCGGCGACGCCGTGGCGGAACACCGGGTTCGCGGCTGCGGCGGCGAGGGCGGAGATCGGGGCGGAGATGGAGAGGGCCATGATCGCGGCTCCCCCGGCCATGCCGGCGAGGAGGGCGCGGCGGGATACCTGTTGGGTGCGAAGCGTGTTCATGGCGGGTAATCCTGTGCCTGGTGTTCTTGGAAAAAAAGAAAAGGACGGGCCGGCGTCCCCCCGAACGCCGACCCGTCCTCTCGCGCCGCCGTCAGAAGTCGGCAGTGGCGCTGAAGACCATCGTGCGCGGCGCGCCGAGGAAGGCGTAGTTGCCCGAGATGCCGCCGATGTACTTCTCGTTGGTCAGGTTGGTGATGTTGAGCGCGAACTGCAGCGCCTTGAGGCTGTCGGTCAGCGCATCGCCCTTCACGGCCACTGACAGGTCGGTCATGAAGTAGGTCTTCGCGACCCATGCGTTGTCCGCATCGACGAAGCGGTTGCCGGTGTACTTGCCGGTGAGGCCCAGCGTGACGGGCCCGTAGTTGTACGTGCCCGAGAGCACCCACATGTCCTTCGGAATGCCCGCGACGCGGTTGCCCGCCGTCACGCCCTGCTCCTCGTCCAGTTCGGCATTGCCGGTGCCGCGATACTTGGCATCGATGTGGGTATACGAACCGTAGAGGCTGAGGCCGGTGACGGGGCGGACGCTGGCGAGCAGTTCGAAGCCCTCGGAATCGATGCCGCCCGCGTTGAAGAAGCTTCCGTCGCCTTCGCTCAGGTAGTCCGGCCCGGCCGAGGAATTGCTCGGCACGAAGATCACCTGGTTGGAGAACTTGCTCTTGAACCAGGTGGCCGAGGCGCGAAGGATGCCGCTCTCGTAGCGCGCACCGGCCTCCCAGTTCTCGGCCGTCTCGGGCTTGATGCTGGAGAATGCGTCCTCGCTGTATTCGAGCAGGGTGTCGGAGAGCGCCTTGAAGTTCTCCGAGTAGCCGCCGAACAGGTCGAGGCCGGTCATCGGTTCGACCTGGATGCCGCCCGAGAGCAGCACCTTCGACTTCGACTTGACGCTGACGTCGGCGCTTTCGCCGAACAGGTCGGTGCGGTCGAGGTGGTTGATGAACTGCTTGACGCCGAAGTTCGCGGTGACCGGGCCGAACTGGACCTGATCCTCGGCATACCACTTGAAGGTGGTCTGCGGGTACTTGCGGTCGTACTGGGTCCAGTAGGGCGTCGCGTCATAGGCCGGGCCGACGCTGGTGTCGGTCACGTGGTGCCAGTCGCGCCATTCGCGGCGATGGGTGTCCTCGTACCAGACGCCGCCGCGCAGGGTGTTCTCGATCTCGCCGAACTGCATGGTCCAGGCGCCGTCGAGAGTGCCGCCGAGACGGTCCTTGCGGTAGTGCGTATGGCGGTACGACTGCTGCTGGATCGCGCCTGCTGCGGTCGGGGCGACGATCTGGCCGGCGGCGTTGGTTGCGAAATAGGTCGGCGTGCCCGAGCCTGCGGGCAGCGTAGCCCACCATGCAGGCGTGCCCCGGACAGTGGTGGTGCCGTCGATCTCGGTCTGGATGCCTGAGGTGTCCTGGCCGACGTTGACGATGTAGGGGGGCGCCCAATCGCCGCGTCCGGCCATGTCGTGGTAGTAGACCGAGGCCTTGAGATCGATGGCGTTGGCGATCTTCGTCTCGGCCTTCAGGTAGGCGAAGAAGTTCTTGCGCTTGGTGTTCCAGACCTGGCGGTACTGCTGGTCGGCCACCGGCACGCCGGTCCACACGCCGACGAGGCCGTCGATGTAGGCGCCGCTGTCGTACTGCGCCTGCGAATAGACCTGGTCGTAGTTGCTTTCGAAGGCGTCGTCGTAGCTTGCATAGCCGGTGAACTTGACCGGGGTATCGACGATGAACTTCATCGCGAAGTTGTCGCGGTGGTTCTTGGCTGAACCTTCCATCCAGTCGGTCGCCTGCTGGTGGCCGTAGGAGAACCAGGCCTTGGCGACGCCGCCGATCAGGCCGGTGTCGAAGCGGCCGTAGTAGCGGCTGGCGTCATAGTCGCCGACCGAGCCGGACAGGCGCACGCGCATGTCGTCGATCGGGTCTGCGGTGACGAAATTGATGGTCCCGCCCAGCGCCTCGTTCGAGCGCGAGGCGATGTCGGCGGTGCCCTGGAACACCTCGACGGTGCCGATATTGGCGGTGTCGATGAAGCGGTTGGCCTTGGAGCCGCCACCGTAGCCCGAGCCGCCGTTGGGCAACCCGTCGATGGTCAGGCCGACCTGCTGGGTGTCGAGGTTGGTCTGGTAGCCGCGGATCGAGTAGGTCGTCGACCAGTCGTCGAAGCCGAAGGCGTCGCCTTCGTTGACCTGCACACCGGGCAGGGTGCCGATCAGGTCGATGGCCGAGGCGATCGGCGACTTGTCGTCGATCAGCGTCTCGTCGAGCGCGGCGTTGTTGTAGGTGGTGCGCTGGCCGGTGACGACGATGGCGTCAGCGGCGTCCGCGCTGTCGTAGGCGGCGGCATCGGCTGCGTCTTCGGCAAAGGCCGGAGCGCTCGCGGCGATCGCCACGAGGCTGGTGCCGAGGACGCAGATACGGCGGATCGAAATGGCGCGCATGGCTTGGTGAAACCCCTGTTGAACTGCCCGTGATCGCGGGCTTGTGCGGCGCAGCATCTGCGCGCCTATTCTGACGCCCTGCAGTCAGTTCGGAGACGTTTCGAAGTCGCTGGCGTGTCCGCCGCATGACGGGCGGGCTGACCGTCACAAACCCGAAATGACCCGCCCATAGAGGCCCTGCGGAACCAGACGGCTGGCGGCGTCGGAAGGACATGCAGGAACCATTGCGCATAGCGATCCCCATTCACAGCTTTGAGCCGGGCGGCGTCGAGCGCGTCGCCCTCGGCCTGGCTGCGCAATGGCGCGAAGCGGGGCACGAGGTTACCGTGGTTCTCGGCCGTCCGGGCGGCGCGGGCCTGTGCAGTGCGCCCGCGCTCGATTACTGGAGCCTGCCCACGCGGCCCCGGTTCCAGCAGGCAACGGCATCGTGGCGCACGCCGTGGATGGTCCACACGCTCTACAGTTTCCTGATCGAAAATCGTGTCGACGTGGTGTTCTGCCCCGGCAATACGTACGCGGTGATCGGAGCGGCCATGAAGCTGCTGATGGGCCATCACGCCCCGCCGATGCTGCTCAAGATCAGCAATGCGCTGCACCGTCCCGACATGTCAGGAGCCATGCGCCGGGGCTACGGCGCCTGGCTGCGGGCGCAGGGCGGGCTGTTCGATTCGCTGGTCGCGCTGTCCGAACCGATGCGCCGCGAAGTGCGCGAATGCATGCTGGCCGAGCCGCGCCGGGTCGAGGTCATCGCCAATCCGATCCTCAACCGCCGCCGCCTGATCCAGCTCGGCCGGATCGAGCGCCGCACCCCGTCCGCATGGGGCATGCGCTACCTCGCGGCAGGACGGCTCGCCCCGCAGAAGAACTTCGCGCTGATGCTCCGCGCCTTCGCCGCCGGAGCCCGTGCCGAGGATCGCCTGACAATCGCCGGGGACGGCCCCGAGCGCGGCCAACTCGAAGCGCTCGCCGGATCGCTGGGCATCGCCGGGCAGGTCACGTTTCTTGGCCATGTGGCGACGATCGACCCGCTGTTGGCCGAACACGACGCGCTGCTGCTCAGTTCCGATTACGAGGGCCTGCCCGGCGTCGTGGTCGAGGCGCTGGCGGCGGGCATGCCGATCCTCGCCACCGACTGCTGCGTCAGCATGGCGAGCCTGATCGACCACGGCCGCACCGGCCTGATGGTCCCCACGCGCTGTCAGGACGGCTTCGCGCAAGGGATCGCCGCCCTGCGCGATTTGCGCGGCGACCCGACGCGCGCCCGCGCCGTCGCCGCGCACTACGAACTCGAAGGCGCCGCGCGCCGCTACCTCGACCTGATGCGCGCGGTCGTCTCGCGCCGCGAGGCCGAGCGCCGCCGCGACCTTGCCCTCAGCACGCTGGCGCCCTGCCGGTCGCTGCGGCGCTCCCAGTGACTGTCACCCCGGAGATCACCTTGTCTCAATCTGCAACCGTGGCTGCCACCGTAGACGGCGTCGATCTGGCGGCCATCGCACTGACCCCTCAGGATCGCACCGCGAAGCGCGGGCGCAATGCGGTATTCTCTATCCTGCTGTCGCTGGCGGTCATCGCCGCCGTGCTGCACGAGACGAACAGCGTCGAGCTGCGCCGCCTGCCGCAGATGATCCCGACATCGCCGGGGTTCTGGCTGATCTTCGCGGGCTATTACCTCATCACCCCCGCCAGCGAGTGGCTGATCTACTGGAAGCTGTGGCGCATTCCGGGCAGCGGCGTACTCGCGCTGCTGCGCAAGAAGATCTACAACGAACTGCTGCTCGGCTATCTCGGCGAGGCGTACTTCTACACCTGGGCGCGCAGCCGCGTCACCCTGACCGCCGCGCCGTTCGGCACGGTCAAGGACGTGTCGATCCTCTCCGCCGTCACCGGCAACGTGGTGACGATGGCGCTGCTGGTCTTCGCGGTGCCTTCGCTCGGCTTCGACAAGCTGGGTATCGACGGGCGCCTGCTGACCGGATCGCTGGGCGTGATCCTGGCGATTTCGCTGGGTGCCATGGCCTTTCGCCGCAAGGTCTTCAGCCTCTCGCGCGATGACCTCTGGATGATCACCCGCGTCCATTTCGCGCGCATCGTCGTCTCGACCGTGTTCCTCGCGCTGCTGTGGCACATCGTCCTGCCCGATGTCGCGCTGAGCTGGTGGCTCTACCTTTCGACCTTGCGCCTGCTCGTCTCGCGCCTGCCGCTGGTGCCGAACAAGGACCTGCTGTTCGCAGGGATAACCGTCGTGGTGCTGGGCGAGGAGCGGGATATCGGCACGCTCATGGCGCTGATGGCCGGGCTGATCACCGCCGCGCACCTCGTGCTGGGCGCGCTCATCGCCTTCAACGACCTCGCCAATCCGGAGAAACGCCCGTGATCCTGTCCCTGCTGATGCTGGCGAATGCTGCGATCATTCCCTCCACGCCCGATCTCGGCAAGGCCGAGGGCCGCTGTCGGCCGGACGAGGCAGGCTCCTCCTTCGAAGTGCAGGTGAAGGGCCTGAAGGACCGCATCGGCACCCTCAAGCTGGAAGTCTACCCGGCCAACAACACGGACTTCCTCGCCGACGACAACGTGCTGGTGAGCGCGGGCAAGACCTTCCGCCGCGTCGAGGTGCCGGTCCCCGCCAGCGGCCCGGTGCGCCTGTGCGTGCGCGTGCCCGGCCCCGGCGACTACGCGGTGAGCCTGCTCCACGACCGGGACGGCAACCGCAAGTTCGGCTGGCGCATCGACGGCATCGGTTTTGCGGGCAATCCCCGACTGGGCTTCAGCAAGCCGAGCGCCGAGAAGGCCAGCGCGTCGGTCGGCAGCGGGCCGAAGACTATCTCCATCGTGATGAACTACCGTCGCGGGCTGGGCGTGGCCCCGCTGGCGTCGAAGTAAGGGGCGCGCCATGAGGATCGTTGACGTCTGCGCCTTCTACACGCCCAAGGGCGGCGGCGTGCGCACTTATGTGGAGCAGAAGCTGCGCGTCGGCGCGGCGCTGGGCCACGAGATCATCATCCTCGCACCGGGGGACGAGGACGCGGTGATCGAGCGCGGCCCCAATGCCCGCATCATCACCCTGAAGAACCCGCGCTTCCCGCTCGATCGCAAGTACTGGTACTTCGCCTCGGCGCCACAGCTTCACGCCGCGCTCGACGAACTGCAGCCGGACTTCGTCGAGGCCGCCTCACCCTGGCGCAGCGCGCGTCTCGTCGCCGATTGGGCGGGCGATGCGCCGCGCAGCATGATCATGCATGCCGATCCGCTTTCCGCCTATGCCTACCGCTGGTTCGGACAGGTCTTCGCGCGGCGCACGATCGACTGGCAGTTTTCGGTCTATTGGGACCACTTGCGCCGCCACAGCCGCAGCTTCGACCATGTCGTCTGCGCCAATTCCAGCCTGACGCGGCGGCTGGCGGACGGGGGTGTCGCCAATACGGTGACGGTGCCGATGGGCGTGCAGCCCGGCCGTTTCTCCCCGCAGAACCGCGATCCCGTCCTGCGCGCGCAGTTGCTGGCCGCCTGCGATCTGCCTGAAGACGCACGCCTGCTGCTGGGCGTCGGCCGACTGGCGGCGGAAAAGCGCTGGCCGCTGGTGCTCGATGCGGTGGCCTCGGTCTCGCGCGACCGGCCGGTCGGCTTCGTGCTGTTCGGCGAGGGGCGCGAGCAGCGCACCGTGCTCAAGCACATCGCCGGCAACCCGCACGTCCGCCTGTTCGAGCCCGAGCGCAACCCGGATACGTTCGCGCGGGTCATCGCCAGCGCCGACGCGCTCGTCCACGGCAGCGAGGCGGAGACTTTCTGCATGGTCGCCGCCGAGGCCCGCGCCAGCGGCGTGCCGATCGTGGTCCCGGACGAGGGCGGCGCGGTCGACCATGCCGCGAACGGCGGCGGCCTCACGTACACCGCCTGCGACCCGGCGGCAGCGGCGCGTGCGATCATAGAGGTGCTGTTCGAGCGCGAGCATCACCCGCAAGTCGCCCGCACCAGCGACGATCACTTCGCCGACCTCTTCGCCCTCTACGAGACGAGCGTGCGGCGCGAGCGCCGCGCGGCGTAAGCCAAAGCCGTCGTCATTGCGAGCGTAGCGAAGCAATCCAGAGCAGTATTAAGCCGCCCTGGATTGCTTCGCTACGCTCGCAATGACGAAGTGGGAGGGAGAATGGGAAGGCTTACTTCTCGTCCCCGCACTGGGTCATCGGCACCGAGACGTAGTCAAGCTTGACGTCCGAGACGCTGAGGTCCGCCGCGCCGGTGGATTTCAGCACCAGCGGCGCGGTGACGCTCGCCATGTCCGCGCCGCGCGCGGCGAAGCACTTGAGCGGGATGGCGAGGCGCCCCCACTGGCCCGGTGCCGTGGCCGAGAGGGCGCCGGTGACCGGCACGCTCGCCAGCTTGCCGCCGCTGAGGAACCCGGCCGTCAGCGCGCCCGAGGGCTTGCCCTCCAGCCGGTACTCGAAGACGAGGCTGATCTCGCCGTTGCTTTCACGCGAGAGGTCGAAGGGGCGCGGGGCGGTGAAGGCTACGCTGCCGGGGCCATTGAAGGTCAGGCGCCTGGCGTCCTCCTGCGCGCGGTGGTCGACGCCCGACTGGCGCACACCCTCGGCGGCGATCTCCCAGCCCGGCGGGGTCTGGCCGCGTTCGAAGAAGACGGTGGGGGCGGCCTGCTCCAGCCCGGCGGGGCGCGTTTCGTCCAGCTTTCCGACCTTTCCGGGCGCGGCATACGTCAGGCCGTATCCGAAGGGGAACAGCGGATCGTAGTTCGGATCGCGGCGGTTGAGGACGTACTGGTCGGGGCGCTTGGGCCAGGAGAAGCTGAGCTTGCCATGGAAATCGTATTTCGGCTTGCCGTCCTTGCCCGCGAACAGCACGTCGGCGACGCCGCCCCCCTCGCTGCCGGGCAGGAACGCCGCGACGAAGGCGTCGGAGGCGTTCAATTCGGCATTCACCCAGAGCGGACGGCCCGAGAGGAACACCGCCACCACCGGAATGCCCGCCGCCTTGAACCCCCGCAGCATTTCGAGGTCGTGCTTGTCGCCGGGGCTGTATTCGAGGTTGGGGATGTCGCCCTTGAACTCCGCATAGGGCTTCTCGCCGAAGACCATGATGGCGACGTCGGGCTTCTTCGCGAACTGGCCGTCCGGCGCATACGTCGCGGTGCCGCCGGCTGCCTTCACGGTTGCCTCGATGCCCTTCCAGATCGACTGGGCATTGGGAAAGGCGGAGTTGGGCACGTCGATGCCCTGCCAGGTGATCGACCAGCCGCCCGCCTGCTGGCTGATGCTGTCCGCCGCCGCGCCCGCGACGAGGACATTGGCGGTGGGCTTGAGCGGCAGCACGCCCTCGTTCTTGAGCAGCACCATGGACTCGCGCACCGCCTTGCGTGCGACCGCACGGTTCTCGGGGGAGGCGATGTTGGCGAACTTCGCGGCATAGGCGCGGCTGGAGGGACGGCCCCGGTCGAAGGTGCCCGCGCGCAGCTTCACGCGCAGGATGCGGCGCACCGCATCGTCGAGGCGGGCGGCGGAGATGGTGCCGTCCTTCGCTTCGCGCAGGGTGTTGGCGTAGAGCGTCTTCCACGCCGGGCCGGAATACATGAACATGTCGAGGCCCGCATTGATCGCCTGCGGACAGTCCTCGTTCGAACAGCCCCGGACCTGCCCGTGGCTGTTCCAGTCGCCCACCACGAAGCCGTCGAAGCCCATGCGGTCCTTCAGCACGTCGGTCAGCAGTGACTTGTTGCCGCTCATCTTCTCGCCGTTCCAGCTGGAGAAGCTGGCCATGACCGACTGCGTGCCCGCCTCGATCGCGGCGGGGTAGCCGCCCAGATGCACGTCGCGCAGCACCTGTTCGGAGACGCGCGTGTCGCCCTGGTCACGGCCGCCGGTGCCGCCGTCGCCGAGGAAGTGCTTGGTCGTGGCGATCAGGCGATCGGGGGCGAGGAAGCCCCTGGTGCCGACCTTGCCCTGCACGCCCTCGATCATCGCGCCGGCATAGTCGGCGGCGACTTCGGGCTCCTCGGAATAGCTTTCGTAGGTGCGGCCCCAGCGGTCGTCCTGCACCACCGCGAGGGTGGGGGCGAACGTCCAGTCGAGGCCCGCCGCCGCCGTCTCCAGAGCGGTGACCTTGCCGATCTCGCGGATCAGGTCGCGGTCGCGCGCGGCGCCGAGGCCGATGTTGTGGGGGAAGAGGGTGGCGCCGACGATGTTGTTGTTGCCGTGGACGGAATCGGTGCCCCAGATGATCGGGATCTTCGGACCGGGCGCGGCCATCGAGGCGTCGTAGTATTCGTCCGCCAGCTTCAGCCACTTGGCGGGCGGGGCGTATTCGTCGTCGTAAGGGCCGGAGTTGCCGCCGTTGAGCACCGAGCCGATGCGGGTTTCGCGCACTTGCGCGGGCGTGATCGAGCCGATGTCCACCTGGATCAGCTGGCCGACCTTGTCCTCGACCGACATGGTCCCCAGCAGCGCCTCGACGCGCTTCTCCACCGCCGGATCGCGCTGCGGCTGGGCCTTGACCTGCGGCCAGAGGTCCGGGTGCGCGATCGAGGCAGGGGGCTGCTGGTTCTGCTGCTGGCTTTGGGCCGCCAGCGGCGCGGCGAGCAGGCCCAAGGCAAGGGCGGCGAGGGAGATGCGTGCCAGAGAGACATGGGATACGGCGGTCATAGGGCGTCCTTACCTGATGATTGGGTCGCGATCATGGCCGAACGTGGCCGGGGAGGGGGCGGCGACGGGCATATTTGCCGCGCCGCCGCCCGGGGTGACCGCGCGCACTCGCGGAGGAGGTGCGGCGCGCGCGGTCACCGGGGGGGGGCTGGTGTCTTCCTTCCCACCTCTCCCCATTCCCCACCGCTCATCCTGAGCCTGTCGAAGGATGGGAGCACAGCGCCCAGCCTCGGGGGCTTCGACAAGCTCAGCCTGAGCGGGTGGAGAGGAGGAAGAAGGGGGGGAGAGGGTGACAAGGATCAGAAGCTGGCCTTCGCCCGCACGCCCCATGTGCGCGGCGCCTGCAGGTTGGACAGGAACACCGGGTCATAGCGCGGCGTGCCGAAGGCGCTGGCGTTGGTGCGGATCTTCTTGTCCTCGATGTTCATGACGAACGCCTCGACCGAGTACTTCTGGTCCGCCGACGTGAAGCGCAGCGAGGCGTCCGAGCGGAAGTACGCCTTCTGGCGATCCCAGTCGGTGCCGTTGGTGCCCCGGTTCGGCATGTTGTCGGCCGGATCGTTGGCGTTGACGAAGGGGTTGGCGTCGCCGTTGAAGTAGCTCAGCCAGCTGGCGGTTTCGTAATGCGTGGTCAGGCGCGGGGTGATCGTCGCGCCACTGGCCATCACGAAGTCGTGCTCGTAGCTGGCGGTCGCCGAGAAGCGCGGCGCGTGGGCCAGTTCGTTGCCCTTGAGCTGCACGATCGAGGAGGCCTTGCCGCCATCGTAGAGCCGCCCGTCGACGCTTTCCAGATCGTCCATCTTGGTCTTCTGCAGGGTGCCGGAGAACTGCAGGCGATCGTTGGGTGTGAAGTTGGCGGTCAGTTCCGCTTCCAGACCATATGCCTTCGCGCCCTTGGCGTTCTGGGTGATCATCTGGCTGCTGGTGACGTTGCCCTCGTCGTCGCGGAAGGTGACGGCCTGGTTGACCTGATAGCCTTTGAAGTCGCTGTAGTAGGCGGCAAGGTTCAGGGTGATCATGCGGTCGAGGAAGCGGCTCTTGAGGCCGACTTCGTAGTTGGTCAGCGTCTCGGGATCGGTCAGCCCCGCGTTGTCCTGGATGTTGCCCGACTTGAAGCCGGTGCTCACGCTGGCATAGCCCAGGACGTCCTCGGCCAGATCGGCGTCGACGCGGGCGAGGTAGGTGAGCTTGTCCCACTTGCCCTTCACGTCGTTGCTGGAGATCGAGAAGCCCGGCAGCAGGTTCACCAGTTCCTCGGCGGTGGCGCCCGGATAGGCGCCGAAGATGCCCGCCTGGCAGGCGCCGCCGGGTGCGAGGTCGGCCGGGGTGCAGCCGTCGCCCGAATAAGTCACGTTGCGGCCGCCGATGTCCTCCTTCTTGTCGGAGGTGTAGCGCAGGCCGCCGGTGACGCGGATCGCGTCGGTGGCGTGCCAGACGACTTGTCCGAACGCCGCGCGCGAATCGATCTGGCGGTTGGCCTGGATGAAGCTGCCCGCCCAGCTGAAGGTGCCGTCGCGGTAGCCGTTGCGCTGGTCGATGTCGAAGCGGATGCGGTTCTTCTCGTGGCTGTAGTAGGCGCCGAGAATCCAGTCGAACGTCTGCTCGCCCGAGGATTTCAGCTGCACTTCGTGGCTCTGGAAATCATAGCGCGAGGACAATGTGCGGTTCTCGCCGAAGGCGCCGAGCGGCAGGTCGTTGCCGCTGGTGTCGACTTCGCCGGTCGGGGGCAGGGCGCCCGCGTCGGCGTCGGTCTGGGTCGAGCCGCCGATGCGCGACCAGCCGGCGATGTAGCTCAGCTGGATGCCGTCGGTGATGTCGTAGTTCATCGTGCTGCGCACCGCGGCCGAATAGCGGTCGGTGTCGGGCGCGGTGTCGGACAGGGTGGACCAGCGCTTGGTGCCCGCGCGCGGGGTTTGCAGCAGGCCGATGACCGGGGCGCCGGTGTCCCAGAAGCCCTCGGCCGACAGGTTCCAGCTGAACCTGTCGCTCGGCTGCCATAGCAGCGAGCCGCGCAGGGACTTCTGGTCGGCGGCGTAATACTTCTTGCCGCTGGTGACGAAGGCCGACTTGTTGATGCCGGCGATGTCGGGGGCGGGCTGGTAGTCGGCATAACCGTCGTGGCGGTCGCTGACGAAGGCGACGCGGGCGGCCAGCGTGTCGGTGATGGGGATGTTGATGGCGCCGCGAATGCCGAGGCGGTCGTAGTTGCCGCCGGTCACTTCCACGTTGCCTTCGAACACGCCCAGCTTCGGCTTGGCCGAGATCAGGCTGAGCGCGCCGACGGTGGCGTTGCGGCCGAACAGTGTGCCCTGCGGCCCGCGCAGCACTTCGACGCGCTCCATGTCGTACATCAGCACCGATGCGCCCTGCGAGCGCGGCGAATAGATGCCGTCGACGTAGATCGCCACTTCGGGGTCGGCGACTTCGGTATAGGCGCTGTCGTTGCCGATGCCGCGCAGCGTGAGGAGCACCGCCGACTGGTCGCCCTGCTGGTTGAACTGCAGCGAGGGGACGAAGCGGGCGAGGTCGGTCACGTCCTTGACCTGCTGCTTGTCGAGCTGCGCCTGGCCGAAGGCGGAAACCGCGATCGGGGTGGACTGCAGCGTCGTCTCGCGGCGGGTGGCGGTGACGATGATGTCACCGTCGGACGCCTGCGGAGCGGCTGACTGCGGGGCGCCTTGAGGCGCGGCGTCCTGGGCTTTGGCGGTGGTGGTCATGCAGAGTGCAGCCGCGAGCGCAGTGCTCGCGATAAGCGCGTTGCGTGTCATCTCTCTCTCCCTGAAGCAGACCTTCGCTGCTTTCCGGCGCCTCGTAGACCAAAGCTTGACAACGTTGTCAACATTGTTTCTGACATCGATGTCAAATCGTGATATGGACGGCTGCAGCTTTCCCGGCAGAGGCAAGCGCGTTAAGGATGCCCCGCATATATGACAGCCCTGATGGCGAAGACCCCGACTTCCTTGGAAAAAACCGATGCGCCTACGCTGCTGTTCCGGCTGTCGGTGGGGGTGTTCTTCATCGGCGGGTTCCTGACCTCGTCGGTGAGCCTGCTGGTGCCGCAACTGAAGCTGATGCTGGCGCTCGACTACGCGCAGGCGTTCCTCGTCCAGCTGGCCTTCCATGCGAGCTACCTGCTGTTCGCGCTGCCGATTACCGCCTTCATCGTCGCAGCCGGCTACATCCGCGCGATCGCGGCGGGGCTGGCGGTGATGGCGGCGGGCTGCGCCGCGCTGGCGGTGGCGCAGGGGAGCCTGTCCTTCGCGCTGGTGCTCGGCGCGCTGCTGCTGCTCTCGGGCGGGCAGACTTTCCTGCAGATCGCATCGAACACCGTGGTCACCGTCATCGGTCCTTCGCGCGGCGCGGCGCGGCGGCTGACCTTGCTGCAGGGGTTCAACTCGCTCGGTACTGTCGCCGGACCGCTGGTAAGCGCCCCGTTGCTGCTGGCGCAAGTCGAGCGCGGGCACGAATGGCGACCGGCGGCGACGCTGCCGTTCGTCCTGACCGCGCTGGTGACCGCCGTGCTGGCGCTCGCCTATGCCCGCCACCGCAAGGCGCTGGAGACGAAGCACACCGGCGAGGGCTTCGTGCCGACGCACCGTCTGTTCAGCGTGCTCTCCGAATCGCGGCGGCTGCGCTGGGGAACGGCGGCGATCTTCGTCTACGTCGGCGCCGAAGTGACCATCGGCGGGCTGCTTCCCAGTGTCCTGATGCGGCCTGACCGCCTCGGCGTGAGTGCGGTGACGGCGGGGCAGCTCGTGGCGCTCTATTGGGGCGGGGCGATGGTCGGCCGGTTCGCCGGTGCATGGGGCATGCGGCGCGTTTCGGAGGCGCGGATGCTGCTCTGTGTGTCGCTTGGTGCCGTTGTGTGCACGTTGGGTGCCGTTGGGTGCCCGGGCATAGCGGGGGCGGCGATGCTGGTTTCGGTGGGGCTGTGCAACGCGATCATGTACCCGACGATCTACGCCATGGCGCTGCCGGAGGACGCCCGCGCGGCTCCCGTTGCCTCGATGTGGCTGTGCATGGCGGTGGTCGGCGGGGCGCTGGTGCCGGTGTTGACGGGGATCGTCGCCGACGGGGCGGGCCTGCTCGCATCGCTGGTCGTTCCCGCCGCCTGCTACCTTCTGATCGCCGGATTCGCGGCAGTTTTCCGGGAGAAACGGGCATGAAGACGGTCACCATCAAGGACGTCGCCGCCCGCGCCGGAGTCTCCCCCAAGACCGTCTCGCGGGTCATCAACGGCGAGGACCACGTCCGCCCCGAAATCCGCGAGGCGGTACAGCGCGTCGTCGCCGAACTGAACTACCGCCCCAACGCCTTCGCCCGCAGCCTGTCGAGTTCGCGATCCTACCTGCTCGGCCTGTTCATCGACGATCCGGTCTCCGGCTACGCGGCCGAAGTCCAGCACGGCGCGCTGCTGCAGTGCCGGGAACGCAGCTACCACCTCGTCGTAGAGCCGGTCGATCTCAGGCGCCCAGGCTGGCAGGAGCAGGTGCGGGGCAGCCTGTCCAGCTTGCGACTCGACGGCGCCATCGTCGCTCCGCCGATCTGCGATGATGGCGAGCTTCTGAGTGTATTTGACGAAGCGGGCGTGCCCTACGTGCTGATCGCCCCTTCCCACCCGCCGAAGGGCTCGGGCGCGGTCTGGATGGACGATCGGGCGGCGGCGAGGGAGATGGCCGAATACCTGCTGTCGCTGGGGCATCGACGCATCGCCTTCATCCAGGGACCGGAGAGCCACAGCGCCTCGGCCAGACGCGAAGAGGGATTCCGGGCGGCGCTTCATCATGCCGGTCTGGTGGTGGACAGCCGCGCGGTTCTGAGGGGCGATTTCAGCTTCCGCTCTGGCCTGGAACTCGGCGAGGTGCTGCTCGACCTGCCCGAAGCGCCCAGCGCGATCTTCGCCTGCAACGACGACATGGCGCTCGGTGCAATGATTACGGCGATGAAGCGGGGAATTGCGGTCCCGGACGCCTTGTCGATTTGCGGTTTCGACGATGTTGCCTCGTCACGGGCGGCCTGGCCCCAGATCACGACGATTCGCCAGCCCAACGCGGAAATGGCGGCGGCGGCGGTCGATATTCTCGTCGATCCCGCTTTCCGCAAGGACAGTGCGCACCTGGCGTTCCGGTTAATGCTGGCGCATGCGATGATCGTTCGCGGCAGCACGGGGCCTGCCTGATCGGCGGCCTTCCCATGCTGCCATGCGATGAGCGGCGCTCAGTTCACCCGGCGACGGTGCTTTCCGCCATAGGTCTTGCCGCAATAATTATCGAGTTCGCGCATCTCGGTCGCCGCTGCTGCGGCAAGGGCAGCGGTGCAGGGCAGGTTCTTTTCGGTTTCGGCGATTCGGGCCTCTACGCGGTCGCGCAGTTCCTCGATGTCAGCACGCGACAATACATTCTTCTCACGCAGATAGCAGATCAGGCTCTGAAGCAGGATCATCGCCTTTTCGCCGGAATCAACTTCACTGTTCTCGATCATCATGTAGTCCTCTCGAGCAGCCATTCGGCCAGCGTTGAGGGCAGGATGATACAACCGCGAAACAATGTCCAGCGCATCAAAATAGCAGTATTCTACCGTCACAATCGTTTGTGCGGCGCAACATTCGTAAAGTGTGGAAGGTCACTTCTCCAGCGCATTGACTTCCTGTCGCAGCAACTGCCCGAGGCGGGCATGCAGCGTCTCGTGATCGCTCCCGGGAGAAAGTTCGCGCAGCGCCACCATGCCCCACGACATGGCAATGATGAAGTCGGCCACGGTCGATTGACGCTCGGCTGGCGCTGCGGGCGCAAGCGATCCCAACGCCGCGCCGAGGCTGTCGCGAAGGCGGCTGTCGACTTTGGTGTGCATCTGGTTGATCGCCGGATTGCGGCCTACTTCGGCAAGCAGTTCGCACATCAGCCGGCGGTCCTCGCAATCCGGCTCCTCGAAGCCGACGCGCTCGATCCAGGCGAGAATGGCGTCGCGGTCGTTGGCGGCAACCGCCGTGCTCAGCGTTTCCTCGTCCAGCCAGGTCGTGATCTCGGATTCGCAGATGGCAGCGATGATCGCTTCCTTGTTCGCGAAGTCACGATAGATCTGCCCTACGGCGATCCCGGAAGCCGCAGCAATCTGCGCCATTCCGGTCT
This sequence comes from Novosphingobium sp. fls2-241-R2A-195, assembly GCF_030209485.1. Taxonomy (NCBI): domain Bacteria; kingdom Pseudomonadati; phylum Pseudomonadota; class Alphaproteobacteria; order Sphingomonadales; family Sphingomonadaceae; genus Novosphingobium; species Novosphingobium sp. fls2-241-R2A-195. The sequence goes on from NZ_JARVRY010000027.1 coordinate 102,383, forward strand.
GATGGAACCCTTGCTCGACAAAAAGGTTACGCGCGATGTCGAGAAGGTGTTTTCGACGTGCGGCCGACTTGGCGGCTCGGGGGCGGTCCAATGCAGTCTCTTTGGTCATTTCCCTGTCCGACTTGCTTTTTATGTTGCGACGCAATAGGTGTCGCGCGAATCATGAGTGAACGCTCACTCACGCTTTAACCCTCTTGGCGGATTAACTCCATGAAAAAGATCGCTCCGGCCCTAGTGCTGATTCTCTCCGCCTGTGGAGGAGGACAGGAGCAGCCTCCCGCGGGACCGCCCGAGGTCGGCGTGGTCACCGTGCGCGAGCAGTCCGTCACGCTGAGCAACGAATTGCCGGGGCGCACCAGCGCTTACGAGAGTTCGGACGTGCGCCCGCAGGTCAACGGCCTGATCGTCGCGCGGCTGTTCACCGAGGGTGATCAGGTGAGGGCCGGGCAGCCGCTCTATCGTATCGATGGGGCGCCCTATGAAGCGGCGGCGGCGAATGCGCGCGCGGCTCTGGCCCGCTCGCGCGCAGCGATTGCATCGAGCGACGCGCTGGCCCGTCGCTATGGTGAACTGGTGAAGATCAATGCGATCTCGCGGCAGGACTATGAGAATGCTATAACCAGCGCGCAGCAGGCGCGCGCGGACGTTTCGGCGCAGCAGGCGCTCCTGCGGTCCGCCGAGATCGACCTTGCGCGCACGACCATCCGCGCGCCGATTTCCGGCCGCATCGGTCGCTCGACTTACACCACGGGCGCGCTCGTCTCGGCCTCGCAGACCGATGCGCTGACCACGATCCAGCGGCTCGATCCGATCTTCGTCGACATCCAGCAGTCCAGCGCCGACGTGCTGCGCCTGCGTCAGCAGCTGCTTGCCGGAGACCTGACGAGCGCCAGCGGCAACGTTAAGGTGAAGCTCAAGCTGGAGGACGGCAGTACCTATCCGCAGGAAGGCGTGCTCAAGTTCACCGACGTGAGCGTCGATCCGACGACGGGTAGCCAGATCATCCGGGCGCAGTTCCCGAACCCGAGGGGCCTGTTGCTCCCTGGCATGTACGTGCGAGCCGAGTTCGCGCAGGCGACCAAGGCAAACGGCCTGCTGGTCCCGCAAGTCGCCGTGTCGCGTGACGAGAGGGGCAATCCGACCGTCCTCGTCATCGGTGCGCAGAACAAGCTCGAGATGCGCCCGATCACTGCGCCGCGCACGGTCGGCGACAGCTGGCTGGTGACCGGCGGCCTCAAGGCGGGTGACAAGGTCGTCGTTGATGGCGCGCAGATGCTGCGTCCGGGCGTGCCGGTAAAGCCGGTCGCGCCCCAGGGACAGGCCCAGCAAGGCGGCAAGCCCGCTGCGGGGCAGCCCGCCTCCGCGAACAAGGGGCAGTAAGCCGCCATGTCACGCTATTTCATCGACAGGCCCATCTTTGCGTGGGTCATCGCCATCGTTCTGATGATGGCGGGCATCATCGCCATCCGCAGCCTGCCCGTGGCCCAGTTCCCCGAGATCGCACCGCCCACGGTATCGATCTCCGCGACTTATCCCGGCGCCGATGCGGAAACGCTTGAGCGTACGACGACGCAGATCATCGAGCAGCAGCTCAAGGGCATCGACAACCTGCGCTACTTCTCGGCCGCGTCCTCCTCGGCGGGCACGGTGACGATCACCCTGACCTTCGAGCAGGGCACCGATCCCGACATCGCGCAGGTGCAGGTCCAGAACAAGCTGCAGGCCGCCACGCCGCTGCTGCCGCAGGAAGTGCAGCGCCAGGGCGTGCAGGTGCAGAAGTCGGCAGCGAGCTTCCTGCTCGTCACCGCGATCTATTCCGAAGACGGCAGCCATTCGGCCAACGACCTTTCGGACTACCTCGTCAGCCAGGTGCAGGACCCGGTCAGCCGCATCAACGGCGTGGGTGAACTGCAGATCTTCGGTACCCAGTACGCCATGCGCATCTGGGTCGATCCGCTCAAGCTGCGCAGCTACGACCTGACCATCGCCGATGTCACCACCGCGATCTCGGCCCAGAATGCGCAGGTTTCGGCGGGTCAGATCGGCGCTCTGCCGGCCCCCAAGGAGCAGATGCTCAACGCTACCGTCTCGGTTCAGTCGCGCCTGCAGACGCCCGAGGAATTCGGCAACATCCGCCTGCGCTCGACCCAGGGCGGCGCGACCGTGCGCCTGCGCGACGTCGCCCGCGTCGAACTCGGCGCGGAGCTTTACGGTTTCGATACCCAGTTCAATGGCAAGCCCGCATCGGGCTTCGGCGTTCGCCTCGCCTCCGGCGCCAACGCGCTCGACACCGTCGATGCGGTCAAGGCCGAAGTGCAGAAGATCGCCAAGAACTTCCCGTCGGATGTGAAGGTGGCCTTCCCCTACGACTCGACGCCGTTCGTGCGGCTGTCGATCGAGCAGGTGGTGCACACCCTCGTCGAGGCGGTGGTGCTCGTGTTCCTCGTCATGTTCCTGTTCCTGCAGAACTGGCGCGCGACGCTGATCCCGACGATCGCGGTGCCGGTGGTGCTGCTCGGCACCTTCGGCGTGATGTCGGTGCTCGGCTACTCGATCAACACCTTGACCCTCTTCGGCATGGTGCTCGCCATCGGCCTGCTGGTCGATGACGCGATCGTCGTCGTCGAGAACGTCGAGCGACTGATCCAGGAAGAGCATCTTTCCCCCAAGCAGGCGGCGCGCAAGTCGATGGACGAGATCAGCGGCGCGCTGGTCGGCATCGGCATGGTGCTGTCGGCGGTGTTCCTGCCGATGGCGTTCTTCGGCGGATCGACTGGCGTGATCTATCGCCAGTTCTCGATCACCATCGTCTCGTCGATGGCGCTCTCGGTCATGGTCGCGTTGATCCTGACGCCGGCGCTTTGCGCCACCATCCTCAAGCCGCACCGGAACGACGAGCATCAGGGCAAGGGGCTGCTGGCGCGCTTCTTCCGCTGGTTCAACGACAAGTTCGACCGCGGCACCGAGAAGTACCGGGGCGGCGTACGTCGCACCGCCAATGGCTGGAAGCGCTCTGGCCTCGTCTACCTGCTGATCGTGGGCTGCATGGTGTTCCTGTTCACGCGCCTCCCCGGCGGCTTCCTGCCGGACGAGGACCAGGGCGTGGTCATCGCGCTCGTCCAGGGGCCTTCGGGCGGAACCCTGCCGCGCACGCAGAAGGGCCTCGACCTCGTCAACAAGCACTTCCTCGAGGATGAGAAGGCGAACGTCGTATCGGTGTTCACGATCAACGGCTTCTCCTTCTCCGGTCAGGGCCAGAATGCAGGCATGGCCTTCGTGATGCTGCGTGACTGGAAGGACAGAAGCGGGGCGGAGAACCGCGCACCGGCGATCGTCGGGCGCGCGATGGGGGCTTTCTCCAAGTACCGCGATGCGATGATCTTCGCGCTGACCCCGCCTGCGGTGCAGGAACTGGGCAACGCCACCGGCTTCGACATGTGGCTGGTCGATGAGACCAACATGGGCCACGACAAGCTGCTGGCAGCGCGCAACCAGCTGCTCGGCATGGCGTCGCAGGACAAGCGCGTGGCGCAGGTCCGTCCGGTCAGCCTCGACGATGCGGCGCAGCTCGACGTCAAGATCGACCAGGACAAGGCGGCTGCGCTTGGCCTTGACCTCGCCGCGATCAATTCCGAGATCGGCACCGCCTGGGGTGGTTCCTACGTCAACGACTTCCTCGACCGTGGCCGTACCAAGCGCGTCTATATCCAGGCGGACCAGCAGTATCGCTCTTCGCCAGAGGCTCTTTCGAACCTCTACGTACGAGGCACCAGCGGCCAGATGGCGCCGTTCAGTGCTTTCTCCGAACTGTCGTGGAAGAAGGCGCCGGTGATTCTCACGCGCTACAATGGCCGTCCCGCCATGCAGCTTCAGGGCGCGCCGGGCCAGGGCCTGAGCACCGGCGGCGCGATGCAGGCGATCGAGGAGATGCAGCAGAAGCTGCCCGCAGGCACCGGCATCGAATGGACCGGCCTGTCCTACGAGGAGCGCCTTTCGGGCGGTCAGGCGCCGATGCTCTATGCATTGTCGCTGGCGATCGTGTTCCTGTGCCTCGCGGCTCTGTACGAGAGCTGGTCGGTGCCGATCGCGGTCATGCTGGTGGTGCCGCTGGGCGTCGTCGGCGCGCTGTTCGCCGCCTGGCTTACGGGGCTCGGCAACGACATCTACCTGCAGGTCGGCCTGATCACCACGATCGGCGTCTCGGCCAAGAACGCGATCCTCATCGTCGAGTTCGCGGAGGAGCGCGTACAGTCCGGCATGAACGCCTTCGACGCGGCGATGGAAGCGGCAAGGCTGCGTCTTCGTCCGATCCTGATGACCTCGCTGGCCTTCGTCTTCGGCGTGCTGCCGTTGGCGGTCTCGACCGGCGCGGGTGCGGGCGGCCAGAACGCCATCGGCCGCGCGGTGGTGGGCGGCATGCTCTCCGCCACAATCTTCGCGATCTTCTTCGTGCCGATGTTCTTCGTGGTCGTCGCTCGCCTGTTCAAGCACGGGCAGACCGACCGCAAGCCGACGAACACCGACGATGAGCCTTACGCTGACGGCGCCCACGGCGCGGCACCGCAGGAAAGCTGAACATGAAAAAGTCGATCCTCATCCTGCTCGCCGGCACCACGCTGCTTGCCGGGTGCAACCTTGCCCCCAAGTACGAACGACCGGCCGGCGCCGTCCCGGTGGCGCTGCCGCAGGGCGGCGTCTACCCGGCCGCCCCGACCGATGCGCAGGACGTCTCGCGCATCGGCTGGCGGGACTTCTTCCTCGACGACAGGCTGCGGCAGGTCATCGAGGCGGGCCTTGCCAACAACCGAGATCTGCGGATCGCGGCGGGCAACGTCCAGCAGGCGCGGGCGCAGTACCGCGTCCAGCGCGCCGACCGGTTGCCCACGGTCAATGCCACCGGCACCGCGACTTACACCAACAACCTGATGGGTGCCGGTGCGGCCGGTGGTACGGGTGGCAGTTCGGACATCGAGATCTATCAGGCGACCGTGGGCCTTTCGGCCTTCGAGCTCGACCTGTTCGGCCGTGTCCGCAACCTGTCGCGCGCCGCGCAGGAACAATACTTCGCCAGCGAGGAAGCCCAGCGTTCGACGCGCATCAGCCTCATCGCCGAGATCGCCAATGCCTGGCTGACGATGGCCTCGGACAGCGAACAGCTGCGCCTCTCGCGGGAGACGGCCAAGGCGTTCGAGAAGACGCTGGACCTCACCCGCGCGCAGTTCCGCATCGGCACCGGCTCGGAACTGGAAGTGCGGCAGGCGGAGACCAGTTACCAGAGTGCTGTCAACGACATCGCCGCGCTGGAAACCAGCGTGGCGCGGGATCAGAACGCGCTCAACCTGCTGGTCGGCACCACCGTCGCGGCGGAACAGCTCCCCACCGGCTTCGGCACCGAGCCGATGACCCGTGACGCACTGCCGGGTGACGTGTCCTCCGAAGTCCTGCTGCGCCGCCCCGACGTGCTGCAGGCCGAACACCAGTTGATCGCCGAGAACGCGAACATCGGCGCCGCGCGCGCGGCGTTCTTCCCGACGATCTCGCTGACCGGCACGCTCGGCACGCTGAGCACCGCGCTCGGCGGCCTGTTCAAGGACGGCAGCTACACTTACACCGGATCGCCCAGCGCCTCGCTGCCGCTGTTCGACTTCGGGCGCCGCTCGGGCAATCTCGAGTACGCCAAGGCGTCGCAGAAGGTGGCCGTCGCGACTTACGAGAAGGCGGTCCAGACCGCGTTCAAGGAAGTCTCCGACGCGCTTGCCCAGCGTGGTCGCATCGGCGACCAGATCCGTGCGCAGACCACGCGCGCCGAGGCTGCGGGCGTGGCGGCAAAGCTGTCCGACGCGCGGTTCCGTTCGGGCGTGGATTCGTTCCTGACCACGCTCGACGCGCAGCGCACCGCCTACGGGGCCGAGCAGGCGCTGGTCACCACGCGGCTGACGCAGGCCAGCAATCTGGTGGAGCTATATCGCTCGCTGGGCGGCGGCCTGGAGGAAACCACCCCGGTCGGCGGCGAACAGCCCGCCCGTTAACCCCTTGGTCCCGGTGAGAGCCGGGATCGCGGACGGTCCTTGCGCACCACCCCACCGAGCCGGTGTGCGAGGGCCGTCCGTGCCCGCTGGGCATGACGAAGTGTGTCGATCGTCCCAATTTTGCGCCTTAGGCACTCGACAGGCGCGCCCGAACCGTGTTGTGGGAGCAGCGAATCCTATCGCCTCGACGATGGGATCGCACGCTGACTTTGGCCACTGACCACGGGACGAACACATGGACGAGACGCTGCGCCGCGCCGCACTTGATTACCACCGCCTGCCTCGGCCCGGCAAGCTGACCATCGAACCGACCAAGCGCATGGTGAACCAGCGCGACCTCGCGCTGGCCTATTCGCCCGGCGTCGCCGTACCCTGCATGGAAATCGCCGAAGATCCGGCCAAGGCGCTGGACTACACCGCGCGCGGCAATCTTGTGGCTGTCATCTCGAACGGCACCGCCGTGCTCGGCCTTGGCGCGATCGGCGCGCTGGCCTCGAAGCCGGTGATGGAAGGCAAGGCCGTCCTGTTCAAGAAGTTCGCCGACATCGACGTGTTCGACATCGAGGTCGACACCACCGACGCCGACAAGTTCATCGAGGCGGTGGCGCTGCTGGAGCCGACCTTCGGCGGCATCAACCTCGAAGACATCAAGGCGCCCGAGTGCTTCTACATCGAAGCCGAGCTGAAGAAGCGCATGAACATCCCGGTGTTCCATGACGACCAGCACGGCACCGCGATCGTCGTCGCCGCCGCCGTGCGCAATGCGCTGGTGCTGCAGGGCCGCACGCTGGCCGATGCCAAGCTCGTCACCTCGGGCGCGGGCGCGGCGGCGCTGGCCTGCGTCGACCTGCTCGTCTCGATGGGCCTGCCGATCGAGAACGTGACGCTGACCGACAAGGACGGCGTCATCCATTCCGGCCGCGAGGGCATGTTGCCCAACATGGCGCGCTATGCCCGCGATACCAACGCGCGTTCGCTGCCTGACGTGCTGCCGGGCGCCACCGTGTTCCTCGGCCTATCGGCGCCGGGCGTGCTCAAGCCGGAGTGGCTGCCGCTGCTGGGCGACAAGCCGCTGATCTTCGCGCTCGCAAACCCCGAGCCGGAAATCCGGCCTGAGGCCGCCCGCGAAGTGCGCCCCGATGCGATCATCGCCACGGGCCGTTCGGACTATCCGAACCAGGTCAACAACGTCCTGTGCTTCCCCTACATCTTCCGCGGCGCGCTGGACGCAGGCGCGACGCAGATCAACGAGGCGATGAAGGCCGCCGCCGCCGAGGCCATCGCCGGTCTGGCGCGCATGCCCGCGCATGACAGCGTCGCGCAGGCCTACGGCGGCCGCAAGCTGGTGTTCGGCCCCGAGTACATCATCCCCACCCCGTTCGACCCGCGCCTGATCGTCGAGATCGCCGGCGCCGTCGCCAAGGCGGCGATGGATTCGGGCGTCGCGACCAAGACGCTCGACATCGCCGAGTACAAGCGGTCGCTGGCGAACATGAACACCCGCTCGGGCCAGCTCATGCTGCCGGTCTACCAGGCCGCGCGCGGGGCGATGAAGCGCGTCGCTTACGGCGAGGGCGAGGACGAACGCGTGCTGCGCGCGGTGCAGGATGCGCTCGACGAAGGCATGGTGCGCCCGACGCTGGTGGGCCGCCGCCGGATTCTGGAGCAGAAGCTGCCCGAACTCGGCCTGTCGTTCAAGCTGGGCGAGGACGTCGACATCGTCGATCCCGAGACCGATCATGAGCTGTTCGGCGAACTCGTTGCGGCTTACGGCGCGATCGCCAGCCGCAAGGGCGTGCCGACCGCCGAAGTGCTGCGCCACACCTATCGCCGCCCGACCGTCACCGCCGCGATGCTGCTGCGCACCGGCAAGGTCGATGCAGCGCTGGTCGGCGGCAACTCGGAGTACTGGGGCCAGATCGAGCACGTGTTGCGCATCATCGACCGCGCGCCCGACGTGAAGCGCGTCTATGCGCTGTCGGGCCTGATCCTCGATGCGGGCGTGCTGTTCCTGACCGACACCCACATGGTTCCCGATCCCAGCCCCGAGCAGATCGCCGAGATGACCGTGCTGGCGGCGGACGCGGTGCGCCGCTTCGGGCTCGATCCGAAGGTGGCGCTGCTGTCGCACTCGAACTTCGGTTCGTCGAACAGCCCCAGCGCGCGCAAGATGCGCTCGGCGGCGCAGCTGGTGCGCAAGGTCGCGCCGGAACTGCGCGTGGACGGCGAAATGCACGCCGACGCCGCGCTCAGCCAGGCGCTGCGTGAGAAGCTGGTGCCGGATTCGGGCTTCGAGGGCGCAGCGAACCTGCTGGTGATGCCGAACCTCGATGCCGCGAACATCACGCTGACGGCGCTTTCGGCCTCGTCCAGTTCGCCGACGGTCGGCCCGATGCTGCTGGGCCTGTCGCAGCCGATCCACGTGCTGACGCCGGGGGTTACCGCGCGCGGCATCCTGAACCTGACCAGCATCGCGGTGTGTGCCGCCGACGGGCATTGAGTTGAGCCAAATCCTCCCCGTCGCACAGCGATGGGGAGGGGGACCGCCTGCGTAGCAGGTGGTGGAGGGGGTGGACTGCCCCCTCCGTCAGCCCTTGGGGCTGCCACCTCCCCATTGCTTCGCAACAGGGAGGATACGCATCTTACAGCACCAGCGGCGCGTGGTTGATCTGCGGCAGGACATGCCGCGAGAACAGGTCCGCCTCCGCCGCGTGCGGATAGCCTGACAGGATGAAGGCATTGATGCCCTCGGCCTGATAGGCCCGGATCTTCGCCAGCACCTGATCCGGATCGCCGACGATGGCGGCGCCGCAGCCCGACCGGGCGCGCCCGATGCCGGTCCACAGGTTCTCTTCCACGAAGCCGTCACCGCCTGCCGCGCCGCGCAGTTCGGCCTGACGGGTCACCCCGACGCTGGCGCTGTCCAGCGACTTCTGGCGGATCGCCTCGCCCGCCGCATCGTCCAGCTTGGACAGCAGGCGGTCGGCATAGACGCGCGCCTCGTCCTCGGTCTCGCGCACGATGACGTGGGCGCGGTAGCCGAACTTCAGCGTGCGGCCGTACTTCGCCGCGCGTGCGGTCATGTCCGCGATCGTCTCGCGCACCTTGTCCATCGTGTCGGGCCACATCAGGTAGACGTCGCAGCCCTTGGCCGCCGCCTCGCGCGCGTCTTCTGACAGGCCGCCGAAGTAGAGCGGCGGGCACTTGCCCGAGACGGTGGTGATGCGCGCGGGCGGCAGGTCGAGGTTGTAGAACTCGCCCTCGTACTTCAGGTGCTCGCCGTTCAGCATGATCTTGAGGATCTGCATCACTTCCAGCGTGCGCTGGTAGCGGGCGCGGCTGTCCAGCTTCTCGCCCGGCAGGTCGGACGAGATGATGTTCACCGTCAGACGACCACCCAGGATGCGGTCGAGCGTGGCGATGCGGCGCGCCAGCTGCGGCGGCCAGTCCTCGCCCATGCGCACCGCCCAGAGCAGGCGGATCTTCTCCACCAGCGGGGCGATGGCGCCCGCGAACATGGTGGTGTCGATGCCCAGCGCATAGCCGGAGGGGAGCAGGATGTTGTCGAACCCGCCCTTTTCGGCCTGCAGCACGATGTTGCGGCAATGCTCCCAGCTGGAGGCCAGCGCGGGATCGGGCTGGCCGAGGAACTCGTAGTCATCGTCGCACAGCGCCGAAAACCAGCTTACCTCACAGGTCTTTTCAGTAGTGCTCACGGCAGGGGCTCTCCTTTCGATGCGACCAGTACCGCGTACCAGCTGGCGCGGGTCCAGCGGACCTTGAGTGCGTCAGCGCTTTCCGCGATCCGGTCGGCCTTTTGTGATCCGACGATGGGGATGACGCGCGCGGGGTGCGCCATGATCCAGCTGTAGGCGGCCGCCGTGCGCGACACGCCGAACTCTTCCGCCGCCTGATCCAGCAGCGCCGCGACTTCCTTTGTGCGCGCGTCCTCGGGGTTGGCGATGCGGCCACCGCCCAGCGGCGACCATGCCAGCACGGCCATGTCCATGGCGATGGCCTGGTCCAGCTCACCGTTCTCGATCGTGTCGAGGCGCAGGGCCGAGATTTCCGGCTGGGTGGAGACGATCGGCAGGCTCACGAACTGCTGCAGCGTGGCGATCTGGCTGACGGTGAAGTTGGAAACGCCGAAGCTGCGGATCTTGCCCGCCTTATGTGCCGCTTCGACGGCCTTTGCGATTTCCGAAGGGTGCGTGAGGATGTCGGGACGATGGATCTGCCACAGCTCGACGCTGTCGGTGCCGAGGCGCTTGAGCGAGGCGTCGATGGCGCTGGTGAGATACTCGGCGCTCGAATCGTAAGGCAGGGGAGGCATGATGCCGCCCTTGGTGGCGATCACCAGCTTCTCGCGCAGGCCCGGTTCGCTGGCGAGCGCCTTGCCCAGCAGCGCTTCCGCATCGCCGAAGCCGCCCTTGCCGTCGAAGCCGTAGATGTCGGCGGTGTCAATGAAGTCGATCCCGGCATCCAGCGCGGCATGGAGCAGGCGCACGGCATCGGCGGCTTCGCCTTCCATGCGCCAGTTGCCCCAGGCGAGGGCGGAGACTTCGATGCAGCTCTTGCCGAGCTGGCGGCGGGCGGCCGGGGAGGGGAGGTAGGTCATGGGTGTTCCTGTCAGGAGAGAAGATCGGGATTGATGCGGGCGACCGAGGCACGTTCGATCAGGTCGTGGGGAAGGCGCCGGTGCGTGGCCTGCGCCCCTTCGAGAAGAAGCTGCGTGGCGGCATGCGCCAGTTCGCGGGTGGGCTGGCGGATCGTGGTCAGCTGCGGCCAGACCATGCGTGCGACCATGGTGTCGTCGAAGCCGACCACCGAGAGGTCGTCGGGCACGCCCAGCCCCATGTCGTGCGCGACGGAGAGCACGCCCGCCGCCATGTCGTCGTTGCTGGCGAAGATCGCGGTGGGGCGGCGCTTGCCCTTGAGGAAACGCTGCGCCGCGGCGACGCCGCTGTCGAAATCGAACTCGCCCGGAGCGATCAGCGCGGGTTCGAACGGCAGCCCCGCGCGGTCTAGCGCGCGGCGGTAGCCGAACAGGCGCTCCTCCGAGGCCATGTGGTTGGAGTGCCCCTTCACGAAGCCGATGTGGCGATGGCCGCGCGCGATGAGGTAGCTGGTCATGTCGTCCGCCGCCTGGGCATCGTCCATGAAGACCGAGGAGGTCATCGCATGGTTGGTGCCCGGCGAGATGCGCACGAAGGGGATGTCCATGCCCTCCAGCGCCTTCAGCACCGGCACGCAGTCGGTGACGGGAGAGGAGAGGACGATGCCGTCTACATGCGTCTCGGTGACGAGGCCGCGCACCTGTTCGCCCACCAGCGGGTCAGCCACGTCCACCGGCTGCGCCAGCAGGCGCGAGCCGTTTTGCTGGCAGGCTTCCCAGCAGCCCATCTGGATCTGGTTCATGTAGTAGGGGCTGTGGTTGTCGTAGATCAGCGCGATCTGGCCCGACTTGGTGCCCGCCAGAATGCGCGCGGCGACGCTCGGCCGGAAGCCGAGTTCCTGCATCGCCTTCTCGACGCGCTCCTTGGTGTCGGTGCTGACGTAGCGGTGCCCGTTCAGCACGCGGCTGACCGTCTTGATCGACACGCCCGCCAGCGCCGAGACGTCCTTGATGTTGGACCGTTCGCTCATGTGCTCTCCCCCGTGCACGACGCAGGCATCCCGCCCCACCGTCCGTCATTGCGAGGCCGCAGGCCGAAGCAATCCAGGGCGTTTTTCGCGACCCTGGATTGCTTCGCTGCGCTCGCAATGACGAGAAGGGGGAGCATTTTCGTCATGCCTTCAACGACGCGAAGAGAGGCGCGAACTTGCTGCCGGGCAAGTAGAAAACAGGCGGCTGGCCATAGGGCGCGGCAACCGTGTGCGTGCCGGGGGCGAAGTCCTCGCCGGTCCAGAGGTGACGCCACGGCTTGTCGCCGGGCAGGATGACCTCGCGCTGCGTCGCCTCGGCCTCGACGATCGGCGCCACCAGCATGTCGGCGCCGTAGAGGTACTGGTCCTGCACGCTGAACAGCACCTCCTCGAAGTAGTGCAGGAACAGCGGGCGCTGCACGGGCAGACCGGTCGCCACGGCCTCGTCGCTGAGGTGGCGGACATAAGGTGCCAGCGCCCTGTGCACGCGCGACATCGCTGCGAACTGACCGAGGAGTTCCGGGCTGGAATCGATCTGCAGGTTGTCGTCCGGGCGGTTGCCCTCGTGGCTGCGCATCACCGGCGAGAACGCGCCCAGCTCGCACCAGCGCATCATCAGGTCGGCGGTGCGGACATTGCCGTGCAGGCTGGTGTAGCCACCCACGTCGCTGTGCGAATAGGCATTGCCGACCAGCCCCGCCGACAGCGCGGCGGTGAGCACGGTGTTGATGCCGTCGTGCCTTGTGAAGTCCACCGACTGGTCGCCCGCCCACAGCAAGGGGCAATGGGCCTGCACGCCCGAGAACCCGGCGCGCATGAAGAACACCGCCTCGCCGGTCTTGCCGCGCGATGCCACGGCGCGCGCGTTCGCTTCGGCCCAGAGGACGGGCCAGCGGTTGTGCATCAGCATCGGGTCGCTGCCGTCGTGGAGGCGCAGATCGACCGGCAGGTACTCGCCGAAGTCCGCCATCCAGCCCGAAAGGCCGAAGTCCAGCATCTCGCGCCCGATCACGCGGTCGGCGAACCAGTCCATCGCGGCGGGGTTGGTGAAGTCCACCACGCCGCAGTCGAACTCGCCAAAATCGACGAGATAGACCGCGTCCGAGTCCTGCCGCAGCGCGAGATAGCCCAGCGCCTCGGCCTCGGCGTACTGCTTGCCGTCATTGGCGAGGTAGGGGTTCACGTAGCCGAGGAAGCGCACGCCTTTCTCCGCCAGCGCGGTGATACGGGCGGGCAGTTCGGGATAGCGGGCCTCGTTCCACGACCAGTCCCAGAACAGGCGGCGGCCGAAGCTGGTCTGGCGAATGCCGATCCAGTCCTCGCACCACAGGCCGGATACTTCCGCGCCCGCTTCCATGATCTTCTCAAGCCGCGCGAAGCTGGCCTCTCCTTCCTTGAGGCCGACGATGGCGCCGCCGATCGCCCAGTCGGGCAGGGCGGGCTGGCGGCCGAAGCGGCTGGATAGCGCGCCGACCAGCGCGGGCAGGTCGGCGGCAGCGAAGAATTCGAGAGTGAACGTGCCTTCCCAGACTTCGATCCGGTGGCGGGCGGCGTCGATGAAATCGAGCACCGAATAGGCGCTGCTGCCCAGATGGCACGCCCAGAGGCTGGAGGTCAGGAACGTCGGCTGCGGATAATTGGTCCACCAGTAATCCCCGCCCGCCATGTTGCCATCGGCGTCCATCTTGCGGGTCAGTTCGGTGGACTTGTCGCGGCCCACGCCGGGTTCGCTGGTCCAGATCGGGAAGCGGCGGCCCGAGAGGTCGAGGTAGCTCATCTGCTCCCCGCCGCCCCAGACATGCTCGCCCGGCAGCGCGGCCAGATCGACCCAGACGCGGTCGTACGCGGGATCGAGCACCGCGATGTCTAGCGAATCGCCCTTCACCGAAACGCGCAGCATCGGCGCGGCCCCGGCACTGGCCGAAAGGACCAGATCGCCGCCGTCCAGCGCGGCGAAGCCCAACTCCACACGGCCGGTCGGCGCATCGCTGATGGCGAAATTGCCGCGCACCATCTCCACCTCGGCCGCGCCGCGCGCCACCGCGAATGCTGGGCTGCGCGGCGATCCGCACAGAACCGCGCGGCCAGCCAGAAGGCAGGTGAATCCGTCTTCCCGAACATCGAAAGTCAGCGACACGTTTCCAGTCCCATGAGCCATGTTGTTGTTATTCTGCAGCACGCTCGTCGCCGTCGCACTGTCCCGATATGACAACGCTTGACAGAAATGTTCGACCCAATCAAGAGGGGTGCAATCGACAGGACGACCTGAGGCGCAAACGCTCAGGCTCCGCATAAGCAGGAGGGGAACCATATGATTTCGCACGCCACCACCACGCCCGGAGCGATTCTGGCGCGCACCGCGCTGGCGCTTTCGGCGTCGGCCGTCGCGCTTGTCGCCGCGACTCCGGCCAACGCGCAGGTCGACGAGATTATCGTTACCGCGCAGAAGGTTCGTCAGAACGTCCAGGACGTGCCGATCGCCATCAGCGCGGTCACCGGAGAGGCCATGGCCCGCGCCGGCGCCAAGAGCCTGGAAGACATCACCTCGATCGTTCCTTCGGTCACCTTCCGCAAGGGCACCACCAACGCCAACAGCGCGATCGTCATGCGCGGCGTCGGCACGATCAGCTTCTCGGTCGCGGCCGAACCCAGTGTGTCCACCGTTGTCGACGGCATCGTGCTGAGCCGTTCGGGCCAGTCGTTCCTCGACCTCGTCGATTTCGACCGCCTCGAAGTGCTGCGTGGGCCGCAGGGCACGCTGTTCGGCAAGAACGCCTCGGCGGGTCTGGTCAACATCGTGTCGAAGGGCGGCACCAGGGACTTCGAGGCCGAGGCCAACGTTTCGGGCACCACCGACGACGAATACCGCGCCAAGATGACCGTCTCCGGCCCGATCTCGGAGAACCTGACCGGCCGCCTCACCGGCTTCTACGGAAACTTCGACGGCAACATCAAGAACACCTACTACGACAAGACCGTCAACGGCTACGAGCACTACGGCGCGCGCGGCCTGATCGACTATGACGGCGAGGGCGGCCGTTTCCGCCTGATCGCGGACTACTTCAAGGCCAACGACGATTGCTGCGCCGAAGTGACCGGCGTGTCGCGCGGCACCGTGATCGACAACGAACTGGGCATCACGCCGCAGGGTGAGGACACCCGCGAGGTCAACCAGAACCTCATCACCCGCTCGCTCGACCGCCAGTACAGCCTGACGATGAGCGCGGACATCGATACTTTCGCCGATCACACGCTGTCGATCGTCACCGGTTATCGCAACTGGAAGAACACCGAAATCCGCGACGGCGACTTCCTGCCGCGCGCGATCGCCGCCACCCCGCAGCAGGGCACCATCCCGGCGCAGGCCGCCACTCCGCAGCTGCACGACCGCGGCACCGTCGAGACCGACCAGGTCTCCGCCGAAGTCCGCCTTGCTTCGCCGCAGAACCAGGCGCTGACCTATCAGGTCGGCGGTTTCCTGTGGTATTCCAAGAACACGCAGGACTTCACCCGCAGCGACGTGACCTGCACCACTTCGACCTCGCCGATCGATGCGGCGACGGGCGCGCGGCCGTGCAACCTGGCGGACACCGTCAACACGCACTATGTCTCGGCGACCTCACGCAGCGACGTCTCGTTCCGCAACTGGGCGCTGTTCGGTCAGGCGACTTACGCCTTCCTGCCGGAACTGCGCCTGACGCTGGGCGGCCGCTACACGCATGACAGCGTGAGCTTCACCCATGTGCGCGGCGCCGCGATCGATGCCGCCACCGGCCTGCCGATGGCCGCTTCGGGCCTGCTGCCTTATGGCGCGGGCGGCACTATCGCCAGCGGCGGCAACGGCACCGATACTTCGCGTGGGAGCACCAGCGCCAACAACTTCTCCGGCAAGGCGGTGCTGCAGTACGACGTCATGGACGACGTGATGGTCTACGGCAGCTACACGCGCGGCTACAAGGGCCCGGCGTTCAACGTCTTCTTCAACCACACCGCGCCCAACAACGCCGAACCGATCGATCCCGAGAAGTCGAACAGCTTCGAAGTCGGCTTCAAGAGCCAGTGGTTCGACCGCATCGTCCAGCTGAATGCGGCCGCGTTCCTGGTCGATTACAAGGGCTTCCAGGCGAACAACTTCGTGCTCATCAACGGCGCGACGACGACCAGCCTGACCAATGCCGGTTCGGTGCGTTCCAAGGGCTTCGAGGCCGACCTCACCGTCGCCCCGACCGAGGGCCTGACCTTCCGTGCCAATGCGGCCTATGCCGATGCCAAGGTGCGCAAGTTCAACCCGAACCCGCTGACCAACGCGCCCGACGCGCGTGACGGCACCCGCCTGCCGCTGGCGCCCAAGTTCAGCTACACCATCGGCGCGGACTACGACGTCCCCGTCGGCCCGGTGAAGCTGTACCTGTCGAGCGACTGGCACCATGTTTCGAAGCAGTTCTCGGACCTCGGCGAGAGCGGCGAGATCGACCCCTACGGCATCTGGAACGCCAGCATCGGCGTGTCGGACGCCGAGGACAAGTATCGCCTGACCTTCATGGTCCGCAACATCCTCGACGACAGCTACGTGCTGCTCAACACCACGAACGGCCAGCGCCTGATGATCCCGCGCGACGCGGATCGCTATGCGGGCCTGAACTTGCGAGCGAAGTTCAACTGAGGACGGGCGCAAACGTCCTTCGCTGAATGCTCGCACAAAGAACCCCCGGCGGATCTCCTCCCCGCCGGGGGTTTTTTATTCCTCCCCCAAAGGGGAGGGGGACCATGCGAAGCATGGTGGAGGAGCACAGGTGGTTTGCCGTGAGATCGAAGGGAAGCGCCCTCGCGCGAGGACGCCCCTCCACCACCCTTCGGGTGGTCCCCCTCCCCGTGCCGGGGAGGATGCGCGCCTAACCCCGTCATCCCAGCTTTCGCTGGGATGACGAGGTCGTGCGTGCAGTCAGCGCACGCGGAAACGCCCGCTGGCGAGTGCGGGCCATTACGCCGGGGAAATCAACGCAAGTCCGAGAACATCGGGTCGGCGTCGGGAGCGTCCTCACCGGGACGCGGGGTTTTGTTTTCCACCTGCTCGGGCGAGCGGCCGGGTAGCGGTGGTCAGCCCGGCTCGACCTGGGTATTCCATCGGAGCCGTCCCGTATGACCGACGTTAGGGTTCGCGTCGTTGGCGGTCATGGGTCATCCGGGATAGCCTTCGCGTTGTCTGTCCATAGGGACAAAGCGGTTCGAAGGACGTTTCCAGAGCCGAGAGGACGGTCCGGGTCTTTGTTTGGGCGCGTGGTTTGCGTAGCTACGGCTTGAAACCGCATCCCGGCCCACGACGCCGACCCGATACACCGCAGCGATTTGTACATCACCGCTCCGGATGCTGGGTCATGTAACCTATGTGGTTATAAATGTCAAGGCCGATGGCAAGCGCCCGTCATCCCAGCGAAGGCTGGGACCGCTGGCCGCGCAATGCCCAACCCTCGTCAACGCGCCCCGACGCAAGCGATCGCCTCAAGTACTGCCAGCGATCCCGGCCTTCGCCGGGATGACGTCAACCCTCGGCCGCCGCCAGCTTCGGCTGCATCAGGTGGATGTAGGCCGTCGCCACCAGATAGGCCGCGCCGCACACCACGAACAGCGGACCGTAGCCGAGGCCCGACTTCAGCGACCAGCCCGCGAACTCGATGATCCCGGTCCCGGTGAGGTTCCCCGCCACCGCGCCCAGCGCGATGACGGTGGCCATGCGGCGCGCCGGGATGATCTCGGTCGCCATGCCGAAGATGTTGGTCGAGAAGCCCTGATGCGCGAACAGGCCGAGGCCGATGCACACGGCCGCCACCCACGGATTGCTCGCCAGCAGCGCCAGCGGCATCACCAGCACGACGAGGGCATAAGCCAGCATCGAGCCCTTGCGCGCGAGGTTCATCGAGACCCCGCGCAGCAGCAGTGCCGGGTAAAGCGCGCCCGAGGATACAGCGCCCAGCGCCGCGAGGATGAAGATCACCGCGATCGGCCAGCCCAGCTCGCCCTGGCTGAGATTGAACTGGCGCGCGAAGAAATCGGGCGTCCAGAACAGCACGAACCACCAGACGAGATCGGTGAAGGCCTTGGCGCCGATGACCGTCCAGCTGCGGCGGTCGGACAGGATCGCGCCCCATTCGACCTTGCCGCGTGTCGTCGCGGCCTGTCCGGCGATGGGCGTCAGCTTCGCGGTGTTGAGCTTCCACAAGGCCAGCCACACAAGGCCCAGCCCGCCAGTAACGAGGAACGCGGCCTTCCATCCGAACGCCATCGCGAAAGGCGGGATGATGAGCGGGGTGAGGATAGCGCCGATGTTGGGCGCGGTGTTGATGATGCCGATGCCGACCGAGCGGCGCGCGGCGGGCAGGTAGATCGCGGCGGTCTTCATCGCGGCGGGGGTGTTGACCGATTCGGCGGTCGCCAGCACGGCGCGGGCGATCACGAATTGCTGCACGCTGGCGGCCAGCGCATGGGCCATCCCCGCAAGGCTCCACAAGGCCACTGCGAAACCGTAGGCGAAGCGCACGCCGAAGCGGTCGACGAACCAGCCCACGCCGAGCAGCGAAGCCGCCGCCGCCAGCTGGAAGATCGAGCCGAGATGCGCGAACTGCTGGTCGTCCCAGTGGAACTCCGCTTCCAGCATCGGCTTGAGCAGCGCCAGCACCTGCCGGTCGACGTAGTTCAGCGCCGTCGCGAAAAAAATCAGCGCGATCAGCATGTTCTGCGCGCGGATAGCGGCGCGGCCGGAGTCGGAGGCTGGGGGAGGGGCGTGCTCGGGCACGGCCGTCTGTTGATGGATGGTCATTCTCGCTCTCCCCTATCCCGCCGTTTCGTCGGCGGCAATTCTTCCTGCCCCCTCGCGCAAAGCTCTTGCTCCGCTGCGTGGGTGGTCATAAGGATGGATATGACAACGTAGGACATACGGCAAGCATCTTCGTCAAATGAGAGATGCGGCGAAAGGACGGGGACCAGTGAGCGCAGAACACGCAGGCGACCTTTACGGCGAGATGTTCCTCGCCCAGCTGGACGGCCCCGCCGCGAAGCCGAGCCGTATCGAGATATGGAAGACGCTCTGGCCGGGCCTCGCCATCTGCGGCATCGCCAGCATCGCCGCCGCCTGGCTTTCCGAGCACTACGGCGCGCCGATCATCCTGATGGGCCTGCTGATCGGCCTCGCCCTGAACTTCGTGACCAGCGAGAAGCGCACGCATCCGGGGCTCGATTTCGCCTCCAAGGCCTGCCTGCGCTGGGGCATCGTCGTGCTCGGCACGCAAGTGACGCTGGCGCAGATCGTGGCGCTCGGCCCGGTGCCGTTCCTGGCGCTGCTGATGGTCATGGCCGCGGCGATGGGTGCGGCGCTGCTGGTGGCGCGGGCGACCGGCGCCTCGACCGCGATCGGCATCCTTGCAGGCGGCGCGACGGCGATCTGCGGGGCTTCCGCCGCATTGGCGCTGTTCGGCGTGCTGGGGGCGAAGCGGATCAGTCAGACGCAGTTCGCGTTGACGCTGGTGGTGATCTCGATGGCGAGCGCGATCGCCATGTCGTTCTATCCGCCGCTCGCAGGGCTGATGCACCTCGACGACCGGCAGGCGGGGTTCCTGATCGGCGCCTCGATCCATGACGTCGCGCAGGCGATCGGCGGCGGCTATGCCTATTCGGATATTGCCGGAAGCTACGCCACCATCGTCAAGCTGAGCCGCGTGGCGCTGCTGGCGCCGATCGTCGCGGTCGTCTCGCTGATGTACACGGACGAGGATGCCGGGGAGCGCCACTGGATCCGGAAACTTGCGATGCCCTGGTTCATTACCCTGTTTCTGGCGGTGGTGGTGCTCAATTCGCTGGTGACGATCCCGGCTTTCGTGGTCCACCTGAACCTGACGCTGTCGAAGACGCTGCTGCTGCTGGCGGTGACGGCCACCGCGATGCGCTCCCGCCTCGATCTGGTGATGCAGATGGGCTGGCGCGCGGCGATGCCGGTGGTGGCGGCGACGCTGGCCTCGCTGGTGGTCGCCACGGCCTTCAGCATGATGATCTTGTGAGTGTGTGAATGACTGAAATCTACGACATCGCGATCATCGGCGGCGGCGTGAACGGCTGCGGCATCGCGCGCGATGCCGCCGGGCGCGGCGCAAAGGTGCTGGTGCTGGAGCAGGGCGACCTTGCGGGCGGCACCTCGTCCGCCTCGACCAAGCTGATCCACGGCGGCTTGCGCTACCTTGAGCACTACGAGTTCGCCCTCGTGCGCGAGGCGCTGACCGAGCGGGAGCGGTTGTGGCGGATCGCCCCGCACATCATCCACCCGATGCGCTTCGTGCTGCCGCATGTGAAGGGCCTGCGCCCGCGCTGGCTGCTGCGCCTCGGCCTGTTCCTCTACGACCACATCGGCGGCCGCAAGGCGCTGCCCGCGACCGAGAGCATCGACCTGCACCGGCACCCGGCGGGCAAACCGCTCAAGCCGGTGTTCGGCAAGGCTTTCGTCTATTCCGACGGCTGGGTGGACGATGCGCGGCTGGTGGTCCTGAACGCCCGCGACGCGGCGGACCGGGGCGCGACGATCCTCACCCGCACCGGCGTGGAGAAGCTGGAGCGCGACGGCGGCGTCTGGACCATCTCCACGTCCGGCGGCACGTTCCGCGCGAAGGCGGTGGTGAACGCGGCGGGGCCATCGGTGCTCGACCTCGTCGGCCGCGCAGGCGAGCGCACGAAACGCGCGATGCGGCTGGTGCGCGGCTCGCACATCGTCGTGCCGCGACTTTTTGAGCATCCTTACGCCTACTTCTTCCAGATCCCCGACGGGCGCATCTTCTTCGCGATCCCCTACCAGCACGACTTCACCCTGATCGGCACCACCGACCGCGACCACACCGGCCCGCTGAGCGAGGTGAAGGCCAGCGACGAGGAGATCGCCTACTTGTGCGAGGCGGCCAATGCCTACTTCGCCAAGTCGATCACCCCGGCCGATGTGGTGTGGACTTATTCCGGCGTGCGCCCGCTGGTGGACGACGGCTCCGGCAAGCCCGAGGCGGCGACGCGCGGCTACGACTTCGACCTCGATCTGGACGGGGAGGGCGGCGCGCCGTTCCTCTCGGTGTTCGGCGGTAAGATCACGACCTATCGTCATCTCGCCAAGGATGCGGTGGAGAAGCTGCAGCCGCTGGTCCCGGTGCTGTCCGGCAAGGACTGGACCGCCACCGCGCCGCTGCCCGGCGGCGATTTCGCGATGGGCGCGATCGATGCGCTGAAGGCCGACCTCGCGCGGGAATACCCGCGCCTCGATGCGGCGACGCTGGACCGCGTGGCGCGGGCCTATGGCACGAAGGCGCAGGAATGGCTGGCGGTGGACCCGGGCGAGGACTTCGGCCACGGCCTGACCGGGGCGGAGGTCGATTACCTCAGGGCCAACGAATGGGCGCGGACGGCCGAGGACGTGCTGTGGCGCCGCACGAAACTGGGCCTCAGGCTCGACGCGGCACAAGCCGCGCGACTGCAAACATACATGGGTGAGTGAGCACGTGAACGGCGAACACATTCTGGTCCTCGACGAAGGGACCACCTCGACGCGGGCGATCGTCTACGGCGCGGACGGCAGGGTCCTGCACGTCGCGCAGCAGGAACTGACGCAGCATTATCCCGCCCCCGGCCGCGTCGAGCACGATGCCGCCGAGATCTGGGACAAGACCCTCGCCTGCGCGCGCGAGGTCATCGGCCAGCTTTCAGACTCCGGGGTCGGCGGGGCAGGACGCATCGCCGCGCTCGGCATCACCAACCAGCGCGAGACGGTGGTGGCCTGGGATCGCCAGACCGGCGAGCCGATTACCCGCGCCATCGTCTGGCAGGACCGCCGCACCGCCGAGATGTGCGCCACGCTGCGGGATGGCGGGCATGAGGCCATGCTGCAGGAGCGGACGGGCCTTGTCGTCGATCCCTATTTCTCCGGCACCAAGATGCGCTGGGTGCTCGACAACGTGCCCGAGGCGCGTGCGCTCGGCGAGCGGCTGGCGCTTGGGACGGTGGAGAGCTGGCTGGTCTGGAAGCTGACCGGGGGGCTGCATGTCACCGACGCCAGCAATGCCAGCCGTACGCAGTTGATGGCGCTGGACGGCGCGGACTGGGACGACGACCTGCTCGGCCTGTTCGGGGTGCCGCGCAGCGCACTGGGCCGGATCGTCGACACGGCCGGGACCGTGGGCACCTGCGATCCCGAACTGCTCGGCGCGCCGATCCCGATCAGCGGGCTTGCGGGTGACCAGCAGGCGGCGACGATCGGCCAGCACTGCCTCAAGGCGGGTCAGACCAAGGCCACGTTCGGCACCGGGGCCTTCATCCTCACCAACATGGGCGAGACCCTGCCGCGTTCCTCGCACCGGCTGCTCGGCACCGTGCTGTGCCAGCAGGACGGGCAGCGGACATATGCGCTGGAGGGCTCGATCTTCGTGGCGGGGAGCCTCATCAAGTGGCTGCGCGACGAACTCGGCGTGATCCGCACCGCAGCGGAGAGCGAGACGCTGGCGCGCGCGGTGACGGACAATGGCGGCGTGCTTTTCCTGCCCGCGCTGGCGGGGCTGGGCGCGCCGCACTGGCAGCCGGATGCCAAGGGCGTCGTCACCGGGCTCACGCAAGGGACCAGCCGGGCGCATATCGTGCGCGCGGCGATGGAATCGATGGCGCACCAGTGCCACGACCTGCAGGCCGCCTTCGCCGCCGACGGCGCGGCCTGGACCTCGCTGCGCATCGATGGCGGGATGAGCGCCAACGACTGGATGGCGCAGGATCTGGCCGACGTGCTCGCGCTGCCCGTGGAGCGGCCTGCGGATATCGAGACGACCGCTCTGGGCGCGGCGATGCTGGCGGGGGTCGGGGTTGGCCTCCATGCCTCGCTGGAGGACGCGGTGGCGATGGGCAGCGCGTCGAAGCGGTTCGCGCCGGATATGGACGCGGCGGTGCGCTCGGGGCGTATCGCGATGTGGGAGGCGGGGCTGAAGCGGCATATCGACGGGGTTTGAGCGCTTGCCTTTCTCTTAATCAGTCATTCCCGCGAAGGCGGGAACCCATCTGCTGACGGCGCCTGTTGAACCGGCATCAGTTGGGTCCCCGCCTTCGCGGGGATGACGGGGTTTTGGAAGCAAGCGTGTGCGCTGCTCGTGGGGCTTCGACAAGCTCAGCCTGAGCGGTTTTAGAGGTGTTCTCTCAAACCCGCTCAGGCTGAGCTTGTCGAAGCCCCATCCGCCCACGAAAACGGGCGGGAATCTTACGATCCCCGCCCGCCTCTCGTTATAACCTCAGCGTCGTTCAGGCTGCTTGCGCTGCCTGTGCGATCTCCTCGGGCGCCTCGTTGCGGATCAGGTAGTCGAATGCGGAAAGCGCCGCCTTCGAACCCTCGCCCATGGCGATGATGATCTGCTTGTAAGGTACCGTGGTCACGTCGCCTGCCGCGAACACGCCGGGCAGGTTGGTGGCGGCCTTCTCGTCGATCACGATCTCGCCGCGCGCCGTCAGTTCGACGCCGGAGTCCTTCAGCCATTCGGTGTTGGGCACCAGACCGATCTGGACGAACACGCCTTCCAGCTCGACCTTGTGCTCCTGGCCCGAATTGCGGTCCTTGTAGACCAGCGCGTTGACCTTTTCGCCGTCGCCTTCGACCTCGGTGGTCTGGGCGCTGGTGAAGATATCGACGTTCTTCATCGACTTGAGCTTGTCGACCAGAACCTGGTCGGCGCGCAGCTTGGCGTCGAATTCGATCAGCGTCACGTGGCCGACGATGTTGGCAAGGTCGATCGCCGCTTCGACGCCCGAGTTGCCGCCGCCGATCACCGCCACGCGCTTGCCTTTGAACAGCGGGCCGTCGCAGTGCGGGCAATAGGCCACGCCCTTGTTCTTGTACTCGGCCTCGCCGGGCACGCCAAGGTTCCGCCAGCGCGCGCCGGTGGTCAGCACCACCGAGCGGGCCTTCAACGAAGCGCCGTTGGCGAACACGACTTCGTGATAGCCGCCCACTTCGCTGGCCGGGATCAGCTTTTCGGCGCGCTGCAGGTTCATCACGTCGATGTCGTATTCAGCGACGTGCGATTCCAGCGCGGCGGCAAGCTTGGGGCCTTCGGTGTAGGGGACCGAGATGAAGTTCTCGATACCCATGGTGTCCTGCACCTGGCCGCCGAAACGCTCGGCGGCGATGCCGGTGCTGAAGCCCTTGCGCGCAGTGTAGACCGACGCGGCGGCACCGGCAGGACCACCGCCGACGACGAGCACCTCGAAAGGCTTCTTCTCGGCCAGCTTGGCGGCGGCCTTGGCGTCAGCGCCGGTGTCGAGCTTGCCGAGGATTTCCTCGATGCTCATCTTGCCCGAACCCCACATCGCGCCGTTCAGGAAGACGGCGGGCACGGCCATGACGCCGCGCTCCTCGACCTCGGTCTGGAACGTGCCGCCTTCGATCAGGGTCACGTCGGCGTGCGGGTTGTTGAGCGCGATCAGCGTCAGCGCCTGCACCACGTCGGGGCAGTTGTGGCACGAGAGCGAGAAGTACATCTCGAACGTCAGCGAGCCTTCGAGCGCCTTCGCCTGCTCCAGAACTTCGTCCGAGACCTTGGGCGGGTGGCCGCCGGTCCACAGCAGGGCGAGGACGAGCGAGGTGAATTCATGGCCGAGCGGCAGTCCGGCGAAGCGCACCCAGGCGCTTGCGTCGCTGGCGCGGCGGATGATGAAGCTGGGGCGGCGTGCATCGTCGCCGTCGAAAGTGGCGGTGACCTTGTCCGAGAGCGAGGCGATGGTGGTCAGCAGCTCGCGGGTCTCGGTGGACTTTGCGTCATCGCCAAGGGAGGCGACGAGCTCGATCGGCTCGCGCAGCATGCCGAGGTATTGCGAGAGCTGTTGCTTCAGGTTGGCGTCGAGCATGAGTCAGGTTTCCTTTGTTGGGAATCCTCCCTGCGAAGCGGGGAGGGGGACCATCCGAAGGATGGTGGAGGGGGGCGGGGCGGTCCCGTCTGCAATGCGACGTCTGCGGCCCTGCGGCCCGCCCCCTCCGTCAGCCCCTTGCGGGGCTGCCACCTCCCCATGGCCTGTGGCCACGGGGAGGATTTGCAGGGGTCTTAGATCTTGCCGACGAGGTCGAGCGAGGGAGCAAGCGTTGCTTCGCCTTCTTCCCACTTGGCCGGGCAGACCTGGCCGGGGTGCTCGCGCCAGTACTTGGCGGCCTTGATCTTGCGGACCAGTTCCTTGGCGTTGCGGCCCACGCCCTCGGGGGTGATTTCGACCAGCTGGATCACGCCGTCCGGATCGACCACGAAGGTGGCGCGGTCAGCCAGGCCGACGCCTTCGCGCAGCACGCCGAAGTTGTTGGCAAGGTTGTGGTTCTGGTCGCCGAGGAAGGCGTAGGTGCACTTGCCGATGGCGTCCGAGGTGTCGTGCCATGCCTTGTGGCTGAAGTGCGTGTCGGTCGAAACGCCGAACACTTCGACGCCCAGGCCCTGAAGCGTGGCGTATTCACCGGCGAGGTCTTCCAGCTCGGTCGGGCACACGAAGGTGAAGTCCGCCGGGTAGAAGAAGAACACGGCCCACTTGCCCGCGATGTCGCCTTCGGTGACGTCGAAGAAGTCCTTACCGGCCTGGAAGGCGGTGTTCTTGAACGGCTTGATGGTGCTGCCGACGATACCCATGGATGTAGTTCCCTCAGTTGGGTGGTTGAAACTGGTGAAGCTCAGATAGGCCGGGGGTGTGACGATTGTAAGCACGATGATCCGATTGGGCTCATCGGTTCAGGCGATCAATCGGAGATGGATTGTGCAGCTCTGTCGATGAGATGTGGAAAGCATCGTACCGGTCTGGCCAACTCTCCCTTCATCGTCATTGCGAGCGAAGCGAAGCAATCCAGAGCGGTGTAGGGCCGCCCTGGATTGCTTCGCTTCGCTCGCAATGACGAACTGGGGTTGAAGGCGTCAGCGGTCCCGGATCAAGTCCGGGACGACGACCTCAGCAACCGTACCAGCACTTCGTCCAGCGCCGAGAGGAACCGCGAGCGGTCCTGCTTCGCGAACGGCGGCGGCCCGCCGACGATGTCTCCGCCCGCGCGCAAGTCCGCCATGATCGCGCGGGTGGCGATGGCGCTGCCGATCGAACTGGTGGTGAAAGGCTTGCCGTTGGGAGCAACCACGCTCGCACCCAGCTTCAGGCAGCGGTCCGCTAGGAGGATGTCGGCGGTGATCACCACCGTGGCGGCGTCAGTATTCTCCACGATCCAGTCGTCCGCCGCGTCGAAGGCGTCGCTGACCACCTTGCGGGAAATCAGCGCACTTTGCGGGACGCGGATCGCGCTGTTGCTGACGACGACGACGGGCACCTTGTGGCGGGCGGCGACCTTGTAGGTCTCCTCCTTCACCGGGCAGGCGTCAGCGTCGATCAGGATGCGCAAGCAAATCCTCCCTGAGCTTGCTCGGGGAGGGGGACCGCCCGCGCAGCGGGTGGTGGAGGGGGAGACGACCCCTCCGTCAGCCCTGCGGGCTGCCACCTCCCCATTGCTTCGCAACAGGGAGGATTCGGGCCACTCAACCGCACTGCCCGCGGTGAAGCAGCTTGTGATCGGCCAGCACCAGCGCCATCATCGCCTCGACCACCGGCACGCCGCGGATGCCGACGCAGGGGTCGTGGCGGCCCTTGGTGAACATCTCGGTCGCCTCGCCGGAGCGGTTGATGGTCGCTTGCGGAGTGAGGATCGAACTGGTCGGCTTGAACGCCACGCGGCAGGTCACCGGCTGGCCGGTGGAGATGCCGCCCGCGATGCCGCCCGCGTGGTTCGCCAGAAACTCCGGCGCGCCGTCCGGCCCTTCGGCATTCGGGCGCATCGGGTCGGCGTTCTGCTCGCCGGAGAGGCGCGCGGCGGCGAAGCCGTCGCCGATCTCGACGCCCTTGACCGCGTTGATGCCCATCATCGCCGCCGCGAGATCCGCGTCGAGCTTGGCGTAGAGCGGGGCGCCCCAGCCTGCGGGCACGCCGCTGGCATAGCATTCCACCACCGCGCCGACCGAAGAGCCGCTCTTGCGCGCGTCATCGACGATCTTCTCCCAGCGCGCCGCAGCGGCCGCGTCGGGGCAGAAGAACGGGTTGCCCGCGATCTCGGCTTCGTCGAACTTGCCCGGATCGATCATGTCGCCGCCGATCTCGGAGACGTAGGCGAGGATCTTGACCTCGGGGATCACCAGCCGCGCCACCGCGCCCGCCGCCACGCGGCTGGCGGTCTCGCGCGCCGAGGAGCGCCCGCCGCCGCGATAGTCGCGGAAGCCGTACTTGGCGTCGTAGGCGTAGTCGGCATGGCCGGGGCGATAGGCGACGGCGACCTCGGAATAGTCCTTGGAACGCTGGTCGACGTTCTCGATCATCAGGCTGATCGGGGTGCCTGTCGTGCGTTTTATGCCATCTTGGCCTTCGAACACGCCCGAGAGGATGCGGACCTGGTCCGGCTCCTGCCGCTGCGTGGTGAACTTCGACTGGCCGGGGCGGCGTGCGTCGAGGAAGGGCTGGATCACGCCTTCGTCGATCGCGAGGCCGGGCGGGCACCCGTCGACGACGGCGCCGATGGCGGGTCCGTGGCTTTCACCCCAGGTGGTGAAGCGGAAAAGGCGGCCGAAGCTGTTCATGCTCATGGTGCCTCGCGCCTTGTCGGGAATCGCGCGATTTGTCCAGTGGAGCGCTGATTGTGGTCGAAGCGGCTGCGATCTTCCCGAAGCGGGACAAATCGCAAGTCACAATGGCGCTTTTGATCACTTGTACAACCGATTGCGGCGATGCAGGGAGCGCAAATGTTCCTTGTCCTTTTCCGCAACCGCAAGCGCGCCGACATCGACGTTGACGCTTATATCCACGACGCCGTCGCCATGGAGGCGATGGCCGCCGAGCAGCCGGGATTCCTGTTGTTCCGCAGCTATACGGCGGACGACGGCGAAGTGCTGTCGATGTCGGAATGGGAGAGCGCGGAGCACGCCGCCGCCTGGGCGCGCAATGCCGAGCATCTCATGGTCCAGCGTCGCGGCATGAAGGAATATTACGAGAGCTACACGCTCTACACGTGCGACATGCCCAAGGTGCAGCGCTTCGACATGAAGGCAAGGCTGCCGGGCTGATCGGCCCCATGTTCTTGCCGGTATGCATCGCGCGCGGCTTGGTGTATCGCCGCGCGTGAAGCAGGCTCCTTACCGTAACTTGTGCCTGCGTTTCAGGGCGATAGGTACGGCATGGCGATCGAGTTCTACGGCATCCCCAACTGCGACACGGTGAAGAAGGCGCGTGTCTGGCTTGACGCGAAGGGGATCGCGTACACGTTCCACGACTACAAGAAGGAAGGCGCGGACCCGGAAAAGCTCGCGGCGTGGATCGACGCCGCCGGGCTCGACAAGGTGCTGAACCGCGCCGGGACCACCTTCCGCAAGCTGCCCGATGCCGACAAGGCCGACCTCGACGCCGAGAAGGCGACTGCGCTGATGGCCGCCAATCCCAGCACCATCAAGCGGCCGGTGGTGGAATATCCCGGCGGCATCCTCGTCGGCTTCAAGGAGCCGGAATGGGCGGCGGCGCTGGCCTGATTCGGGGACTGTTTCGGGGGCCGGGGCAATGAACACCGTCGAATGGATCGCGGCCGCGCTCGGTCTTGCCAACATTGCGCTGCTGGTGCGGCGCAGCGTGTGGAACTATCCGTTCGGCATGGCCATGGTGGCGCTCTATGTCGCCGTGTTCTTCGAGGCGAAGCTCTACGGAGAGGCGGGGCTGCAGGTCTTCTTCTTCGTGGCGCAGGGGTGGAGCTGGGTGCTCTGGCTGCGCGCGGCGAAGACCGGCGGCGAGGGCGACGACCGCGTGCCCGTTCGCCTGCTGAGCAACCTCAGCCGCGTCGTCTGGCTGACGGCGACGGCGGCGCTGGCGCTCAACCTCGGCTGGGTGATGCACCGCTTTACCGACGCCTCGCTGCCTTACGCCGACACCGCGATTGCCGGGGCCAGCATCGCCGCGCAGATCCTGCTCGCGTTTCGCCGCATCGAGAACTGGGTCTTGTGGATCGCCGTCGATATCGCGTCCATCGCAGTCTACGTTCACAAGGACTTGTGGGCGACGGCGGGGCTTTACGTCGTATTTCTCCTGATGTCGGTGCTGGCCTTGCGGGAATGGATCGTCGCCTACAGGACGCAGGCATGAAGACCGTCTGCCTCCACGGCGCCGAGAGCACCGGCAAGTCGGTGCTGTGCGAGCGCCTGCTCGTCACGCGCGGCTGGCCTTTTGTGCCGGAGTATGGCCGCACCTATTGCGAAGAGAACGGCATCGACCTGACGATGACCGACCTTCTCGTCATCGCCGAGGGGCAGGCCCGGCACAATCGCCGGGCGCTGTCTGACGATGACGGTGCGCCGGTCCTGTTGTTCGACACCGACCAGCTGATGACCGCCGCCTGGGCGCAGATGCTGTTCGGCGAAGTGCCCGAAGCCCTGCTGGCCTATCCCAAGGCCGACCTCTACCTGCTGTTCGAGCCCGATGTGCCCTGGCAGGAGGACGGCACCCGCTTTTTCGGGACCGATGACACCCGCGCCCGCTTCGCCGCGCTGGCCGAGGACATGCTGGTGCGTGCCGGGGTGACCTTCGTGCGCATCGCCGGAACCTGGGCCGAGCGTGAGGCGAAGGCCGTGGCGGCGATCGAGGGGGTGCTGGGGTAAGGTCCCCAAATCCTC
This sequence comes from Novosphingobium sp. fls2-241-R2A-195, assembly GCF_030209485.1. Classification (NCBI taxonomy): domain Bacteria; kingdom Pseudomonadati; phylum Pseudomonadota; class Alphaproteobacteria; order Sphingomonadales; family Sphingomonadaceae; genus Novosphingobium; species Novosphingobium sp. fls2-241-R2A-195. The sequence goes on from NZ_JARVRY010000027.1 coordinate 131,763, forward strand.
CCTGTCGCAAAGCGATGGGGAGGGGGACCGCTCGCGTAGCGAGTGGTGGAGGGGGAGAAGCCCCTCCGTCAGCCCTGCGGGCTGCCACCTCCCCATTCCTTCGGAACAGGGAGGATGCTTACTTCTTCCGCGCCGTCGCGATGAAGTTCAGCGCCAGATCGTCTGACAGGTGCAGCCCCTTGAGCGGCGACCATGCGATCCCGCGCGGCGTACCCAGTTCCAGCCCGGCGCCATCCGCAAGCTCGCGCAGTTCCTCAGGCGTCACGAACTGGCTCCATTCGTGCGTTCCCTTCGGCACATGGCCGAGCCGCTCCGCCGCCTCCACCAGCAGCACGCGCGAGCGGGCGGTGCGGTTGGGGCAGGAGAGGATCATCAGTCCATCGTCCGCCAGCGCAGCGGACAGGTCACCGATGAACGCGGCCTTGTCGGTGACGTGCTCGATCACCTCCAGCGAGCAGACGAGATCGTAGCCGGTCAGGCCCAGCGATCCCAGTTCGCCCGCGCGGTAATCGATGGCCAGCCCGCCCGCCTCGGCATGGGCGCGCGCGGCGGCGGCGTTCTCCGGCGCCGCGTCCACGCCCGTCACCGCCGCGCCCATGCGCGCCAGCGGCTCGCACAGCAGGCCCGCGCCGCATCCGGCATCGAGAGCGCGCTTGCCCGCCAGCGGCCTGAGCCCACGCGAATCGGTGCCGAAATGCCCGTCGATCGCCTCGCGGATGAAGCCGAGGCGCACCGGGTTCAGCTTGTGCAGCATCGCCGACGTGCCCTTCGGATCCCACCACTCGGCGGCGAGGGCGCCGAAGTGCGCGGCCTCCTTCGGATCGATTGTTGCGCGCGAAGCGGGAAGAGAGGCAGTTGCATTGTCCATGATCCCCCCCTAACAGCGCCGCCGACTCTTATCCACACTCGCGCACTCCGCGCGGGTCTTTTACGCAGGGGAGCAACGGCGCCTTGGCACGTATCGTGATGAAATTCGGCGGCACTTCCATGGCCGGGTCCGAGCGCATCCGGCGCGTGGCGGGTATCGTCAAACGCCAGCAGGAAGCCGGGCACGAAGTGGCCGTGGTCGTCTCCGCGATGGCGGGCGAGACCGACCGCCTCGTCAACTTCTGCCGTGAAGCGGACGCCCTCTACGATCCCGCCGAATACGACGTCGTCGTCGCCTCGGGCGAGCAGGTCACCTCCGGCCTCCTCGCGCTGACGCTGCAGTCGATGGGCTGCAAGGCGCGCTCGTGGCTGGGCTGGCAGGTGCCGATCAAGACCGATGACGCCCACGCCAAGGCCCGCATCGAGGACATCGACGCCGAGGCGCTGATCGCCTCGATGGCATCGGGCCAGATCGCGGTGATCCCCGGTTTCCAGGGCGTTTCGCCCGACAACCGCGTCACCACGCTGGGGCGCGGCGGCTCGGACACTTCGGCCGTGGCCGTGGCGGCGGCGGTGAAGGCCGACCGCTGCGACATCTACACCGACGTCGACGGCGTCTACACCACCGACCCGCGCATCGTCGCCAAGGCGCGCAAGCTGCCGCTGGTGACTTATGAGGAAATGCTGGAACTGGCCTCGGTCGGCTCCAAGGTGCTGCAGACCCGCTCGGTCTCCCTCGCCATGAAGGAGAATGTGCGCGTGCAGGTGCTGTCCTCGTTCATCGACGAGAACGCACCCGCCGCCGATACCATCCCCGGAACCCTGATCGTCAGTGACGAAGAGCTTGAAGGAAGCGACATGGAACGCCAGCTGATCACCGGCATCGCTGCCGACAAGAACGAAGCCAAGATCACCCTGACCCGCATCGCCGACCGTCCGGGCGCGGTGGCGTCGATCTTCGCGCCGCTCGCGGATTCGAACATCAACGTCGACATGATCATCCAGAACGTTGCCAAGGACAAAGGCGAGACCGACGTGACCTTCACGGTCCCGCAGGCCGACCTCGCCCGCGCGCAGGCGCTGCTGGAAGAGCGCAAGGACGCGATCGGCTACTACCGCATGATCGCCGAGGGCAACGTGGCGAAGATCAGCGTCGTGGGCGTCGGCATGCGCAGCCACGCAGGCGTCGCGGCGACGATGTTCAAGACGCTCGCCGATCGCGGTATCAACATCATCGCCATCTCGACCAGCGAGATCAAGGTATCGGTCCTGATCGACACCGACGAAACCGAACTGGCCGTGCGCGTGCTGCACACCGCTTACGGACTCGACGCGGCGGCCTGATCGCAGCGTTCTCGCGTACCCGCGAAGGATTGGAGAAAGGCGGCGCGGTAAGCGCCGCCTTTTTTCGTTTCCGCTATCCGCGCGTCGGATACAGCGCTGTCAAATACGCGAAACCGGGATATGGCGGGTGCACAAGTATCCCGATCAGCATTCCAACGGAGTAATCGACCTTGCGCCTTTCCCGAATGGTACTCGCCCTGGCCCTGACGTCGTCGCTGGCTCCCCTTGCGGCTGCACCGGTCGTTGCCAAAGAGGCGAAAGTCGTCACCGAGGCCGAGGCACGGGCGCGCGCCGAGGCGATGCTGCAGCGGATGACGCTGGAGGAGAAGGCGGGCCAGCTCGTCCAGTACTTCGACTTCGGCGGGGCTACCGTGGCGAACCCCAAGGCGACGGCGGTGAACATCGACGCCGCGATCGCGAAGGGGCAGGTCGGCTCGATGCTGTTCGTCACCGACCCGGTCCGCATCAACGCGCTGCAGGAACTGGCGGTGAAGAAGACCCGCCTCGGCATTCCGCTGCTGATCGGCTACGACGTGATCCACGGGTTGCACACGATCATGCCGGTGCCGATCGCGATGGCCGCGTCGTGGGACCCGGCGACGGCCGAGCGCGGCCAGGCCGTCGCGGCATCGGAAGCGCGCGCGGTGGGCATCAACTGGACCTTCGCGCCGATGGTCGACATCACCATGGACCCGCGCTGGGGCCGCATGGTCGAGGGCGCGGGCGAGGACCCGGTGCTCGGCGCGGCGATGGCGGCGGCACAGGTGCGCGGCTTCCAGGGCGGGGCCATCGGCACGCCGGGCCACGTGCTGTCCGGCCCCAAGCATTTCGTCGGCTACGGCGCCTCGTTCGGCGGGCGTGACTACGACGAGGTGGACTTGTCGGAAAACCAGCTGCGCAACACTTACCTGCCGCCGTTCAAGGCCGCGCTCGATGCGGGCGCGGGCAATATCATGAGCGCCTACATGGGCCTCAACGGCGTTCCGGCGGCGGCGAACACGTGGCTGCTGACCGACGTGCTGCGCAAGGAATGGGGCTTCAAGGGCTTCGTGGTGAGCGATGCCAACGGCGTCGATTCGCTGGAGAAGCAGGGCATGGCGGGCAGCCCGAAGCAGGCCGCCGTGCGCGCGCTGGAGGCGGGCATGGACCTTGCGATGACGGTGCCGAGCAACCCCTCACCGATGCTGTCGCTGATCGACGCGGTGAAGAACGGCGAAGTGGCCGAAAGCGCGCTCGACGGCCCGGTGCTGCGTCTGCTCGAGGCCAAGTATCGCCTTGGCCTGTTCGACAAGCCCTATGTCGATCCCAAGGCGGTGCCCAGGACCTTCGACGATCCCGCCCACCGCGAAGTCGCACGGATCGCGGCCGAGCGGTCGGCGGTGCTGCTGGCCAATGCGGGTGGGCTGCTGCCGCTGGACCGCAGCAAGCTCAAGTCGGTGGCGGTGATCGGGCCGCTCGGCGATGCGGGCCACGACATGCTCGGCCCCTGGGTGTTCTCCTCCAACAAGCCGGAGGGCGTCAGCGTCCTTGCGGGCCTGCGCGCCAAGCTGGGCGCGGGCGTGAAGGTCGAATATGCGACCGGAACGGCATGGCCGACCCGCAAGAACCCCTCCTTCTTCGACGCGATGAACAAGCCCGGCGAGCATCCCGCGATCGACGAGAAGGCGGAACTGGCCAGGGCGATCGCGCTTGCGAAGCAGTCGGACGTCGCGGTCATGGTGCTGGGCGAGGCGCAGAACATGGCGGGCGAATTCGCCTCGCGATCGGACCTGAAGTTGCCGGGCCGTCAGCAGGAACTGCTCGACGCGGTGATCGCCACGGGAAAGCCGGTCGTCGTAGTGCTGGTCAACGGCCGTCCGCTCAGCCTCGGCGATGCGAAGCCCGGCGCGGTGCTGGAGGCGTGGTATCCCGGCTCCGAGGGCGGCAATGCCGTCGCCAACCTGCTGCTCGGCGATGTCAATCCCGGCGGCAAGCTGCCCTTCAGCTGGATTCGCAGCGCTGCCCAGGCGCCTTACACGTATGCCTACCTGCCCTCGCACCAGCCCGGAAGCGCCGACAAGCGCTACTGGAACGAGGACAATTCGCCGACCTGGCCCTTCGGTCATGGCCTGAGCTACACCACGTTCGCTTACGGCAAGCTGGCGGTGGACCGCGCCTCGGTGAAGCCGGGCGAGCCGGTCACGGTGTCGTTCGACCTCACCAACACCGGCAAGCGTGCGGGCGACGAGGTGGCGCAGCTCTACATCCACCAGCGCGTGGGCACGTCCTCGCGTCCGGTGCGCCAGCTCAAGAAGTTCGCCCGCGTCGCCCTCGCGCCGGGCGAGACGAAGCATATGCAGTTCACCCTGACGGCCGACGACCTACGCTACTGGAGCGCGGTGACCAAGGGCTGGGTGCAGGACGACAGCGCGTTCGACGTGTGGGTCGGCGGCGATTCGAAGGCTGACATGGCGACGACGTTCACGGTGGCGAAGTAGGACACCGACCCTTTGACAGTCATTCCCGCGAAGGCGGGAACCCATCTCCGGTTCTCTCGTGTTGCACGGTCATCAGATGGGTCCCCGCCTTCGCGGGGATGACTGTCAAAGGGTGACGGAACAATCACGAAAAAGGCCCCGTGCGCGGACATCCCCACACGGGGCCTTTTCATTCGACCGTCAGGTCAGTCTGCCAGTTCGGGCACCGGCGAGAGTTCGGTGCTCACGCTCATCCCCAGCGCAGCCGCCAGGCCCGCACCGTAAGCCGGATCGCAGCGGGTGGCATTGTCGATGTGGCGCTGCTTGATGAAGTCCGGCGCGTCGCCCATGGCGCGGGCGGTGTTGCCGAACAGACGCTCCTTCTGCGCATCGTCCATCAGCTGGAACAGCGCGCGCGGCTGGCTGTAGTAATCGTCGTCATCCTCGCGGAAGTTCCAGAAGTCGGCAGCGCCCGAGAGGCGCAAGGGGGGCTCGCGGAATTCGGGCTGGTCCTGCCACTGGTCGAACGAGTTCGGGTGGTAGTGCAGCAGTCCGCCGTAGTTCCCGTCGACCCGGCCCTGGCCGTCGCGGTGGTTGTTGAACACCGGGCAGCGCGCCGCGTTCACCGGGATCTGGTGGTGGTTGACCCCCAGACGATACCGCTGCGCGTCCGAATAGGCGAACAGGCGCGCCTGCAGCATCTTGTCGGGCGAGACGCCGATACCGGGGACGAGGTTGGACGGGCTGAAGGCGCTCTGCTCCACGTCCGCGAAGAAGTTCTCCGGATTGCGGTTCAGTTCCATCATGCCGACCTCGATCAGCGGATAGACCTTCTGCGACCAGACCTTGGTGAGATCGAACGGGTGGAAGCCGCACGTCTCGGCCTCGGCCTCGTCCATGATCTGGACCATGACCTTCCACTTCGGGAACTCGCCGCGCTCGATCGCCTCGTAGAGATCGCGCTGGTTGCTCTCGCGGTCGCCGGCGACGACTTCGGCGGCTTCGGCGTCGGTCAGATGCGCGTGGCCCTGCTGGGTCTTGAAGTGCCACTTCACCCAGAACCGCTCGCCCGCCTCGTTGTAGAACGAGTAGGTGTGGCTGGAGAAGCCGTCCATGTGGCGGTACGACTTGGGGATGCCGCGATCGCCCATCACGTAAGTGACCTGGTGGAAGGCTTCGGGCAGCAGGGTCCAGAAGTCCCAGTTGTTCTGCGCGCTGCGCATGTTGGTGCGCGGATCGCGCTTCACCGCTTTGTTGAGATCGGCGAAGTGGCGGGGATCACGCACGAAGAAGACCGGCGTGTTGTTGCCGACCATGTCCCAGTTGCCTTCCTCGGTGTAGAACTTCACCGCGAAGCCGCGAATGTCGCGCTCGGCATCGGCCGCGCCGCGCTCTCCGGCCACGGTGGTGAAGCGGGCGAACAGTTCGGTCTGCTTGCCCTTTTCAGCGAGGAACTTCGCGCGGGTGTACTTCGAGACGTCACCGGTGACGGTGAAGGTGCCGAATGCGCCCGAACCCTTGGCGTGCATGCGACGCTCGGGGATCACTTCGCGGTTGAGGTTGGCCAGCTTCTCGATCAGCCAGACGTCCTGCATCAGCAGCGGGCCGCGCGGCCCGGCGGTGTAGGAGTTGGAGTTGTCGACGACCGGAGCGCCGAACTGCGTGGTCAGCGGGGTAGCGGCGCCGTGGCCGTAGGGGCACTTGGGCTCGTCTGAGTTGGATCCGTGCATGTCGGCTCTCCTTTGGTCATGGGCCTGTGGTCATGGATTGGCGTGTGCTGCCCTTTGGCGGCTCTGCTGTAGACCTAACGAGGCCCGCCAAGGCGGAGAAGCTATACGAACATGTAAGAGTAATCGGGAAACTCGATGAAACTCGATCTATTCTTCGGATCTTACGGCCCAGCACGTCGTGCGCAGCGAAACCAGCGTGTCGATGACGTGCAGGTGACACTCGCGGACCCGCGCCAGATCACCGGCCTGCGTGGCCTTGCGCACTTCATCGGCAAGGACCTGCATCTTCGCGGCTGAAGGTTCGGGCAACTTGCGGCCGAGCATCACGATTTCCGTGGCGCGCGGGGCGCCGAGACCGGCGGTGGCCTGCGTACTCAACCGCAACGCGCCTTCGAGATCCAGAATGTCCTCGAACAGATGTTCGTCGATCGTTACGCCCTGCGCGGCGACCGCTTCCGGGCCCGACGGTGTCGTGGCTGCGGCATTCAGCGGTTCGTCGTCGTGTTGCATGTTGGAAATGACCCCCTGATTTCCATGTAACTGTGCCTCACCTGAACGAACTTGTCGCCATTTGGTTCCGTCGCTCGCCGCTTGTGCGGTGCGGCTCGTCACCCTATGGCGCACGGCTGAACAAAAATCCGGGCTATGGGAATTTCATGACCGCCTTCACCAAGACTTCCGCGCTGATGGCGCGCGGCTGCGAATTCCTCGGCACCGAGACCGCCATCCTGTGCGGCGCCATGTCCTGGGTTTCCGAGCGCAACCTCGTCTCCGCGATCAGCAACGCGGGCGGCTTCGGCGTGATCGCCTGCGGGGCGATGACCCCGGAACTGCTCGACACCGAGATCGCCGCCACCAAGGCGCTGACGTCCAAGCCCTTCGGCGTGAACCTCATCACCATGCACCCAATGCTGTTCGACCTGATCGACGTCTGCGCGAAGCACGGCGTGACGCATGTGGTGCTTGCGGGCGGCATTCCGCCCAAGGGCAGCGTCGAGGCGATCAAGGCGAACGGGGCGAAGGTCATCTGCTTCGCGCCCACGCTGGCGCTGGGCAAGAAGCTGCTGCGCTCGGGCGCGGACGCGCTGGTGATCGAGGGTTCGGAAGCGGGCGGCCACATCGGCCCCGTCTCCACTTCGGTGCTGGCGCAGGAAATCCTGCCGAGCCTCGCCGCCGACAACCTCGTGTTCGTCGCGGGCGGCATCGGCCGGGGCGAGGCGATCGCCGGATACCTCGAAATGGGCGCGGCCGGCGTGCAGCTCGGCACCCGCTTCGCCTGCGCGAGCGAATCGATCGCCCATGAAGCGTTCAAGAAGGCGTTCTTCCGCGCCTCGGCCCGCGATGCGGTGGCATCGGTGCAGGTCGATCCGCGCCTGCCGGTGATCCCGGTGCGCGCGCTCAAGAACAAGGGCACCGAGGAATTCACCGCCAAGCAGATCGAAGTCGCGCGCCTGCTGGACGCGGGCGAGGTCGACATGGGTGAGGCGCAGCTCAAGATCGAGCACTTCTGGGCCGGCGCGCTGCGCCGCGCGGTGATCGACGGCGACGTCGAGAGCGGCTCGATCATGGCGGGCCAGTCGGTCGGCATGGTCGGCAAGGAGGAGCCGGTGGCCGAGATCATCGCCGCGCTCATGGCCGAGAGCGAGGCCGCGCTGACCAATCGCGGCGCCGTCGCGGCGTAAGGGGCAAGGGTATGGCCGAGCCGCTGATCCTCGCCTTTTCGTGTGCCGACCGTCCGGGCATCGTCGCCCGGGTGACGGGCTATCTCGCGCAGATGGGCGCCAACATCACCGAGGCGCAGCAGTTCGACGATCTCGAGCAGGGCCGCTTCTTCATGCGCGTGGCCTTCGATCCGGGCGCCACGGACCGCGAGGACATCCGCGAGGGTTTCGGTCCGATCGCGCACGAATACGGCATGGCCTGGTCGATGCAGCGCCGCGACCGGCCGCGCCGCGTCCTGCTGCTGGTCAGCAAGTTCGACCATTGCCTGGCGGACCTGCTCTATCGCCACCGCATCGGCGAGATCGCGATGGAGATCGTCGGCGTCGTCTCCAACCACCCGCGCGAGGCGATCAACACGCTGATGCTGGGGGACATTCCCTTCCACCACCTGCCGATGGCCAAGGGCGAAAAGGCCGCGCAGGAAGCGCAGATCCGCGCCATCGTCGACGAGACGCGGGCGGAACTGGTGGTGCTGGCGCGCTACATGCAGATCCTCTCGGACGAGATGGCGGCATTCCTGTCGGGGCGCTGCATCAACATCCACCACTCGTTCCTGCCGGGTTTCAAGGGCGCCAAGCCCTACCATCAGGCCCACGCGCGCGGGGTGAAGATGATCGGCGCGACCGCGCACTATGTGACAGCCGACCTCGACGAAGGGCCGATCATCCATCAGGACGTGGAGCCGGTGACGCACTCCGACACGCCCGAGGACATGGTCCGCAAGGGCCGCGACATCGAACGCCGCGTGCTGGCCGAGGCGGTGCGGCTGCATCTGGAGGACCGGGTGCTGCTGAACGGAGCGCGGACGGTGGTGTTCCGGAGCTGAGGCCCACCCCGTCCGGCTAGTTCGCTTCGCTCTCAAGCCTCCCGGCCCTCCCGCGAGCGGGAGGGCGAAGAACGATGCTCTCATTCCCCTCCCGCTTGCGGGAGGGGGCAGGGGTGGGTACTCCTTGTCCAACAAAGGGAGAGTACCATGCAGGTCAGCGGCATCGATCACGTCAACATCCTGACCGACGACCTCGAAGGCACCGCCACGTTCTACGAACGCGTACTGGGCCTGATCCGCAGCGAAAACCCCTCGATCCGCGCGGGCACGGCGGGCTACTGGATGCGCGACGCAGGGGGGCTGCCGATCATTCACCTCGTCGATCGCACCACCGCTCCGGGGCGCTACGACGATTACCTGCCGGGCGAATCAACCAACGGCTTCCATCACGTCGCCTTGCGCTGCAGCGGCTTCGAGGCGACCCGCGCGAAGCTGGACGAACTGGGCCTCGATTATCGGTTCAACGACCTGACGCACATCGGCCTCAGGCAACTGTTCCTTGCCGATCCCAATGCCGTGAACCTGGAACTCAACTTCAACGGCGATTGAGGTCGCGCGAAGCTCTGCTAGGCTGCCGGGAAAGCAGCGAAAGGCCAGCCCATGTGTGACGACTTTACCGCCGACGACTTCACCCGCATCGACCGCCGCGCGTTCTCGGTGCTGGGCGCGGGCCTTGCGATGGCGGGCTGCGGCGCGGTCGCGGCCGAGAGCGGCGGCGAACTGACAGAGCGCATGGTCTCGATCACCACGGCGGACGGGGTGTGCGATGCGTTCTTCGTCCATCCGGGGAAAGGCAAGCATCCCGGCATCGTCATGTGGCCCGACATCGCGGGCCTGCGCGATGCCAAGAAGATCATGGCCCGCAGCCTTGCCGCGCAGGGCTTCGCGGTGCTGGTGGTGAACCCTTATTATCGTTCGGGCCCGGCGCCGGTGATGAAGAGTTTCGCCGAGTACCGCACGCCCGAAGGTCAGGCGAAAGTCGGCCCGATGCGTGCGATGCTCACGCCCGACGCGGTGAGGCGCGATGCGACGGCCTATGTCGCGTTCCTCGACGGGCAGGACGCGGTGGACACCAAGCGCGGGATCGGCAGCAACGGTTACTGCATGGGCGGGCCATTCACCGTGCGCACGGCGGCGGCGGTGCCAGCGCGGGTGAAGGCGGCGGTGTCGCTTCACGGCGCGGGGCTGGTGACCGAGGCGCCGGACAGTCCGCACCGGGTTCTGGGCAAGACGAAGGCGAGCTACATCTTCGCCATCGCCCGCAATGACGACGCCAAGCAGCCCGAGGTGAAGACCGAACTGCGCAAGGCTGCGGATGCGGCGAAGCGCCCGGCCGAAGTGGAAGTCTACGCCGCCGACCACGGCTGGTGCGTGCCGGATTCGCCTGCCTACGATCCGGGCGAGGCGGACCGGGCGTGGAAGGCGATGGTGGCGGTTTTCGCGAAGTTGTAATGTTCCACGTCGTCCCGGATCAGGTCCGGGACGACGGACCGCCTCAATCCCCGCCCCAGCGCCATTTCCAGCCGCCGTGCGTGTGGCGCGCGGCGATCACCATGAACACGCCCGTCACCAGCAGCACGCCGACAAACGACGCGGTCCGGGCGCCCAGCGTGCCGCCGGTCCCCGGCAGCGCGATCCCGACGATAATGGCGAGGTAGGCCGCCAGCAGCGCCCACCCCTGCCACGCGATCGGCAGCCCCGCGCCGTAGCCGTAGCGCTTGGGGGCGAACCACGGATCATTCTCGAACAGCTTGTGCAGCATGATCAGTCTCCATCCTTCGGCGGACGTCCGCGCCTTGCCGGTTCGCCCGCCTCGACCTTGACGCCGCGCCGGGCGAGGGCCTCGCGCAGCAGCACTTCGACTTCGGCGTTCACCGAGCGCAAGTCCGCCGCCGCCGTCCGCTCCAGCGCTGCGTAGAGCGCCGGATCGAGACGGAGCGCGAACGCCTTCTTGCCGGGAGACGCCATCGGAACGTTACGAGTAGAGCGTGCCGGTATTGACGACGGGCTGGGTATCCCGCTCGCCGCAGAGCACGACCATCAGGTTCGAGACCATCGCCGCGCGGCGCTCGTCGTCGAGTTCGACCACGTTCTTTTCCGAGAGCTGCGCCAGCGCCATCTCGACCATCGACACCGCGCCCTCCACCAGCTTGCGCCGCGCGCCGATGACGGCCTCGGCCTGCTGGCGGCGCAGCATGGCCCCGGCGATCTCTGGCGCGTAGGCGAGGTGAGTGAGGCCGCACTCGTCCACCGTGATGCCCGCCACCTGCAGGCGGGCGATCAGTTCGGTGCGCAGTTCGGCATTCACCTGCTCGTGGCTGCCACGCAGGGTGATCTCGGCATCCTCGACGTCGTCATAGGCGTAGCGCGATCCGATCGAGCGCACGGCGGCCTCGATCTGGACGTTCACGAAGGCCTTGTAGTCGTCCACGTCGTAAAGCGCCTGCGCGGTGTCGGCGACGCGCCAGACGACGTTGGTGGCGATCTCGATCGGGTTGCCGCGAAGGTCGTTCACCTTGAGCTTTTCCGAGACGACGTTGTTGGCGCGGGCCGAGATTTTCGTCTTGCCCATCCACGGCCAGACCCAGCGCAGGCCGGGGGTGCGATCGGTGCCCTTGTAGCTGCCGAACAGGGTGACGGCAGCGGCCTGGTTGGGCTGGATCATGTAGAAGCCGCTCAGGATCAGAACGTTCATGATCACCGCCGGGAGGATGAAGGCGAGGAAGCCCAGCACCGTGCCCGGTCCCGGATCGCCGCTGGCCAGCGTGACGACGCAGAACACGATCGCCACGAGCAGCGCCAGGAATACTATGAGCATCAGGTAGCCGCTGCGGGTCGAGGCGATGCTCTCCCGGCTGGCGTTGATGGGCAGATGCGAATCGGACATCGGTGGCACCCCTCTAAAAGTGATATCACATTAATATCGGATTTTGAGGCAGAAGCAATCCTCCCTGTCGCGCAGCGATGGGGAGGGGGACCGCCGCCGCAGGCGGTGGTGGAGGGGGAGAGCTCAGGCAATTCCCCCTCCGTCAGCGCTTCGCGCTGCCACCTCCCCGAGCAAGCTCGGGGAGGAATGGGTTGAACTCGGAGCGATTCGGTCGTATTAGAGCCTTTGCGGGCCGGGCCCCTCTGGCGCGGCGTGATCGGGAACTTCCCTCACGCCTCGTGATGTCGGACCGCATCGGGTGATACCGGTGCAGGTTCAGCATTGTTTTCTTACGCAACCCCAGCGCCGCTCATCCGATCGAACTTCAACCCGTTCGATAGGGATACGATAATGACCGAACGCATGTTCCGCCTGCTAGAGCTGCACCAGAAGCTCGACGCCGCGATCCGCCGCATGAAGACAGGCCGCCACAAGGACCCGCTGGAGGTCGCCCGGCTGATGAAACGGAAAACCAGGCTCAGGGACAGGATGGCGCGGCTGCTGCCGCCCGCGCGCGCACTCGCCAGCCTGTAACCCGCGCGCCGGCGCGCTTTCCTCCCCCGATCCTGCGCGCCGGCGCCTCCGTTTCCCCCGGACACGGTTCATGCTCCCACACCTCGTCATTACGAGCGTAGCGAAGCAATCCAGGGCAGTTCCAGACCACCATGGATTGCTTCGCTACGCTCGCAATGACGACGGGAGAGGGAACGGGTTCGCCATTTGGATTTGAAATCATGGAATTTCTCTTCGCCGACTGGCTGGGCACGCCTGCCTGGTTCTGGCTTTCGTTCGCGGCCGTCGTGCTGCTGCTCACCGCCTTCGACCTCGGCGTCCTGCACAAGGACGACAAGGAGATGGGCATCGCCGAATCGCTTAAACTGTCGGTGTTCTACATCGGCATCGCCATGATCTTCGGCGCGTGGATCTGGTGGGCCAAGGGTTCCGCGCCGGCGATCGACTATTACACGGGCTACTTCATCGAGAAGGCGCTCTCGATCGACAACGTCTTCGTCATATCGATGATCTTCGGTTACTTCGCGGTCGCGCCCAAGTACCAGTATCGCGCGCTGCTGTGGGGCATCCTTGCCGTCATCGTGCTGCGAGGGGCTATGATCGCGGGCGGCGCGGCGCTGGTCGCCCATGCCCACTGGGTCATGTACCTGTTCGCCGCCTTCCTGATCTTCACCGGGATCAAGATGCTGTTCACCAGCGACCATGACCCGGACATCGGCAACAACGCCGCGATCCGCTGGATCTCGCGCCACATGCGCGTGACCAAGCAGCACCATGCCGAGCACTTCTTCGTGAAGGAGCCCAACGCGAAGGGCCACCTCGTCTGGGCGGCGACACCGCTGTTCCTGGCGCTGGTGGTGATCAACCTGGCCGACCTGGTCTTCGCGATCGATTCGGTGCCGGCGATCTTCTCGATCACGACCGACACCTTCATCGTCTACACCTCGAACATCATGGCGATCCTGGGCCTGCGCGCGCTCTACTTCGCGCTGGCGGCGATGGTGCATCGTTTCCACTACCTGAAGTATGCGCTGGCGCTGGTGCTGGTGTTCATCGGCGGCAAGATCCTGATCGCCGACTTTGCGCTGGGCGGCGCCAAGTTCCCGCCGCTCGCGAGCCTCGGCATCACGCTGGCGCTGATCGCGGGTGGGGTGGGCTGGTCGCTCTGGAAGACAAGAGGGGAAGAGACGGCGCAGTTGCCGAATTGATCCTGCTTTGTTGACGATCCGGGCGGCGCGCCAATAAGCAGGTGCGCCGCCCGCGCCATGCCGCTAGGACGCGGGCCATGAGCACTGCTCCCGCCCTGTCCGTCCCCGAAGTCCGACCCGGCCATGACTGGACCGCGCGCCATCTCCTCGCGCTGCTGGCCGCCAACGTCGCGCTGGCGCTGGGGGCATGGCTGGTGCGGCTTGCCGATACCGGGCCGGTCGCCGCCGGGTTCTGGCGCCTGACCCTCGCGCTGCCGGTGCTCGTGCTGCTCGCCGGACGTGAGCCTGCGGTGCAGCGCAGGATGTCGCCGGGGGTGATCGCGCTGGTCATGGCGGCGGGGGTGTTCTTTGCCCTGGACCTCGCCGCCTGGCATTTCGGCATCGTGCGGACAAAGGTGGGCAATGCCTCGCTGTTCGGCAATTCGGGCAGTCTGATCGTGATGGTCTGGGGTCTTGCCACCGCCCGGCGCGCGCCGCGCGTGCTGGAAGTCAGCGCCATCCTCGCCGCGCTGGCGGGAGCGGGCCTGCTGATGGGCGGATCGCTGGAGATCAGCCGCACGAACCTCGTCGGAGACCTGTTCTGCCTGCTCGGCGGAGCCTTCTACGCGGTCTATCTCATCATGCTGAACGGCGTGCGGCAGGGTAGAGGGCAATATTCTCTGCTCGCCGTCTCGACCGCCGCGAGCGTGCCGGTGATGCTGCTCGCCGCTGTGCTGCTGGGCGAAGTCATCATGCCGCGCGACTGGACGCCGCTGGTCGCGCTCGCGCTGTCGAGCCAGCTGATCGGGCAGGGTTTCCTGATCTACTCGCTGCGCCATTTCACACCGCTGGTGATCGGCCTCGCGCTGATGGCACAGCCGGCGCTGGCGGCCACGGTCGGCTGGCTCGCCTTCGGAGAGACGCTGGGCACGATCGACGTGGTCGGCATGGTGCTGCTCGCCGTGGCGCTGGCGATGGCGCGCGCCGCAGACAAGCCCGCGAAGGACTGATCGCATGACCCGCCTGATCCTGCTCAACAAGCCGTTCGACGTGCTGCCGCAGTTCACCGACCTCAAGTCTCCCAGCCCGCGCGCGACGCTGTCGGACTTCGTGAAGGTGCCCGGTGTCTACCCCGCCGGGCGGCTCGACCGCGACAGCGAGGGGTTGCTGCTGCTGACCGACGACGGCCGCCTGCAGGCGCGTATCTCGAACCCGCGCTACAAGACGCCCAAGACCTATCTCGTGCAAGTCGAGGGAGAGCCGGACGAGGCCGCGATCCAAGCGCTGTGCAAGGGTGTCACGCTGAACGATGGCCCGACGCTGCCCGCTGATGCCCGCCGCATCGACACGCCCGACCTGTGGCCGCGGAATCCGCCGGTGCGTTTCCGCAAGACGGTGCCGGACTGCTGGATCGAACTGACCTTGCGCGAAGGCCGTAACCGGCAGGTCCGCCGCATGACCGCCGCCGTCGGCCACCCGACCTTGCGCCTCGTGCGCTGGAGCATCGGCGACTGGACCCTCGACGGCATCGCGCCGGGCGAGTGGCGCGAAGTGGCGGTCTGAGTCGCGCGCTCCTACATCGATGGTGAGGAGACGTGTCCATGTCCGATAACAGAATCGTCGTTTGTCCCCGCTGCACGACGTCTAACCGGGTGCCGGTCGAACGGCTGGGCGCCGGCGGCACATGCGGCAAGTGCAGGGCGGCCCTCTTCGCCGGGGCGCCGGTCACCCTGACCACAGCGAATTTCGATGCTCATGCGGGGCGCAGCGACCTGCCGCTGCTGGTCGATTTCTGGGCCGCGTGGTGCGGTCCCTGCCGCCAGATGGCTCCGGCCTTCGCGGCGGCGGCGGCGCAGCTGGAGCCCGAGATGCGCCTCGGCAAGCTCGACACCGAGGCGGAAGGGGCGATCGCCGGGCGCTACGGCATCCAGTCCATCCCCACCCTCGTTCTGATCCACAAGGGCCGGGAGATCGCGCGCAAGTCCGGTGCGATGCCGCCCGGCGCGATCGTCGCCTGGGCACGGGCCGCGGCGGCTGGGTAAGTCGCCGGATGGACGGGGTTTAACTTCCCGTGTTATATGCGGTGCCCAAAGTCACGGGCGATGGAGTTCGCGTTCGACCCTGCCAAGGACGAGGCCAATCTGGTCAAGCACGGCTTGCGGCTGGCGTTCGGGATGCGGATTTTCGAGGATACGCGGCATGAGGTCTTACCTTCGTTTCGCTTGGTCGATGGCGAAGATCGCTACAAGGCGGTGGGATTGGTGGACGGTAAGTTGTTCACGGTCGTGTACGTCTTGAGAGACGATCGGGTCAGGCTGATATCTGTTCGACGGAGCAATGCTGGTGAACAAAGAGACTACGATCGCAATTCCGGCTGACCCCAACGATCCCGAGGATTTTGACGTCAGCGTGGCCGGGCTGGAACGCGCCCATATCGGACGGCGGTTTCGCATTCTGCGGCATCGCCTCGGCTTGGACCAGGCGCAGTTCTCGGCCGCCTATGGCATTCCGCTCGCCAATTTGCGCCAGTACGAATTGGCTCGCCACATGCCGCCACCCGCCGTGCGCGCCTATCTCACGGTCATCGAGGCCGAACCGGAGATGGTACGCAAGGTCATGGCGGAGGCAGCCGTAGTGCCTGCCTAGACTACGACTGCCTTTGATGACGGCGAGAACGTCGACCCAAACTTGTCTCGTTTCAGTGCGGCAATGACGGGAAGGCGCCGTAGCCCGGCACCTCCCCGTGGTTCATCACGCAGGCGGTGGGGACGGCGACGGCCAGCACGATCCCGCCCCAGACCGCCCACTTGAACCAGCCGGGCGGTTTTCTCCTCGCCCTCATGCCGACTTCACGTCCGGTACGGCGGCGATGCGGCTGGCGCTGGCGCCGATCAGTTCGAGCATCTGCCGTGCGATCTCCCGCTCGCCCAGCACCACCTTGTCGCAGCCGTGCTCCACGAGATGCGCGAACTGCGCGTCCGAGTGGGCGCGGGCGATCACCGAGAGGTCGGGGCGCAGCTTGCGGGCGGCCTCGCAGATCGCGCCCGCCTCGAAGCCTTCGGGGATGGCGATGAGCATGCGGTTGGCGCGCTCGATGCCGGCTTCCCTCAGGACATCGGGCTCCACCGCGTTGCCGGTGACGACCTCGAAGCCCTCGGCGCGGGCCTCGCGGGCGAGATCGCTCTGCGCTTCGATCAGCAGCACGGCGGTCGGGGTGGCGCGCAGGCCGTGCGCCACCAGCTTGCCGACGCGGCCGTAGCCGACGAGGATGACGTGCTCCTCGCGCTTTTTCTCGTGCTCGATCTCCGCCTGTTCCGCCTGCTCCTCCATCTGCTTCTTGACGGAGCCGGTACTGCCGACCGCGAAGTTGAAGATGAAGGGGTTGAGGAAGATCGAGATGATCGCGCCCGCCAGGATGAGGTCGCGTCCCGCCTCGGGCAGGAGCCCCAGCCCGGCGCCCAGCCCGGCGAGGATGAACGAGAACTCGCCGATCTGCGCAAGGCTGGCGGAGATCGTCAGCGCCTTGTCGTTCTCGTAGCCGAAGGCGCGCACGATCAGCCAGGCGGCCAGCGACTTGCCGACCACGATCGTCAGCACCGTGACCAGCAGCGGAATCGGCTGCTCGGTCACCACCGAGGGGTCGAACAGCATGCCCACCGAGACGAAGAACAGCACCGCGAAAGCGTCGCGCAAGGGCAGCGTTTCCTCGGCGGCGCGGCGGGACAGCTGGGTTTCGCCCAGGATCATGCCTGCGAAGAAGGCACCCAGCGCGAAGCTGACGTCGAAGGCATAGGCCGCCCCGAACGCCACGCCGAGAGCCACCGCAAGGACGGCAAGGCGGAACAGCTCGCGCGATCCGGTGTGGACCACCCAGTGCAGCGCCCAGGGCAGCACGCGGCGCCCGACGATCAGCATCAGCGCCACGAAGCCCGCGACTTTCAGCAACGTCGTCGAGATCACCCATGGCAGGCTTGCCGCGCCGTCGCCTCCCGAGAGGCCCGAGGCCAGCGCAGGCAGCAGCACCAGCGCGAGGACCATGACGAGATCCTCGACGATCAGCCAGCCGACGGCGATGCGGCCGCGCTCGGTCTCGACGAGGTTGCGGCTCTGCAGCGCGCGCAGCAGGACCACGGTACTTGCCACCGAGAGCGCGAGGCCGAAGACGAAGCCGGCGGCAAGGTCCCAGCCCATCATGTAGCCGATGCCGATGCCCAGCAGGGTGGCGACGGCGATCTGCACCAGTGCGCCGGGGATGGCGATGTTCTTCACCGCCAGCAGGTCTCGCAGCGAGAAATGCAGGCCGACGCCGAACATGAGGAGGATCACGCCGATCTCGGCGAGTTCCTGTGCGAGCCCGGCATCGGCGACGAAGCCAGGCGTGAAGGGGCCGACCATGACGCCGGCGAGAAGGTAGCCTGCGATGGGGGAAACCCGCAGGCGGTGGGCGAGCGCCCCCATGAAGAAGGCGATCACCAGACCGGCGACGATGGTGCCGATCAGGGGAGTGTGATGAGGCATTGGATGTCCCGTGCTTCGCTGCCGGGACGCGCTGGAATGCGCCGCTCCGGCCTTGCTGAAACTGTCGGATCGGCATTGCGATCCGGCGGCGTGTCAGGCGAAGGGCGGGGCTCTGGGTTGCGACAGCGCGCAGCGCCAGCCGGGCGGGCCGGAGGCTGCGGCCGGGGCAGGGCAGGCGCGGGCGTCCCGTGCTTTCCGGTCCTGGGAGGAGGCGGCGAGCAACATCCCCCTGCCGAGCGGGTCACGCTGGGGGGCGAGCTTGCGCACGGCAGCCACACGCAGGGAGTGGCCGGTCGATACCTCGACCGTGGAAGGGCTGAATGCCGAGCCGGAGGCGCGGGCCTCGATCGGGATCAGCGCGTGCGCGAAGACGGCGGCCAGCAGCAGCAGGCACCAGACCTTCAGTTTCCTCAGGATGAGGACGTCACGCAAGTTTCAGGGCTCCCCGGTTCGTTCCCATACAACATAGGAAGCGCGAAGAGGTTTCGCCAGTCGTCGTCCCGGACCTGATCCGGGACCGGTGGCTTGTCTTTAGAGTGATGCCTTACCTTGAATCGTCATTGCGAGCGCAGCGAAGCAATCCAGGGCGGTGTAAGACCGCTCTGGATTGCTTCGCTGCGCTCGCAATGACGAAGGGTTGGGTCATCGCGCTTCAGGCGGGATGACGTTTCCTCAACGCGCGCCCAGGTCGCCCTTGCCGATCGTCCCGCTGGCCATCTCCAGCATGCGGTCGAGGCTCTTCTTCGCCGCCAGACGCAGCGGTTCCTCGATCTCCACGCGCGGGGACAGGTCGCGCAGCGCGATGTACAGCTTCTCGAGGTTGTTGAGCGCCATGTAGGGGCAGATGTTGCAGTTGCAGTTGCCGTCCGCACCGGGCGCGCCGATGAAGGTCTTGTTCGGGATCGAGAGCTGCATCTGGTGGATGATGTGCGGCTCGGTCGCCACGATCAGCGTGTCGCCGGGCATGGTCTTCGCATACTGCAGGATGCCGCTGGTCGAGCCGACGTAATCCGCATGATCGACGATGTGCGGCGGGCATTCGGGGTGCGCGGCGATCGGCGCATTGGGATGCTCGGCGCGCAGTTTCAGCAGTTCGGTCTCGCTGAACGCCTCGTGCACGATGCACACGCCCGGCCACAGCAGCATCTCGCGGTTGAACTTGCGCGCGAGGTAGCCGCCGAGGTGACGGTCGGGGCCGAAGATGATCTTCTGGTCCAGCGGGATCTGCTGCAGGATCGTCTCGGCGCTGGAGCTGGTGACGATGACGTCGGACAGCGCCTTAACCTCGGTCGAGCAGTTGATGTAGGTTAGCGCGATGTGATCGGGGTGCGCCTCGCGGAACGCCTTGAACTTCTCCGGCGGGCAGGAATCTTCCAGGCTGCAGCCGGCGTTGACATCGGGCAGCACGACGATCTTGTTCGGGGAGAGGATCTTGGCGGTGTCGGCCATGAACTTCACGCCGCAAAAGGCGATGACGTCAGCATCGGTTTCCGCCGCCTTGCGGCTCAGTTCAAGGCTGTCGCCCACGAAGTCGGCAAGGTCCTGAAGCTCGGGCTTCTGGTAGTAATGGGCGAGGATGACCGCATTGCGCTCCTTGCGCAGGCGCTCGATCTCGGCGCGCACGTCGATGCCTGAGAGGTCGGCGGGCATTACGGTCATGGTCGTTCCTGTACATCCTCGCCCGAACCTTGCTGCGGGCGGGGTCTATCTAGGGACGCTGGCCCAAGGACCCAAGCGGAATTTTCGCAGATCGCGGCCGTCGTCTTCCTCCCTGTTCCGCAGGAATGGGGAGGTGGCAGCCTGCAGGGCTGACGGAGGGGGCTCCCCCTCCACCACCCGCTATGCGGGCGGTCCCCCTCCCCATCGCTGCGCGACAGGGAGGACAGCAGGACATCTATCCCGCGAATTGCGCCGCGAACGCGACCCACGGCGGCGTGATCGCCAGCAGTTCGACAAGGACATGCGCCAGCACCACCGCCAGCGCGACGGTCATGGTGGCAGGATGTATGCGGCCTATCGTGCGCCGGTCGTGCCGCACGATCAGCGCGACCATGCCAAGCTGGATCGCCATCGACAGCCACTCGCCCCAGGGCATGATGAAAGGCATCGGCAGGACCCGGCCGAGCGCAGGGTCCATGATGAGGATGGTGGAGCCCAGGATCAGCCGCTTGTGCCAGTCCGCACGGCCACGCAGCGCAACGGCGCCGCCGACCATCATCACGAAGATCAGCATCGAGACATGGATCAGCGCAAGGAAATAGGCCGGCGGGAAGAACGGAGGGAACATGCCGGTGCGAAGCCCGGCGAAGCAGGTCAGGCTGGTCAGCACGGCGATGGTGGGCAGCATGACTGCACTCGCCCAGCCAAGCCGTCGGTGCAGTTCCAGCCCACTGCCGTTGCCCAGCAGCGCCTGCGTCGTCACGAGGGCGAGCCAGCCGAGCATGACCACGCCATGGACATGAAAGATTACCGGCACTTGCGTAACGGGCACGAAGCCGCGCAGACCGAATTGTGCAAAGGCGAAGACGATGAACAGGCTGAGCCCGATCGTCATCTTCGCCCAGAACGAGACGCGCGAAACCTGCGCTGCGGCTGCGGTTGCCATGAATTACCCTCCACCTTTCGATGGCGGTGGATAATACCGTGTGAAGTGTTATTGCGACAATACTTGTCGATGAACGCCTAATTCGCGGCGATCAGCGTCCATTCGTCTTCGCGGCGCGTTGTAATGCCGCGTTTTTCCAGATCGAGGAGGTGGGCCAGGACCGAACGCCCGGCGGCGGGCCAGAGCCTTTCGTCAACGCCCTTGTACATCAGCGGAACCATCGCGGCGATGGTGGTCACGCCCGATTCGATCTGGCGCAGGATCTGCCGCTCGCGCTGGCGGCGGTGGCCGATCATCCCGCGCACGAGCTGGCGCGGCTTTGTCACTTCCGGGCCGTGGGCGGGGTAGTAGACCACGTCCTGTTCGCGCTCGTAGAGGCGGGCGAGGCTTTCCATGTAGGCGGTCATGTCGCCGTCGGGCGGGGAGACGACGCTGGTGGACCAGCCCATGACATGATCGCCGGTGAACAGCGCGCCGGTTTCCTCCAGCGCGAAGCACAAGTGGTTGGAAGTGTGCCCCGGCGTCGTGACCGCGCGCAGGGTCCAGCCTTTGCCCGTAACCACCTCGCCGTCGGCGAGCACGCGGTCGGGCGCGTAGTTCGCATCGAACGAGGCATCCGCGCGCGGGCCGTCGTCGCTCAGCACCAGCGGCGCGCAGCCGACGATCGGCGCGCCGGTCAGCGCGGCGAGGGGGGCAGCGGCGGGCGAGTGGTCGCGGTGGGTATGAGTGCAGCAGATCGCCACCACCTTGTCCCCGCCGATCGCCGCCATCAGCGCGCCCAGATGCTCGGCCTCGTCCGGGCCGGGATCGATGACGGCCACTTCGCCATCGGTGCCTACCAGATACGTCTGGGTGCCGGTGAAAGTGAAGGGCGACGGGTTGCGCGCCAGCACCCGGCGGACCAGCGGGCCGATGGTTTCGGCCACCGTGTAGGGCCGGTCGATCTCTGCAGCAGCGTTCATGGGCGCGATATGGGGTGGATGAAGCGCCGTGTCGACCTTGAGGGCGGTTATGGCACCGTTGAGTGCCGTCAGGTGCCGGTCGCGACCTCGCCCTCGATCCGTTCTCGAAGCTGCTCAATCGCGCCGAAAGCCGCAGGTGTGGTCAGCCGCCAGAACTGGTCGAGGCGAAGGAGGCGGTCGTAGAACACCCGCGTCGCCTCGACCAGCCGGGCGGTTGCGGGCTCCAGCAACAGCGCATGCGCGGGGTCCGACTGGCGCATCGCCGGCGACAGGCGGCCTTGGCGACGTAGCTGCAAGTCACTGATCTCGCCGATGAAATAGGCGCGGTGATTGAGCACCCAGGCGATCGCATGCATCATCCGCGTGGTGGTGCGCAGCCCTTCGCTGGAGAGGGCGACACGGCCGGGATCTCCGTCGATCCGCCCGGACAACGTGAACGCCGCGCGCACCTCGTCGGACAGGACGAGCGCCTCGCAGTAGAGCGCCTCGACGATGCGCGGATTGATGGTAGCCGGTTTCGACATGGCCCTTCGTATTTCCTACCGGCGAATCGGCGGCAAGCGGGGGCGAATCGATAATCCCGCGCAAATATCGCGCTGTCCCTGAACGGCACGGCGGCAGGGTGAACGAAAGTTAATCCTGATCGTTTGGAAACGGCGTGAATCCTCCCTGTCGCGCAGCGATGGGGAGGGGGACCGCCGCGAAGCGGTGGTGGAGGGGAAGAAAACCCCTCCGTCAGTCGCTGCGCGACTGCCACCTCCCCATTCCTAAGGAACAGGGAGGATTGAGCCATCATGCGATGATGTCGGGGATCAGGTAGTCCTCGATCTGCGCGATCTGGTCCTTGAGGCGCAGCTTGCGCTTCTTGAGTCGCGCGATCTGCAGCATGTCGCCGCCGCCACCCGCGTTCATCAAAGCATCGATCGCCGCGTCGAGGTCGCGATGTTCGACTTTCAGGATTTCGAGGCGCTTGCGCATTTCCTCTTCGGTCACGCCGGAATTCCTTAAAGTTTCAAGCCTGTGCACGGGCGGGACCGAATCCTGCCGAACGCATGATTCACGCAACTCACCGATATGAAGCAAGTGGGGTCTTCGCAAGGTCCTCCGATTGTGGTTCCTTGGTTTTTGCGCCGGCCCACCAGTGTCGAGTCGCCCGATCAGGTCGCTCGTCATGGCTCTTACGAGAGCACCGTTCGCAGTTTGCCTTAAGGCAAGGGTCCGGCCCCTATAAGGAGGAACGTCCAATGGATAATTCGCACGTCAGCGCTCTGCAGCTCAAGCATGCCGGTATCGAACGGCAGATCCACGAGGAATTGAGCCGCCCGATCCCTGATGCCGCGGTCGTCCAGTCTCTCAAGAAGCGCAAGCTTCGCATCAAGGAGGAGATCGGGCGGTTCTGATCGCCGATCTTCAGTCTTGTAGAGGGTCCTGAGCGCGGAGAATTCCACCGGACAACCGGGTAATTCCCGATATCACCCGCATAAGCTGAATCGACGGCATCCGCTGCGTTCCCAAAGCCATGACTTTGCGTTACGCCAGAAGAATGACCAGCGGAGCCGTCGAAGCAGCCCGAACCATTCTCACGAGCCTTCACGAGGTGATGGCCTCGCGCAGCAATGCGCAGACCAAGCTCAACAACGTGGTGGAAGTGATAGGCGAGTGCCTCGATAGCGAGGTCTGCTCGATCTATCTGCTGCGTGAGGGAATGCTCGAACTCTTCGCCACGCGCGGTCTTGCGCAGGAGGCGGTCCACGTCACCCGCATGGCGGTGGGCGAAGGTCTGGTGGGCTCCATCGCCGACCGGATCGAGACGCTGAACCTCGCCGAAGCCGCCGCGCATCCCGACTTCATGTATCGCCCGGAAACGGGCGAGGACAAGTTCCACTCCTTCGCCGGCGTCCCCATCGTCCGCCGCGAACGCGCGGTCGGCGCGCTCTGCGTCCAGCACGTCGAGCCGCGCCGCTACGAAGAGGTCGAGATCGAGGCGCTGCAGACGGTGGCGATGGTTCTGTCCGAACTCATCGTCAATGCCGACCTCATCGACGAGGAAGATGCGCGCGCGCTCACTGCCGCCCAGACCGGGCCGGAGCAGATGCGCGGCCTGACGCTGGTGAAGGGCCTCGCATCGGGCGTCGCCGTCTACCACCAGCCGCGTGTCACCATCGAGCACATCGTTGCCGAGGATACCGAGGCCGAGCGCCAGCGCGTCATCCTCGCCTTCGACCGCATGCGCGAACAGATCGACCGGATGGCCAATCAGGCCGAGTTCGGCATGGGCGGCGAGCATGACGAGGTGCTCGAGACCTACCGCATGTTCGCCTACGACGAAGGCTGGACGCGCCGCATCAACGAGGCGATCGACAGTGGCCTGACGGCGGAAGCGGCGATCGAGCGCGTGCAGCAGCGCACCCGCATGCGCATGCGCCAGATCGACGACCCGCTCCTGGCGGACCGCATGCACGACCTCGAGGACCTGGCGAACCGCCTGCTGCGGATCGTCTCGGGCCAGATCGGTACGGCGGCTTCGATGGGGCTGCGAAACGATGCGATCCTGATCGCGCGCAACCTTGGTCCGGCGGAACTGCTGGAATACGACAAGCGGCGGCTCAAGGGCGTGATCCTCGAGGAAGGCTCGCTCACCAGCCACGTCGTCATCGTCGCGCGGGCGATGGGCATCCCGGTGCTCGGCCGCGTGCGGGGCCTGCGCGGCATCGTGCGCGAAGGCGATCCGCTGCTGCTCGACGCCGATCAGGGCACGACGATGGTGCGCCCGTCGCCCGGCGTGGTCGAGGCGTTCGAGGCGCGTTTTGCGAAGAACCGCGAACGTCAGGCCGTCTATGCGGGCATGCGCGACGTGGCTGCGACCACGCTCGACGGCACCCGCATCAAGGTGATGATCAACGCGGGGCTGCGTGACGACGTCGCCAACCTCAATCTGACCGGCGCGGACGGCATCGGCCTGTTCCGCACCGAGTTCCAGTTCCTTGTCTCCGCCACGCTCCCCCAGCGCGAGAAGCAGACGCGCCTCTACCGCGACGTCATGGATGCCGCCGGCGATCGCCCGGTCGTGTTCCGCACGGTCGACATCGGCGGCGACAAGACGCTCCCCTACTTGCGCCACGACGACGGCGAGGGCGAGGAGAACCCCGCGATGGGCTGGCGCGCGCTGCGCGTGGCGCTGGAGCGCGACGCGCTGCTCAAGGCGCAGGCCCGCGCGCTGCTGGAAGCGGCGGCGGGGCGGCCGCTCAACGTCATGTTCCCGATGGTCGCAGAACCCTGGGAATTCGACGCCGCCAAGGCCGTGTTCGACGGTCAACTCGCCTATCTGCGCCGCCAGAAGAAGGTGCTGCCCGAGGCCATCCGCTACGGCGTGATGCTGGAAGTGCCCTCGCTGGCCGAACAGCTGGACCTGCTGGCGCCGAAGATCGCGTTCCTGTCGATCGGCACGAACGACCTCACGCAGTTCCTCTTCGCGGCCGACCGCTCGAACCCCAAGCTGGCCGAGCGCTACGACTGGCTGAGCCCGGCGATCCTGCGCTTCCTGCGCCGTGTCGTGCGCACGCTGGAGGGCACGTCGGTCGATATCAGCGTCTGCGGCGAAATGGGCGGGCGGCGGCTTGAGGCGCTGGCTCTGCTGGGCCTCGGCGTCCGGCGCCTGTCGATCACCCCGGCGGCGGTTGGCCCGATCAAGGAGCTTGTCGGCAAGGTCGATCTGCCCGCTATCACGGCGGCCATGGAGGGCTGGCTTGCGGCACCTCCGGCCGATTTACGCGCTGTGATGACCGCGTGGGCGGCGGAGCGGGACATTGCGATCGACTGATCTGAAGCCCTGCTTTGGCCTCGGCCGGGGCGGGATGATGATTTTGCCCTATAATTTTGACCGGAACAGGTAGGGCCTGATTGACATTATCCGGTCAGACGGTTTGGTTAGGCGCCGATCAGGTCGCATTTACCACGCCGAACGGAGCGGAATTGGAAAACGTCGAAACCCAGGGTCTTGCGCGTGGACCGCAGAGCGTCGGAAGTCAGCTTCGTGCGGGCCGTGAAGCGCTGGGCAAGAGCCGCGCGGACATCGCGTCGCAGACCAAGATCGCCGAACGCCACCTGATCGCGCTGGAGGAGGACCGTCTCGGCGATCTGGCCGCACGTACTTATGCGGTGGGTTTCGCACGTACTTACGCACGCGCCATCGGACTCGACGAGCGGATGATCGCTGCCAAAGTGCGCGAACAGCTCGATCACGATGCAGGTGAGCGCGTCGAATATGCACCGAGTTTCGAGCCGGGCGACCCTGCGCGTGTTCCGACGCGGGGCCTCGCATGGGCGGCGGCGATAGGTATCGTTGTCGTGATCGGCGCACTCCTGCTGTTCTGGAGCAATTTCCTCTCCCCGGAAGGCCAGCTTCCCGACCTGGTCGCGGAGCAGGCCGCGGTCCCGGCTGCGCCCAAGGCCGCGCCACCCGCTGTGCCGCCCCCGGTTCCCGCCGCCGGTCCGGTTGTGCTGACCGCGACAGGAGACAGGGTCTGGGTCAAGGTGACGGATGCCAAGGGCGACCAGGTGTTGCAGAAGGAACTCGCGAAGGGTGAGAATTGGGCTGTGCCGGCTGGCGTTACCGGGCTGCAGTTGCGCACCGGGCGCCCCGATGCCTTGCAGATCACCGTTGGCGGAAAGGCGATCCCGCCGCTTTCGGCCGAGCCGCGCCTCGTTTCCGGCGTCTCGCTGGCGCCTGCCGACCTTCTCGCTCGGGGCGCCGGTTCGGCGGTTCCGGGCGCGGGCGTCTCGCCCGCTGCTGGCCCTGCTGCGGCGACTTCCCCGGCTCCGGTCGCGACGCGCGCGCCTGCACTAGTGCCCACCCGCCGCCCGGTTGCGCGTCCTGCGGCTAATGCCGCCCAGCGCGAACCCGCCGAAGTGCCGACACCGGAATCGCTGCTACCTCCGACTGCGCAGTAAAACGTCTAAGGTAGTAAGCGCCTGGAGAGGCCGCTTTCCACGACTTTCCGACCGCCCGCGCCTCGACAGGCGGGAGCGGCTCGGGCAACACCCGTAATCGGTCCATTGGTTAATCCCCGGTTTCACCCACCGCTGCCATGGCGCGGCCATGGTTCGGGTAATGATGGTCCCGGCATGGAGATGATTTGGCGATGAAACGTACCCTTGGCGCAATCGGCGGCACCGCCCGCGCGCAATGGCTGGCCACGGCGGCGCTGGCATCGGTCCTGTTCGGCGCGGCTCCGGCCCTTGCGCAGGACGCCAACACCAACTTGCGGCTCAACAAGGTAGAGGCCGAAGTGCGCGCCCTGCAGCGCAAGGTCTTCCCCGGAGCCGACGGCAAGTTCTTCGAGCCCCAGATCAACGCCGCTCCCACGCCGACCCCGACGCCCGGCGCGCCCTCGACCACGCCGCTTTCCGACGTTCTCACGCGGATGGACGCCGTCGAGGCGCGGATGGCGCAGCTGACCGCGCAAGTCGAACAGAACACCAACCGCATCGGCCAGCTCGAAGCCAAGCTGGCGGCGGCGGCTCCGGTCCAGTCCGATTTCGTGCCCGGCCCCGGGGCGACTGCTCCTGTAGCGTCCGGGCCTGCTGTTTCCGGACCTTCAATCTCCGGGCCGGCGCCGCTGCCGACGCCCGTGGCAGCCACGCCGCGTCCGACGACTGCACCCGTAGCGACCGCTCCCAAGCCGACGGCGCCTTCGAACTCGAGGATCGATGGGGTCAAGGCCATCGTCAAGCCACAGAGCGGCGATCCGGGCGAAGACGAATACAGCTATGGCTTCCGTCTTTGGGAAGCCAAGTATTATCCCGAGGCGCAGCAGCAGTTGAAGCTCTACCTCGAGAAGTATCCCAAGCATGCGCGCGCCAGTTTCGGCCGCAACCTGCTGGGCCGCGCTTACCTGGACGACGGCAACCCGGGCGAGGCGGCAAAATGGTTCCTGCAGAATTTCCAGACCGACAAGCGTGGCGATCGCGCCTCGGACAGCCTGCTGTATCTCGCCGTCTCGATGAAGCAGCTCAAGGACACCAAGCGCGCCTGTATCGCGCTGGCCGAATTCAGCGAAACGTATGCCGCCGAGGCGGCTGGACGACTGGCGGGCATCTACAGCACCACGCGCAATGGACTTGCCTGCAACTGAGATAGACCGCTTCCGCGTCGGCTTGTCCGCGATCTGGGCTGACCGGATCGAGGACGGGGCGGCACGTCTGGGCGTCGCCGTGTCCGGTGGGCCGGACAGCCTTGGCCTGTTGCTGCTTGCCCATGCGGCGCTGCCGGGGCGGGTGGAAGCGGCGACCGTTGACCATGGCCTGCGTCCCGAAAGTGCCGGCGAGGCGGAGGAAGTCGCTCGCATCTGTGCTGGTCTGGCAATACCTCACGCAACGCTGGCGGTGAACGTCGCGCCCGGCAACGTGCAGGCCGAGGCGCGGCTTGCGCGCTATGAAGCCATGGCGGGATGGGCGGCGGAGCGGGGCCTGGCCGCTCTGGCAACCGCGCATCATGCCGACGATCAGGCCGAGACGCTGCTGATGCGGCTTAACCGGGCCAGCGGGGTTGCGGGGCTTGCCGGTGCGCGCGGGCGGAGCAGGGTGCCTGACGCGGACTTGCTGCTGTTGCGCCCGGTGCTCGACTGGCGGCGCGCCGAACTGGGTGTGGTCGTGGAAGCGGCGGGGCTCGTGGCCGCGCAGGACCCGAGCAACGCCAACGATCGCTTCGATCGGGTGCGTATCCGCAAGGCGCTGGCAGAGGCCGACTGGCTCGATGTTGCCGCCATCGCTCAGAGTGCCGCCCATATCGCCGAAGCCGATGCTGCGCTCGACTGGATGGCGGCTCTCGAATGGCGATCCTGTGTGACGAAAGAGCCGATGGGGCTGAAGTACCGCCCACAGGCTCCACGCGCGGTGGCTTTGCGCGTGGTGGCGCGGATCGTGCGCGAACTCGACGGCGAGGACGCGCGGGGCGGGGCGATCGCGCGATTGGTCGACGGGCTTTCGCAAGGCCAGCCGGCCTCTATCGGCAAACTGGTGGCGCGGGCCAACGCCGGCGGGTGGAGTTTCGCCAGGGCGCCGATGCGCGCGCCGAAGCGGACGGGTTAGCCCCCGATCAGGCTGTCACCCATGCCGACCTGCTTGCCCTTGGTGATATAGACCTTGTCGCCGATCTTCGTGGTGTCGAACAGCTTAGCGGCGAAGGCGTCGGGCATGCCCACGCAGCCGTGACTGGCATAGCCCAGCGCCACGTCGGAGCCGTGCAGGGTGATGCCGTCGTTGGTCAGGCGCTGCATGTAGGGCATCGGCGCGCCGGTGTAGATGTTGGAGACGTGGTCCTTGTCCTTCTGGGTGATCGGGAAAATCCCCAGCGGGGTCGGCTTGTCCGCCGTGCCCAGCAGTACCGCCGCCGCGCCGATCTCATAGCCGCCGCGGAAGACCGAGATCACGCGGGCCTCGAGGTCCACGGTGACGACGATCGGGCCGGGGGGCACGTCATGCTCGTTCCAGTGCCATTCGCCATATTTGATCGCGCCCTTGATCGGCAGGATGCGCTTGATGACGAAGGGCTCGTCCTTCGCGGGGACCGGCGGTTTTGCTGCAGGCTTTGGCGCGGGCTGCGCCAGCTTTGCTTCGGCCAGCGAGGCGGGGGCGGGCTTGTCGGGCTCGGACGCGACGATCAGCACGCCGGCGATGGCGGCAAGGGCGACGAAACCCGAGGCGAGGAAGATGCGCGCGTCCACTTGGTACTGTTCCGATTCTTTTGGCGAATCCGCTTCTGGCAGGGCTGCCTTAGCATCGCGTAAATGGCGGTTAGGCGCCAGTATAAGTGCAAGAAGGCCCACCCCCGGCCCCTCCCGCAAGCGGGAGGGGGGGAAAGACGTTCAGCCCTCCCGCTTGCGGGAGGGCCGGGAGGCTTGAGAGCGTAGCGAACTAGCCGGACGGGGTGGGCGCGCCGTAAGCTAACGCTTCACGATCCCCTCGCGCAGGATCGAGTTCGCCAGTTCCGCGATCTCCGCCGCCTCCGCATCGCCCCACACCGCGTAGCGCAGCCCGAGGAACACGTTCATTCCCATGATCGCCCAGGCATGCGCCTCGCCCAGCCCTTCGCGCAGTTCGCCCTTGCGGATGCCTTCGGAGAGGCGTTCGCGGATACGGGTGGCGGTGGATTCGTAGTGCTGGCGGAAGCTGGCCGGATCGACGAATTCGCACTCGTCGATGATTCGGTAGATTTCCTTGTGCTCGGCCGCGAAGCGCAGGAAGCCGATCAGCGAGGCGCGCTCGGTCTCCAGCGCGGGCAGGTCCTGCTGCCGGGCGTTGCGCGCCGCTTCGCGCACCTTGCCAGAAAGGTCGTCCACCAGCGCGCGGAAGATTTCGTCCTTGGAATTGAAGTACGTGTAGAAACTGCCCAGCGCCGTTCCCGCCCGGCGGGTGATGCCGGTGATCGAGGCTTCGTGAAAGCCATGCTCGCCGAATTCGAGCGCGGCCGCGTCCAGCAGCTTGCGCAAGGTGCGCCGCCCGCGCTCGGTGCGCGGGATCTTGCTGGCCGAACCTTCGGCGGAGGGCTGCTCTGTGCTCACGATGACACAGTTAGAACGGACCGTGGCCCATGGCAAACTTTCAAAGTTGAAAATCGATTCAACTATCAATATGCAGATCGCCAACAAGAAGCGTGAATGGGAGTGACTGTGATGCGTAGGGTGCGATTCCTCGCCATTTCCTCGAGTGTGCTGGCTCTGTCGGGCGGCTTCGTGACACCTGCAAGCGCGCAGGACAGCGCTCCGGCTGCGACCGCTGCCGAAGGCGGCGACATCATCGTCACCGCGCGGCGCCGCGAGGAGCGGCTGGTGGATGTGCCGATCGCCGTCTCCAGCTTCAGCGGCGACCAGCTTGCCAAGTCCGGCGCGGTGGACATCACCGAGATCGCCAACGTCTCGCCCAACGTCACGCTGGAGCCCTCGCGAGGGACCAACTCGACGCTGTCGGCCTTCATCCGCGGCGTCGGCCAGCAGGACCCAGTCTCGGGCTTCGAGCAGGGCGTGGGCATCTATCTCGACGACGTCTACCTCAACCGCCCGCAGGCGGCCGTCCTCGACATCTACGACGTCGAGCGGATCGAGGTGCTGCGCGGTCCGCAGGGCACGCTCTACGGCCGCAACACCATCGGCGGCGCGGTGAAGTATGTGACGAAGCAGTTGCCGCAGGACTTCTCCTTCAAGCTGAAGGGGACTTACGGCAGCTATGACCAGGCCGACCTGATCGCCACGGCTTCGGCGCCAGTCAGCGACCTCATCCGCGTCGGCGGATCGGTGGCGCGGCTGTCGCGCGGCGGCTTCGGCAAGAACCTGACGACGGGGCAGGACAACTACAACAAGGACATCTGGGCAGGCCGCGCCAGCGTCGACATCGGCGGTTATGGCGAGCCGGTGCTGATCCGCATCTCGGGCGACTATACCAAGGACAAGTCCAATGCGCGCGGTGGCCATCGCCTGATTCCGGGCTACGTCTCAGGCGCGCCGGTGCTGGACGACGTCTACGACACGCGCGGCGGCCTCAACGATCCGCGCCAGATGGTCGAAGCCTATGGGCTGGCGATCAACGCCACCGCCGAACTGACTGACGCGCTGACGTTCCGCTCGATCAGTTCGTGGCGCAAGGACAACTCCGCCTCGCCGATCGACTTCGACGCGCTGCCCGCCGTCGACGTGGATGTGCCCGCCTACTACCGCAACGAGCAGATGAGTCAGGAAGTCCAGCTCCTGTGGGACGACGGCGGCATGGTGCAGGGCCTGCTGGGCGCCTATTACCTGACCGCCAAGGCCGACACCGACTTCGACGTGCGCCTGTTCACCGCGCTCAACGGGTTGACCGCGTTCACCCGCGCCAATGTCGATACCAATACTTTCGCGATCTTCGGTGATTTCACGTTCGATTTCACCGAGCAGTTGAGCCTCGCGGTCGGCGGGCGCTACACCTGGGACGAGCGCAAGGCGCAGATCCTGCGGCAGAACTACCTCGGCGGCGGCTCGCCGGTATTCGGCGGGGCGGGAGTGCCGCTTGGCGCGCCGAGCACCAACTTCTCCGGCAAGGCGAAGTTCGACAAGTTCACGCCCCGCGCCTCGCTCAGCTTCAAGCCGACGCCGGACCACAACATCTACGCGAGCTACAGCCAGGGCTTCAAGGGCGGCGGCTTCGACCCGCGCGGCGTCGGCGTCAACGCGCCTGCGGCTACGCCGGGCGCACCCACCGATGCCGAGATCGCCGATTACCTGAGCTTCCAGCCGGAGACGGTGGACAGCTACGAGGTCGGCTACAAGGGCAACTTCTTCGGCGGCGGGCTCTACATCGCGGCGGCCGGGTTCTACATGGATTACAAGGACGTGCAGATTCCCGGTTCGGCGGGCTGCACCGTGGGCGGTCTGCCGACCTTCTGCGGGGTCATCACCAACGCCGGCAAGGCGCGCTTCAAGGGCTTCGAACTGGAAGCCAATGCGCGGCTGGGGCGCGACCTGATGGCCTCTGGCGACCGGCTGAGCCTGTCGGGGGCGCTTGGCTACATCGATGCGCAGTACAAGGAATATATCGCCAACATCGCCTCCACTCCGACCGACGTGGCGCAGTACCGCAAGGTGCAGAACACACCGAAGTGGACCGCCAGCGGCACGCTCGCCTACTCGACCCCGGTGGGCGGGGGCGATCTCGATCTCAGCACGACCTACTCGTATCGCAGCAAGGTCTACCAGTTCGAGATTCCCAATCCTTATCTCGACCAGAAGGGCTTCGGGCTGGTCGATGCGAGCCTCGTCTACACGGCGCCGGGCGGCCGCTGGAGCCTGGGCGTCCACGGCAAGAACCTGTTCGACAAGCGCTACAAGACCTCGGGCTACACGTTCCTGGCAACCAACCCGGTGACCGGGGCGCTCCTGACGGCACCCAACGGCCGGTTCATTCCCTCGCTCGGCACCGAGGGCACGCTGACCGCCTATTACGGCAACCCGCGCCAGGTTTTCGCGACCGCGACGCTGGAGTTCTGAGGGGAGCATCCCTTTTCCCGTCATTCCCGCGAAGGCGGGAACCCAACTCCTGACGGTGTCTGTTGCACTCCCGTCAGATGGGTCCCCGCCTTCGCGGGGATGACGGGATAGGAGAGGTCGGGCAGCCGCCCATTGAAAGGACATTTCATGGACTACCGCGTCCATCATTATCGCAGCGCCGACGGCCGGCTCGACCTCGTCGCCCGGGACTACCCGGCACATGAGGGCGCGCCTGTGCTGCTGATGATGCACGGCCTCACCCGCAACAGCGCGGACTTTGAGCCGCTGCTGGACAAGCTCGCCGGGCGCTTCCGCATGATCGTGCCCGACCAGCGCGGGCGAGGGGCCTCGCAGTGGGATCCGGACCCTGCACAGTACCGGCCGGACGTCTACGCGCAGGACATGCTGGCGCTGATGGATGACCTTGGCGTCAGCCGCGCCGGGCTGGTCGGCACTTCCATGGGCGGCCTCATGGCGATGGTGATGCAGGCGCTGCGGCCTGACCTCGCGCAGGCGGTGATATTCAACGACATCGGCCCGGTGCTCGACCCGGCGGGCCTCGCGCGGATACAGGGCTACGTCGGACCCGGAGGCAAGATGGCCGACTGGGCAGAAGCCGCTGCCCGAACGCGCGCGATCAACGCCTCCGCCTTCCCCGACTATGGCGGCGGGCAGTGGGATGCTTTCGCCCGCCGCGTCGCGCGGGAGAATGCGGACGGCACCGTATCCTTCGCCTACGACCCGGCGATCTCGGAAAGCATCGCGGGTGACGCCCCCTCGACCGTGCCGCCGGACCTGTGGCCCTTGTGGGACCTGCTGGACGCGGTGCCGGTACTGGTCGTGCGCGGCGCTTTGTCGGACCTGCTGAGCGCGGCGACCGTGGAAGAGATGGCGCATCGCCATTCGGGGTTCTATGCCGCAGTCGAGGTGCCGCGCGTCGGCCATGCCCCGATCCTCGACGAACCGTTGGCGCTCGCCGCGATAGAGGCTTTCCTCAAGGAGCACGTGACCTGACATGAGCGATACCGCCGTCTTCGACGAACCCCGGACCGCTAACCTCCCGCAAGGGACGTCGCCCCGACTGGTGCTGGCGATGCTCCTGCTGGTCTATGTGTTCAACTTCGTCGACCGGCAGATTCTCTCGATCCTCGCGGCACCGATCCAGGCCGACCTCGATCTCGATGACGCGCAGATGGGCATGCTGGGCGGCCTGGCCTTCGCGATCCTCTATTCCACGCTGGGCGTGCCTCTGGCGTGGGTGGCCGACCGCACGAGCCGGTCCTGGGTCATCACCGGGTCGCTGGTGGTATGGAGCGTGTTCACCTCCGCCTGCGCGCTGGCGACGGGGTTCTGGCACATCTTCCTTGCCCGCCTCGGCGTCGGCGTGGGCGAAGCGGGCGGCGTCGCACCCAGCTATGCGGTCATCGGCGACCATTTCCCCAGCGAGCGCCGCGCCTTCGCGCTCTCGGTCTATTCGCTGGGTATTCCGCTCGGCTCTGCGGCGGGGGTGATGGCGGGCGGTTACGTGGCGCAGGCGGTGGACTGGCGCACGGCGTTCCTCATCGTGGGCCTGTGCGGCATCCTGATCGCGCCGCTGTTCAAGCTGGTGGTGAAGGACAAGCCGCGCCCTGTCTCCGCGCCGACCGTGCGCTTCGCAGAGGTCTTCGCCACGCTGGCGCGCAAGCGGGCGTTTTGGTTCCTCAGCTTCGGTGCGGCGTCCAGCTCGATGCTCGGCTACGGCGTCGCCTTCTGGCTGCCGAGCCTGCTGCAGCGCAGCTTCCACCTCACCCTCGTCGAGACGTCATGGTTCTTCGGCGCGGTATTGCTGCTGGGTGGTACGGTCGGTGTGCTGACCGGCGGCGCGCTGGCGGACCGGCTGGGGAAGGGCGACCGCGCGTGGTACGGCCGCGTCCCCGCGATCGGCTTCGTGCTGGCGGTGCCGCTCTATGCGGGCGGTATCTGGACGACCAGCGTGCCGGTCGCCTTCGTGCTGTTCCTGATCCCGCAGGTGCTGGCCTACTTCTGGCTCGGCCCGGTGACCGGCGCGATCCAGCACCTCGTCGACCCGCCCGCCCGCGCGACGGCCTCGGCGTTGTTCCTGCTGATCAACAACCTGATCGGCCTTGGCGGCGGCATCTATGCGCTGGGCGCGCTGTCGAAGGCGCTGGCGCCGGTGTGGGGTGCCGAATCGCTGCGCTATTCGATGCTGTTCGCGCTGGTGCTCTACCTGCTGGCGGCGCTGCTGATGACGCTGGCGGGGCCGGGCCTGCGCAGGGAGTGGGTGGCGGAAAAGTAGGCGAAAGGTGGTGCCGGCTACAGGATTCGAACCCGTGGCCCCCTGATTACAAATCAGGTGCTCTACCAACTGAGCTAAGCCGGCGCTTGCTTCATCAAGCAAGTCCGGCGCCCTTACCGCGAGCGGGGGGCGCCGGTAAAGCCCATAATCAGAATACCGCGTGCGGGGCGGCCTCCTGCATCATCGTCTGGCGCAGCAGCGGGATCGCCGGGCCGCCGTGGCTCAGGAATTCGTCGTGGAACGCCTTCCAGGCCGAGCGCCCGCCGCGCGTCGCGGTCCAGTCGGCGCGCAGCTTGCGGATCATCAGCTTGCCCAGCGTGTAGTTGAGATAGGCCGGATCG
This sequence comes from Novosphingobium sp. fls2-241-R2A-195, assembly GCF_030209485.1. Taxonomy (NCBI): domain Bacteria; kingdom Pseudomonadati; phylum Pseudomonadota; class Alphaproteobacteria; order Sphingomonadales; family Sphingomonadaceae; genus Novosphingobium; species Novosphingobium sp. fls2-241-R2A-195. The sequence continues at coordinate 167,071 of NZ_JARVRY010000027.1, forward strand.
TACGTGCCGCGTGCGGCCTGCTGTTCGGCGGTGCCGGCGTCCTGGTAGCACTGCTCCATGAACATCGTCTTCGACTGCGCCTGCGTCATCCCGCGCGCGTGCAGGCCGATCGCCGAGAGATAGCGGCAGTTGCGCAGCAGGGCGTTGGAGATCTGGCCCACCTGCACGCCGGGGTCGCCGTCGCCGAGCCCTGCCTCCAGCATCATCTCCTCGGCATAGTGCGCCCAGCCTTCGGCGAAGGCGTAGCCGACGAACAGCTTGCCGACGATCGAGGGCGCCGCGTTCGAATGGAGGAACTGCAGGTAGTGGCCCGGCATCACCTCGTGGACGGTGGTGAACAGCAGGTCCGCCTTGCCGGGGATGTAGTCCATCTGCATCTGCTTCGACCACGCCGGGTCTGGCGGCGAGATGTAGTAGATCGACGAGCCGCCGTTCTCCAGCGGCCCCGGCGGGTCGATGTAGGCCGAATTGGCGCGGTTGTAGGGCGGGCTTTCCTCGACCATCGCCATTTTCGTGCCGGGGATCGTCGCGATGTCGTGGCTGCGCACGAACTCGGCGAGCTGCGGGATCTCGCGCCGGGCCTCGGCGACGGGACCGTCCTTGGGCTTGTCGGCGCGCATCTTGTCGAAGCACTGCTGGATGGTCTTGCCCGGCGTGTACTTCGCGCAGGCCAGCTTCAGCGCCTGCTGGTTGCGCAGGAGGTCGGCCTTGCCCGCCGCCTCCAGCGTATCGAGCGTGGCATCGACGCCTTCGGTCGCAAGCACCATGCGCGCAAACTTGTCGGCGCCGAGCGCGAAGCCCTGCGTTGGGGTTGCCTTGGCGACCTGGTCGGCGACGCCCTTCATGGCGACGGCGGCGGCTTCGGACGCCGCCTTGAACTCGGCCTGCAGCGCCGGGTCGGCGACGTCGGCGAAGGCGGTGCGGGCATCGCCGCGGTAGTAGTCGGCAAAGCCGCCGAAGCCGTCGGTGCCCAGCTTGATGAAGCTGGCGGGCATCGCGGCGGGCAGGTTGGCGCGGATGTTGGGGGCCTGCGCCGCCACCGCCTTGAAGAAGGCGATCATCGCCTTCATCCGCGTCGGCTTGTCGGCATAGTCGCGGCTGACGTAGACGTTCGGGTCGAGGCCGCCGTTGATGTAGTAGGCGGGATTGGTGTGCGGCTGGTCGGCGTCCTTCAACCAGAACAGCTGGCCCTTGGCGACCTGCACCAGATAGTCGCGTTCGAAGCGGTCGGCGTCGGAGAGGGCGGTGAACTGGCCCGCCTTGTCGATGACGGAGTGCAGGAACGCGGCGCGGGCCTTGAGCCCAGCGTCGCTCCAGTCGGGGAGCTTGCCGTCGTACTGGTGCGCGCCTTCGTAGATCGCGAAGGCGGGGTCGGTTTCGAACCAGTCTTCGATGGTGCCGTCGACGAAGCTCTTCCACGTTGCCGCGGGAGCGGTTCGCTCTGCCACTTGCGCGGCATCCACGGCGGCGTCGGCGCGGCGATCGTCGGCCATCGTCGTGGCGCAGGCGGAAAGGGTGAGACAGGCGATGCCCGCCAGCAGGATGGACTTCATTGGGGGAGGCTCCCTGTGCTTATGGGAGCGGTTGTGCGTCAGCGCGCGCCGAAGGTCCAGCCCTCGGTGCGGGCGAGTTCCGGCGTGAGTTCAGCGGGTTGCCACAGGTCCGCGCGCGAGGCCGCGACGCGCAGCCAGGCGGCGGTGAGGAGGGCGTCGGCGCTGTGGTCGTCGATCGGGCCTTCTACGCGCGTCGGCCGTGACCCCAGGGTTTCGAGCGCCGCATCGAGCGCGGCGTGGTCGGTCATCTTGGCGCGGCCTGCGCTGCGCCCGGCCTCCACGGCAGCGAGGGTGGTGTAGATTTCGGTCACCACCGAGCCGCTCGCGGGGAGCGGATCAATTGGCCAGACCGGCACGCGGCCTTGCAGGCGGTGAAGCAGGCGCATGCCGGTGAGGCTGGACTTGCCGACCTGTGCGGCACCGACGAGGTTGAAGTTGGAATAGGGGCGGCATCCGGCGCGGGCCTGCGCCTCCTCGGTCACGCGCATGCGGCCGCGCTTGTGGAGCGCGCCGGGGAGGTGGAAATGCGCGCCCTCACGCCCGCCGTGGCGGCGGAAGTAGGCGCTGAGATTGATGTGATCGACGAAGCTGGCGGCCGAGAGGTGCGGGTCATTGGCGCAGATGGCGTCGATCAGCGCCCAGAGCGCGCGGGCATCGGGAGGGCTGTCCGCCCAGCCGGGGAAGAACGCACCAGCATCGACGAAAGGCAGCGATATGCCGAGGTCGAGTCCGACGAGCGTGTCTTGCGGCAAGTGGCCCAGCAGCAGGTCGAGCACGTCGGCGCGGGACCATGCGGCGTGGGCGGCGGGGCGCAGCAGGCGGGGCGGGGCGTCGCCGCTTTCGCACAGGGCGACGGCGATGCCTTTCTGGCGCTCGCCCAGCGCGCCGGACCAGTCGATGGCGATGAAGTGGCGGAAGTGCATGGGTTATCCTGACCGGGAATGCGAGGCGATGGCATGGCATCCACCATGTCGTCACCCTGAACTTGTTTCAGGGTCCATCGGGCAGCCGCGGTTGCCAGTGCAGGTCACCAGCGGCACTGGCGGTTTACGGAATCACGGCGCTGTATCGGCGGCGAAATGGACCCTGAAACAAGTTCAGGGTGACGAGGTATTGGTCGCGAGGTCACTCCGCCCGCCGCTCGGCGCGCTTCTTGTCCCACCATTCGAGGCGCTTCTTCACCTCGCGCTCGAAGCCGCGTTCCACCGGCTCGTAATAGACCTGCGGCCCCATTTCCTCGGGCCAGTAGTCGTCGCCGGAGAAGGCGTCGGGCGCATCGTGGTCGTAGGCGTAGTCCTTGCCGTAGCCGATGTCCTTCATCAGCTTGGTCGGCGCGTTGAGAATGTTCTGCGGCGGGCTGACCGAACCCGTCTCCCGCGCGGCCTTGAACGAGGACTTGAACGCCATGTAGGCCGCGTTCGATTTCGGCGCGGTCGCCACGTAGATGCACGCCTGCACGATCGCCAGCTCGCCCTCCGGAGAGCCGAGGAACTCGTACGCCTGCTTGGCGGCAAGGCATTGCACCAGCGCCTGCGGGTCGGCCATGCCGATGTCCTCGCTGGCCATGCGGACCAGACGGCGCAGCACGAACAGCGGCTCCTCGCCCGCCGTCAGCATTCGCGCCATGTAGTAGAGCGCGGCCTGCGGGTCCGATCCGCGCACCGATTTGTGCAGCGCGGAGATGAGGTTGTAGTGCCCGTCGCGGTCCTTGTCGTAGACCGCCATGCGCCGCTGCAGGAACTGGCCGAGCCCTGCCGGATCGAGCGCCTGCGGAATCTTCGCCGCATAGAGCGTCTCGGCCTGGTTGAGCAGGAAGCGCCCGTCGCCGTCGGCCGAGGCGACCAGCGCCTCGCGCGCCTCGGGCGTGACGGGGAGCGGGCCTTCCAACTCCTCGCCCTTGGCCAGCAACGCATTCAGCGCGGCGGCGTCGAGGCGGTGGAGGATCAGCACTTGCGCGCGGCTGAGCAGCGCGGCGTTGAGGGCGAAGCTGGGGTTCTCGGTCGTCGCGCCCACCAGCGTCACGGTGCCGCGCTCCACGAAGGGCAGGAAGCCGTCCTGCTGGGCGCGGTTGAAGCGGTGGATCTCGTCCACGAACAGCAGGGTGCGCTGGCCCGCCTTCGCGGCGACGTCGGCTTCGGCGAAGGCTTTCTTGAGGTCCGCCACGCCCGAGAACACGGCGGAAACGGCGGCGAAGCGCATGCCCACGGCGGCGGCGAGCAGGCGGGCGATGCTGGTCTTGCCGGTGCCGGGCGGCCCCCACAGTATCATCGAGGAGAGGCGCCCCGCCGCCACCATGCGCCCGATCGCGCCTTCGGGGCCGGTCAGGTGCTCCTGCCCCACAACCTCGGTCAGGTCGCGCGGGCGCAGGCGGTCGGCGAGGGGGGCGTCCTCGCGCAGTTCGTCAGGGGTCGACGGCGGCAGGTCATCGGCAAAAAGGTCGGCCATGAAAGGGTACTTAGCCATTCGCGGCGCGAATTGCATCGGCCTCGTCGCGGGAGTATCCTCGGGCACGGCAGGGAGAGGCGCGATGGTTACGACGGACAGACACGTGACGAGGCCGGGGTGGACCTTCTGGCTCATCGCGGTGCTGGCGGTGCTGTGGAATGCGTTCGGCTGCCTCGACTTCACGATGACGGCTTCGCGCAATCCGACTTATCTTTCGCAAGTGCCGCCCGAGATCATCGACTGGCTCGATTCCGCGCCAAGCTGGACGCTGGTGCCGTGGGCACTGGGCGTGTGGGGCGGGCTGGCGGGAAGCCTGCTGCTGCTCGCGCGGTCGGGCTTGGCGGTGCCTGCCTTCGCGGTGTCGCTGGTCGGGCTGGCGGTGTCGCAGGCCTGGCAGTTCTCCGCCGGGATGCCGGAAAGCATGACCACGCCGGGGATGCTGGCGATGACGGCCTGCATCTGGGTCATTGCACTCGGGCTATTGTGGTTCGCCTGGGACAAGCGGCGCGCAGGCGTACTTCACTGAATTGAGTGACCGACACGGGAATGACGTTCCTTGCCCGCCGTCCACGCGGTATGGCAGCGGCGACGGGAGAGGGAATCACGACCATGCCACATCCGCTGGGTATCGAACTTTTGACGGTGCTCGGGCTCGGCCCGGTCGAGCACGTCACCCTGGCCGCCGACCTCGGCTGCAAGGCAGTGTCGATGGGCCTGAGCCAGTTGCCCGAACGCTTCAACCCGCATGGCTATGCCCCCTGGTCGCTGCGCGAGGATCCGGCCTTGCGGCGCGAACTGAAGGCGGTGCTCGCCGATCGCGGGATCGCCATCAGCATCGCCGAGGGCCTCGGCGTGTCCGCGGAACTGGACGCTGCCGAGCGGGCGGGCGACATGGACATCTTCGCCGATCTCGGCGCGCTGCGGGTCAACGCGGTGGACATGGGCGCGGAGCGCGCGCGGGCCTTCGACCAGCTGGCCGCGCTGGCGACGATGGCGGCCGAGCGCGGGATGGAGTTCTCGATCGAGTTCACGCCGGTCTTCACCATCCGCTCGCTGCCGGAGGCGCTGGAGGCGGTCGAATACATCGGCGCAGGTAAGGCCACGGTCCTGATCGACACGATGCACTTCTTCCGCTCGGGCGGGACGGTGCGGCAGGTGGCGCAGCTCGACCCGGCGCTGATCGGGCATGTCCAGCTGAGCGACGTGCCGCGCAAGGGCGACGACGATTACATGACCGAGGCGATGAGCGGTCGCATGATCCCGGGGCAGGGGGAACTGCCCTTGCGCGAATTCGTCGAGGCCCTGCCGCGCGGGCAGGTGCTGGGGCTGGAAGTGCCGCTGATGGCCGCCGCCGCCAGCGGTCGCGATGCGCGCGACTACGTGGGCGAGATCGTCAAGCGCACGCGGGAGTTTCTGGCCTAGCGTATTCCTCCCCGAGCAAGCTCGGGGAGAAACTAGGTTCGATCCAGCAGCATTTCGGCGCCTTTTTCGGCGATCATCATCGTCGGCGCATTGGTGTTGCCCGAAGTGATCTTCGGCATCACCGAGGCATCGATAACGCGCAGACCGTCCAGTCCGATCACCCGCAACCGGCTATCGACCACGCTGCCCATCGCCGCCGTGCCGACCGGGTGGAAGATGGTGGTGCCGATCTCCGCCGCCGCGCGCTGCAGGTCTTCCTCGCTCTCGAACGCTGGGCCGGGGCGCACTTCCTCGGGCCGGTAACGGGCCAGAGCGGGCTGCGACACGATGCCGCGCGTGATGCGGATCGCCTCGGCGGCGACGCGGCGGTCTTCCTCGGCGGAGAGGTAATTGGGTCGGATCGAGGGTGCGGCTGCGGGATCGGCGGCGGTGATGCGGGTGCTGCCCCGGCTTTCCGGCCTGAGGTTGCAGACGCTGGCGGTGAACGCCGGAAACGGATCGAGCGCTCCCCCGAAGGCGGCAAGGCTCAGCGGCTGGACGTGGTACTCCAGGTTCGGCGTCGCATAGCGCGCATGGCTGCGGGTGAAGACGCCGAGCTGGCTGGGCGCCATCGCCATCGGTCCCGTCCGGCGCAGCGCATATTCCATGCCGATCAGCGCCTTGCCGAATAGGTTGCTCGCCCGCGCATTGAGCGTCGCCACGCCCGAGACGCGATAGGCGCAGCGCAGTTGCAGGTGGTCCTGCAGGTTGGCGCCAACTTCCGGCCTGTCGAGCACCGGCGCGATGCCAAGGTCCGCCAGCCGCGCCGCGTCGCCGATGCCGCTGCGCTCGAGGATCGCCGGGGAGCCGATCGCGCCCGCCGCCAGCACGACTTCGCCGGGGGTAAGCGCCACGCGCTGCTGGTTGCCGACAGAGTAGGCGACGCCGACCGCGCGGCCCGCCTCGACGATCACCCGGTCCACCACCGCGCCGGTCTCGACCTTCAGATTGCTGCGCGAGCGGACCGGCTTGAGGAAAGCGTCGGCCGCGCTCCAGCGCCAGCCGCCCCGCTGGGTCACCTGGAAGAAGCCCGCGCCCTCGTTGTCGCCGGTGTTGAAGTCGGTGGAATGCGGGATGCCGTGTTGTCCGCAAGCGTCGCGGAAGGCTTCGAGGATGTCCCAGCGCAGGCGCTGCTTCTCGACCCGGATCTCGCCGCCGCCGCCGTGGAACGGGCTGGCGCCCTCGTAATGGTCTTCGGCGCGGGTGAAGTAGGGCAGCACGTCGTCCCAGCCCCAGCCGAGGTTGCCCGCCTGCCGCCAGCCGTCGTAGTCGGCGGCCTGTCCGCGCATGTAGATCATGCCGTTGATCGACGAGCAGCCGCCCAGCACGCGTCCGCGCGGATACTTGAGCGCACGGCCGCCGAGCCCTTCCTCCGCTTCGGTGGACATGCACCAGTCGGTGCGCGGGTTGCCGATGCAGTAGAGATAGCCCACCGGCACCCGGATCCAGATGTAGTCGTCCTTGCCGCCCGCCTCCAGCAGCAGCACGCGTGTCTCCGGGTTGGCACTCAGCCGGTTGGCGAGGACGCAGCCCGCGCTGCCCCCGCCGACGATGATATAGTCGAACTCTCCCATCCTGCAGGGCTATGCCGTGATTGGGGCGCGATCAAGCACGCGCTTTGGACAGGTGAATGCCGTGGATCATTGCACGCCGGGGCGATGCCGGCTTGGATTCCGGCCAAGAATCTTGCCGGAGAGGGCGGGCGAACCCACCATGACCGCAGGAGACGAGGAGAAAAGCACCATGGCGAGACCCGTGATCGGCAGGCTGGGCATATGGTCGATGGAGATGCGCTTCGGCGACAAGGCCCAGTCGAGCGCGGCGGCGGCGCAGCTCGATGCGCTGGGTTATGGTGCGCTGTGGATTCCCGGCGGCATCGACGACGGTGCCCCGGCCGACGTCGAGCGGCTGCTGGCAGTGACCTCGCGCATGACCATCGCCACCGGCATCCTCAACATCTGGAAGCACGATCCGGAGGAACTGGCGGCCTGGTTCCTCGCGCTGCCGCAGGAGTGGCGGGCGCGTACGCTGATCGGCCTCGGCATCAGCCATGGCCCGCTCATCGGCGAGTCCTGGGGCAAGCCTCTGGAGGTGACGGCCGCCTTCCTCGACCGGCTCGCCGCCGCCGGGATGCCGCGCGATAACCTGTGCCTTGCCGCACTGGGGCCGAAGATGGTGACGCTTTCGGGCGAGCGGACCGCCGGGGCGCATCCCTATCTGGCGACGCCCGAGCACTCGCGCCGCGCCCGCGCGATACTCGGCCCGGAACCTCTGCTGGCGCCCGAACAGGGCGTGGTGCTGGAAGCCGATCCGGCTAAGGCCCGCGAATTGGCGGTGGCGGCGTTGGAGCACTATCGACGGCTTCCCAACTATCGCAACAACTGGGTGCGACTGGGCTTCAGCGAAGGGGAGATCGAGGCGCTGGACGACCACCTGCTCGATGCCCTTTTCGCGATCGGCGGGGTGGAGGCGGCGGCGCGGCGGGTCGCGGCGCACCTCGATGCGGGAGCCGACCACGTCTGTCTTCAGGTCATCGCCGGGCCGAGGGGCGGCAGCTTCGACCAGCTGCTGCCGCAATGGCGCGAGCTGGCAGAGGCGCTGGCTTGAATTTCGCCCGCAAGGTAAGCGCGCTGTTAACGAGTTGGCAACGGATTGTGCCTAATCCCTGTTGGCACAGGAGACGGTGGTTTCGGCCACCGGATTGACAGGAGCCGCCGGCGAGCCGGATGGACCGATCGTCGGGGGGCGAATGGTCCGAATCCGGGGTGGGAACGCTGCTTTCGGGCACGTTCGATTACCGCCTTCGACGACGGCTCCTGGCATTTCTCGTCACTCTTCCCAAGCCTGTCGTCAGCTTCCCAGCGCGTGCTGTTCCGCAGTCACCGGCGTGCTGCTTGGCCGGTCGGACAAGGCACGGGCGATCCAAATGGTCGACATCGCCAGTACCACCAGCACCAGGCTGACGATCAGCACATAGCGAACGATATGCGGCGTAGAGCCCCCGCGTGCTTCGTCATCGTCGAGATGAACTTCGTCACCGGAACGATACATGACTGCTCTCCCGTCGACCCGACGGTGGCCTTTATGGCCGCATTATCGATTCGGGCCGTCTGATGGAACGAGGATGGGCGCGGGAAAGTTCCCCAGCGTTCAACTTGCGTGATGGGATGTGAGGTGCAGCAGTTGCAGAGTGCGTTCGTCCCTTCGCCCCTGGCAGAAGGCATCGAGCGCGTGAGCGAATTGTCCGGCGCTATCGGAGCCCATGGCGGCAAGCTCGAACAGCGTCATCGAACTGGCGAACTTCATCGCATCGACCGCGCCGAGGATGCCCGTGGCGCTGCGCCGTCCCGCCCAGCCCAGCATCAGGCGCGTTACTTCGTCTAGCCTTGGGCGCAGCATGGGATGGTTCAGGTAGCGCCGCGCTTCGTCGAGCGTTTCCACGGCATAGCGTCGTGCCATCGGGCTGGAGCCGAGCCCGGCGACTTGCGGAAACACGAACCACATCCAGTGCGTACGCTTCTCGCCATGGGCGAGTTCGGTGCGCACTTCGCCGAAGATGGCGTCCTGCGCGGTGACGAAGCGCTCCAGGTCCATCATGCGTGGTGCAGTTCGGACCCGCGCTTGAGGGCGCGGCCGCCGTCAGGCTGCTCGACAAGGTATGCGGGGTTTTCAGGCGTTCCGACTCGCACGATGCGCTTGCCTTCGATCGTGCGGCTGACGCGGCGTTCGAAACGTTCGGCGATGTGGCCGGTAGCGGTGCCGGTGCCCCAATTCCAGCTGACCTGTGCTCCCTTGCGGAAGGTGGCGGTCACTGCGGCTGGTCTTGCTGCTGCGCCACTGCCTTTTCGGTATCGGCGTGGCCGCTGGTCTCTGGCGTGGTCAGCGCGCCAGTGATCCAGATGGCCGAAAGCGCGATGATGACGAGGGCGAGGCTGATGAGCAGGACGTAGCGCACGACGCCGGACGTCTCGCCACCGCGGGCTTCCTCTTTGTCGAGATGGACTTCCTGTCCTCGGGTTTCCATGGCGTGCTCCGAAGGCGGCCGGTTGCGGCCCGTTTCCTTCGTCAACACGCCGGGACGGGCGAATGTTCCGCCGCCCGTCCCGCGTCTGCGCGGCTTAGTCGCGCAGGAGTTCGTTGATGCCGGTCTTCGAGCGGGTCTGCGCGTCCACGGTCTTGACGATCACGGCGCAGTACAGCGACGGGCCGGGGGTGCCGTCGGGCAGCGGCTTGCCGGGCATCGCGCCGGGGACGACGACGGCGTAAGGCGGCACGCGGCCGATGTGGACTTCGCCGGTCGCACGGTCGACGATCTTGGTCGAGGCGCCGATGAACACACCCATCGACAGCACCGCGCCTTCGCCCACGATCACGCCCTCGGCCACTTCCGAACGGGCGCCGATGAAGGCGCCGTCCTCGATGATGACCGGGCCGGCCTGCAGCGGCTCAAGCACGCCGCCGATGCCCGCGCCGCCCGAGATGTGGACGTTCTTTCCGATCTGCGCGCACGAACCGACGGTCGCCCAGGTATCGACCATGGTGCCTTCGCCGACGTAGGCGCCGAGGTTGACGAACGACGGCATGAGGACCACGCCCTTCGAGATGTGGGCGCTGCGGCGCACCACGGCGCCGGGGACCACGCGCACGCCTGCCGCCTTGAAGCGGGCATCGTCCCAGCCTGCGAACTTGAGCGGCACCTTGTCGTAGGCCGGGGCGCCCGCCGCGCCGTATTCGACCACGGCGTTGTCGTTCAGGCGGAACGAGAGCAGCACCGCCTTCTTGAGCCACTGGTTGACGACCCACTCACCGTCCACCTTCTCGGCGACGCGGGCCTGGCCCGAATCGAGCAGTTCCAGCGCCTCGTCGACGATCTTGCGCACATCCGCGCTCGCGGGGGTGACGGTGTCGCGTGCGTCGAACGCGGCTTCGATCTGGGCGGCGAGGCCAGAATTGAGGTTGGACATTGGCTGGTCTCCGGAAGGGATGAAACTGTCGCGGCGCGGCCTAGAGGGAGTTGGGGCGCGGGGCAAGGTTATCGTCGTCCGGGACGACGACTGTTGTTTCCTCAATCGTCCGGCTGCATCAGTTCCCGTACGAACCCGATCAGCCCCGTCTGCCTTGCGCGGCGCAGGCGTTCGGCGTGAAGGATCTTCTTCACTTCCTCGAAGCAGCTGGCGATGTCGTCGTTGACCACGACATAATCATAACCGTCCCAGTGGCTGATCTCCGAGCGCGCGCGCTCCATGCGGCCGTGAATCACTTCGGCGCTGTCCGTGCCGCGGCCGGTCAGGCGGCGGCGCAGTTCCTCGATGCTGGGGGGGAGCAGGAACACGCGGACGACGTCGCGCTCCAGCTTCTGGTAAAGCTGCTGGGTGCCCTGCCAGTCGATGTCGAACATGTAGTCGACGCCGTCCTTGAGGCCTGCCTTCACTTGCGCCTTGGGGGTGCCGTAGCTCTGGCCGAAGACGGTGGCCCACTCCAGGAACTCGCCCGCCTCGACCATGGCGTCGAACTGCTCGTGCGTGATGAAGTGGTAGTGCTCGCCGTCGATCTCGCCGGGGCGGGGCTGGCGGGTGGTGCAAGACACCGAGTTGCGCAATTGCGGATCGTGCTCCAGCAGCATGCGCGCGATCGTCGTCTTGCCCGCGCCCGAGGGGGAGGACAGGATGAACATAAGACCGCGACGCGCGAGCGTGCCGGTGGTGTCGGGAGAAGGAGTGGACTGGACCATGGCCCCCGATGCCGATGGTTGGCGCGGGAATCAAGGCGGAACCTGATCCAATCCTTCGTCATTGCGAGCGCAGCGAAGCAATCCAGGGCGGTTTATGCGGCCCTGGATTGCTTCGCTGCGCTCGCAATGACGATGCGGTTTATTCCTCCGCCCCGTCCTCGGCCATGTCCTGCAACTGCGCGGCGCCCTCGGCGCGCGCCTGCCGGGCGCGGCTGCGATCGTAGAGCGTCTTGGCCACCAGCACTCCACCGATGACCACGGCCCCCGGCACCGATCCCAGCGCGACTCGGGCCAGCGCGCCGTGCAGCAGCGTTTCGGCCATGGTGCGCCCCTTGAGGATCGACTTGGCCTTCTTGGGAGAATAGCTGGCGCCCAGCACGCCGCGTTCCACGCTGCGGCGCATGATGGTGGTCGCGGTGCGCAGGGCGATGTCGGCGATGATGAGGTTGGTGGCGGGGTTCGGGCTCGGCCCGTGGAGTTCCCCGCCGTTGTCGGCCAGCGTCTTCAGCCCCTTGGCGGGGGCCGCGACGACGCTGGCGGCCTTCCTGGCGCTATCTTTCAGAACCGTTGCCATTTTTCGCCCTGCTCTACCGGGCGAGCCCGGTTACTTCTTCTTGCCGAAATCCACCGAGACGACGTTCGAGCCGTCTTCGCTGGGAGTAATGCGCGACGCCACATCGCGTTCCGCATCGTTCTCGGCCGGGGCGGGCTCGTCGGCCTCGTCATCGACCATGGCCTGGAACTGCAGGCCGAAGTCCACCGCCGGATCGACGAAGGCGGTGATCGCCGAGAAGGGAATGTCCAGCTTGGCGGGCATCGCGTTGAACGAGAGGCTGACGGTGAAGCCGTTCTCCGAGACGCCCAGATCCCAGAACTTGTTCTGGAGCACGATCGTCATCTCGTCCGGGAACCGGGCACGCAAGTCGGCGGGGATGCTGACCCCGGGAGCGCCGGTCTTGAAGGTGATGTAGAAGTGGTGGCCGCCCGGAAGCACGCCGCCGGAGCTTTCGACCTGGCCGAGAACACGGCCGACGACGGCGCGCAGGGCCTCCTGCACGATCTCGTCGTAAGGGATCAGGCTGTCTGTGGTATCGTTCATCGCGCCCTACGTGCTCATGGTTCTCCGGCCGGTCAAGCGTGTTCGAGCGTAAAATAACATGTCGGGCCGGGTTTTCCCTAGCTCGAAGCACTTGCGACCGAAGATTGCTATATAAACGCCCGACGCGCATTCTTGTGCCGCGACCGAATTGATTCCGGCGCGTACAGGTATATAGGCACGGGCCATGCGTACCGCCTCGATCATCCGCAAGACCCATGAGACCGACATCGCCGTGGAGGTCAACCTCGACGGCACCGGGGCCTATGACGTGTCCACCGGCATCGGCTTTCTCGACCACATGATCGAGCAGTTCAGCCGCCACTCGCTGATCGACATCAAGTGCCACATCAAGGGCGACCTCCATGTCGACCAGCACCACACGACCGAGGACAGCGCCATCGCCATCGGGCAGGCCATCACCCAGGCGCTGGGCGACAAGGCGGGCATCGGCCGCTACGGCGACGTGAACTCGCCGATGGACGAGGCGCTGAGCCGCGTGTCGCTCGACATTTCGGGCCGCCCCTACCTCGTGTGGAAGGCTGCTTTCACGCAGGACAAGCTGGGCGAGTTCGATACCGAGATGGTCGAGCACTGGTTCCACTCGATCGCGCAGGCGGTGGGCATCACCCTGCACATCGAGCTGCTCTACGGTTCGAACAACCACCACATCTGCGAAGGCATCTTCAAGGGCTTCGCCCGCGCCATGCGCAGCGCGGTGGAACTCGATCCGCGCAAGGGCGGGGCGATCCCCTCGACCAAGGGCATCCTCGGGCAGGCGAGCCTCTGATGGCGATCTTCATCCTCAACCTCACTTACGTCACCACCGACATTGCCGAGGTGGATGCCCTGCTGGTCGATCACCTCGCATGGCTGGAAGCCGGGCGCGGGAAGGGGCACTTCCTCGCCTGGGGCCGCAAGGTCCCGCGCGAAGGCGGGGCGATCATCGCGAAGGGCGAGAGCCGCGAAGCCGTCGAGGCATTGGCGGCCACCGATCCGTTCATCGCGGGCGGCGTGGCGAAAGTGGACGTGATCGAATGGGTGCCGACCTTCCTCGGCGAAGGGCTGGAGGCTCTGGCGCAATGACCCTCGCGCTGATCGACTACGGCGCGGGCAACCTGCACTCGGTCGCCAATGCGCTGCGAGCGGCGGGCGCCGAGGACGTGGCGATCACCGCGAACCCCGACGTCGTGCGCGCGGCCGACCGCATCGTCCTGCCGGGCGTAGGCTCGTTTCGCGCCTGCGCGGAGGGCTTGTGGGGCATTCACGGCATGGTCGAGGCGATGACCGAGCGTGTCCATGTCGGCGGGGCGCCGTTCCTCGGCATTTGCGTGGGCATGCAGCTTCTCGCCACGCGCGGGCTGGAGCATGGCGTGACGCGTGGCCTCGACTGGATCGAGGGGCAGGTGCAGCGCATCGAGCGCACCGATCCCGAGATCAAGATCCCGCACATGGGCTGGAACGACGTGAACCTCGGCCGCAAGGATCCGGCGCAGGGCCTGATCGATCCGGGTGAGGCGTACTTCCTGCACTCGTATCACTTCCAGCCCGATGACGGCGCGACCGTTGCTGCGATGACCGACCACGGCGGCGGTCTTGTCGCGGCGGTGGCCAAGGACAATGTCGTTGGCGTGCAGTTCCATCCGGAAAAGAGCCAGGGCTACGGGCTGTCGCTGCTGGCGCGGTTCCTGGAATGGAAGCCGTGACGCACCTCTATCGGGGGGCGGTCGGGAATGCGCTTTCATGCAAGATATCACGCCACCCCGTTCGTCATTGCGAGCGCAGCGAAGCAATCCAGGGCCGGGCAAACCGCCCTGGATTGCTTCGCTGCGCTCGCAATGACGGGGGTGGTATAACAACCGTGCCAACCCCGCTCAGGCTGAGCTTGTCGAAGCCCATACGCTGCCCTCAGACCCTCAGGACCGCATCATGATTGTCTTCCCCGCCATCGACCTCAAGCAAGGGCAGGTCGTACGCCTTGCCGAAGGCGACATGGACCGCGCCACCGTCTACGGCGACAACCCCGCCGCGCAGGCGATGCTGTTCGCCGAGGCCGGATCGCAGTACCTCCACGTCGTCGATCTCGACGGCTCCTTCGCGGGCCGCGCCGAGAACCGCGAGGCGGTGGAAGCTATCCTCGAAGTGTTCCCCGGCCACGTCCAGCTCGGCGGCGGCATCCGCACGCCCGAGGCCGTGGCAGGCTGGTTCGACCTTGGCGTCAGCCGCGTCGTCATGGGCACCGCTGCACTCAAGGACCCGCAGTTCGTCAAGGACATGGCGAAGGAGTTCCCCGGCGGCATCGTCGTCGCGGTGGACGCGCGCGACGGCATGGTCGCGACCGAGGGCTGGGCCGAAGTCTCCGACGTCTCGATCGTCGACATGGCGCGCCGGTTCGAGGACGCGGGCGTTGCCAGCCTGCTGTTCACCGACATCGGCCGTGACGGTCTGCTCAAGGGCGTCAACATCGACGCCACCGTCGATCTCGCCCGCCGCACCGACCTGCCGGTGATCGCATCGGGCGGCGTGAAGGGGCTCGACGATATCCGCCTGCTGGCGCTCCACGCCAAGGACGGGATCGAGGGCGTCATTACCGGCCGCGCGCTCTACGACGGCCGCCTCGACCTCGCCGCCGCGATCCAGTTTGCGGAGCGCGAGGGGTGAACGAAAATCGCCTCATGGCGGTACTGGCGTTCGTCATCTTCGTGCCGGCCGCGATCTTCGCGTTTCGCGACTGGCGCGAGGGCAAGGCGCGGTTGATGCTGTTCAGCCGTGCGCGTAATCCGATTTTGACGACAAAAGCCGCCGATCCGCGCAAGTTTGCGCTCTACACGGCGTTCAATGTCGCTTTGTGTGGAGTTGTGGCGATCTTTGCCGTGCTGCTGTTCTTCAAGCCGGAGTAAGCCGAATGACCGTGCGAATCCGCGTAATTCCGTGCCTCGACGTCCGTGACGGACGGGTGGTGAAGGGCGTCAACTTCATCGACCTCAAGGATGCCGGAGACCCCGTCGAACAGGCCCGCGCCTACGACGCGGCGGGCGCTGACGAGCTGTGTTTCCTTGACATCTCAGCCAGCCATGAAGGCCGCGGCACCCTGCTCGACGTGGTCCAGCGCACCGCCGAAGTCTGCTTCATGCCCCTGACCGTCGGTGGCGGCGTTCGCACCGCCGAGGACGCCCGCGCGCTCCTTCTGGCGGGCGCGGACAAGGTGGCGGTGAATTCGGCGGCCGTCTCGCGCCCCGAAGTGGTGGCCGATATCGCCGAGAAATTCGGCTCGCAGTGCATTGTCGCATCGGTCGATGCGCGGCAGGTTTCGCCCGGAAAGTGGGAGATCTTCACCCACGGCGGCCGCAAGGCGACCGGCATCGACGCGCTGGAACATGCGATCAAGCTGGCCGACTACGGCGCGGGCGAACTGCTCGTCACCTCGATGGACGGCGACGGCACCCAGAACGGCTACGACCTCGCCCTGACCCGCATGATCGCGGAGGCCGTGTCGGTCCCAGTGGTGGCGAGTGGCGGCGTCGGCAATCTCGATCACCTCGTGGCAGGCGTAACCGAGGGCAAGGCGAGCGCGGTGCTGGCCGCCTCGATCTTCCACTTCGGCAAGCACACCATCGCCGAGGCGCACTCGGCGCTGCGAGCGGCAGGGATCCCTGCGCGCGGGTGAAGGCACGCCAAGGTTAACGGCTCATTGTTAGCCGAATGCGACTAACGGAGTGAACCACATCGGGACAACCCCGGATCGGCGCTTGCTGCAGCGCACCCGGTGGTCGATGGCAAAATCTAGGCCATCGGATCAACAGGAGGATTCGCGGTGCCCGTGTTGAAATTCATTCCGGCGTTCGTCGCGACTTTCGTTGCGCCGGTTCCCGCCTATGCCGCAGGGGGCATCCCGCTTCCCGAACCCAGCAGCATGCTGCTTCTTGGCCTTGGCGTCGTCGGCGTCGCCGTGGGCCGCAAGCTGTCGTCCAAGCGCGGCGAGGACTGACGCGCTCTTGACCGCGCGGCCCCTGCACCGCATGGGCAGGGCATGAGCAGCCTCGACACTCTCGCACGCCTCGAAGCCACGATTGCCGAGCGCCGCGCGGCCGATCCCGATTCCAGCTATGTCGCGAAGCTCAACGCCAGGGGCCTGCGCAAGATCGCGCAGAAGCTGGGCGAGGAGGCGACCGAAACCGTGATCGCGGCGCTGACCGAGGATCACAAGGCGCTGGTCGGAGAGGCGGCGGACCTCATCTTCCACCTCATGGTCCTGCTCGGCGCCAAGGACGTGCCGCTAACCGACGTGCTCGCCGAACTGGACCGCCGCGAAGGTGTCTCGGGGATCGCCGAGAAAGCTGCACGCAAGTCCTGATCCGTCCCAAATCCGTCATTGCGAGCGTAGCGAAGCAACCCAGGGCACAGTTGCGCTTCGCTGGATTGCTTCGCTACGCTCGCAATGACGAAGTGTTCGAGTGGAGAACCCGATGCCCATCGATCCGAAGCTGCCTTACGACGACAACAACGTCTTCGCGAAGATCCTGCGCGGCGAACTGCCGTGCTCGAAGGTCTACGAGGACGACCATGCGCTCGCCTTCAACGACATTCGCCCGCAGGCGCCGGTCCATGTGCTGGTGATCCCCAAGGGCGCCTATGTCTCGTGGGACGATTTCACCGCCAAGGCCGACGATGCGCAGATCGCCGGGTTCATGCGCGCGGTGGGCAATGTGACGCGGCAGTTGGAACTCGACGGGCCGGGCTATCGCCTCATGGTGAACATGGGGACGAACGGCCATCAGGAAGTGCCGCATCTGCATGTGCACATCTTCGGTGGGCGCCAGTTCTTCCAGATGATCGGGGAATAGGGCCTTTTGCCCACACCGTCCGGCTAATTCACTTCGCTCATAAGCCTCCCGGCTCTCCCGCGAGCGGGAGGGCGAAGTGCAGGTCTCTCATTCCCCTCCCGCTTGCGAGAGGGGGCAGGGGTGGGCACTTCCACCGCTGTCCACCGAAAATTTACCCCGCAATACAGCCTCCAAGGCCGGTTCCTGCGCTCCCGGGGTTGAAGTCGCCCTGCTCCCCGTTACACAACCGCCCGGAATGACGGACGCACCATCCTCCCCCCTCATGCCTCAATCGGGCGTGATCGACGGCAAAGTCCACCGCTACCCCTTGCGGGTGTTCTACGAGGACACCGACGCGGGCGGAGTGGTCTATCACGCCAACTACCTGCGCTGGTTCGAACGTGCCCGCTCCGACCTGCTCGACGTGCTCGGCATCGACCAGCGCGCCTCGCTGGAGGCGGGCACCGGACTCTACACCGTGGCCGAGGCGAACTTGCGCTATCTCTCTCCGGCGCGGCTGGGCGATACCGTCATCATCGAGACCTGGGCCGAAAGCACCGGCCGCGTCGCCAGTGTGCTGCGACAGGTCGCATTGCGGGGTGATGTCAGGCTATGCGAGGCGGCCGTAAAGGTCGCGTTCATCAGCCCTGAAGGACGACCGCGCCGACAGCCCGAGGCCTGGCAACAGGCTTTCGCCACACTTGAACCCATCGCCGCTCCGGCCCCGGAAGGACCAGAATGACGCTCGACCTGCTTGCCTCGACCATCAGCTTCGCCGGTGACGACAACCATCTCAACCCGGTGAAACTGTTCCTCGATGCCGACATCGTGGTGCAGGCGATCATGGCCGGGCTGGTCCTCGCCAGCGTGTGGGTATGGATGATCATCGTCACCTTCATCGTGCGCATGGGGGCGATCAGCCGCCGCTGCGACGAGTACGAGGAAGGCTTCTGGGAGGCCCAGAACTTCGACACCTACCAGAAGGAGCGCAAGCGCGGCGACGTGCCGATGGGCAAGGTCGCAGGCGCGGGCCTCGGTGAATTCAAGCGCAACGTCGGCCCCGGCATCGATGCCGAGGGTGCCCGCCAGCGCATCGCCACGATCCTCAATTCTTCGGTGGGCGAGGAGGCGGACAAGCTCTCCGACCGTCTGAACTTCCTGGCAACCGTCGGTTCGGTGGCGCCCTTCGTCGGCCTGTTCGGCACGGTGTGGGGCATCATGAAGAGCTTCTTCGATATCGGCCAGCAGCAGAATTCCTCGCTCGCGGTCGTCGCCCCCGGCATCTCGGAGGCGCTGTTCGCCACTGCGATCGGCCTGTTCGCGGCGATCCCGGCGGTCATCGCCTACAACCGTTTCTCGCATAAGGTGAACGGCTTCGAGGCCCGCCTGCAGCGCTTCGCCGACCATCTTCACGCAGCCCTCACGCGCCAGCTGGAGCAGCGCTGATGGCGATGGGGATGTCCGGAGGCGGCGGACGTCGGCGTCGCGGACGCGGCGGTCGCGGCCCCATGGCCGAGATCAACGTCACGCCGCTGGTCGACGTGATGCTGGTGCTGCTGATCATCTTCATGGTCACCGCGCCGCTGCTCAAGGCCGCAGTGCCGATCGAACTGCCCGAAAGCCGCGCCAAGGCGATGAGCGAGGAGCAGGGCCAGATCACCATCACCCTGCGCCGCGACGGCGCGGTATTCTACGAGCAGGACGAACTCGCGTCCGGCGAACTGCCCGAGCGTCTGGCCTCCACGCCCGCCGGTCCCGACGGCAAGCCGCCGCTGGTGACGCTGCGCGCCGACAAGGCGCTCGACTATGGCCGGGTGATGGAAGTCATGGGCGAACTCAACCGCGCAGGCTTCACCTCGATCTCGCTGGTTACCGATGTCAGCGGCGGTTAAGGCGCGCCGGGTAGGGTCGGTCTGATGGCGGTACTGGGTGTGCGCAAGGATGAGAGGATCGGCCTCGTCGTCGCCGTGCTGTTGCACGGCGCGGTGCTGGCTGCGATCCTGTACAGCCCGCGCTCGAACAACGTGGTCAAGCCGCCCGAGCGTATCGAGGTGACGATCAGCGACGAGGTCGCGGCGACCTCGACCGCCCCGAATCCCGGCGAGGCGTCCCCGGACAAGAGCCCGGAATTGGGACAGCCCGCGCCGGCGGCGGCACCGCCGCCACCCGAACCCGCGCCTGCGGCGGAGCCCGAACCGGCTCCCGCTCCCGAACCCGCGCCGCGCGTGGTGGAAAAGCCAAAGCCTGAGCCGAAGCCCGAGCCGAAACCGGTTCCGAAGCCGGTTCCGAAACCCAAGCCGGTGGAGAAGCCCAAGCCCGCGCCCCCCAAGCCGACTCCGCCCAAAGCGAAGCCGACGCCGCCCAAGCCTGCGGCAAAGCCCGCGCCCAAGGCGCCGCCGCGCAAGTCGAGCGCGATCGATGACATCGTTCGCAAGCCTTCGCCCCAACCCGCAGCGAAGCCTGCGACAAGGCCCGCGACCAAGCCGGCCACCACAGGGCAGTCTTCGGGATCGAGCAATTCGGCGACGCCGCCGAAGAAGGCTGGCACCAGTGCTTTCGACGATGCGTTCAAGCCGGGCACGCCGGGCGCCACTTCCAGCGCGCCCAAGCCGACCGGCACGCCTGCGTCCGAGATCGGTCCTTCGGCCCGCTCGGCGCTGGGCGCGGCGATCAATCGGCAGCTCAAGCCGCACTGGCAGGCGCCGCAGGGCGCCGACGTCGAACTGCTGACCACCAAGGTGCGTTTCCGCCTCAACCGCGACGGCAGCCTTGCCGGCGCGCCCGAGGTGATCGGCACCAGCGGCGTCAACGCCTCCAACCGCGCGCAGGTGGAACGCCATCAGGAACAGGCCGTGCGTGCGGTAAGGCTTGCGGCGCCATTCAACTTGCCCGACGATCTCTACGAGGGCTGGAAGGTCGTCACGACCACGTTTGACAGAAGGCTATCGCAATGAAGATAACCCGTGTTCTCGCCTTGGGATTGATGCTTACGACGAGTGTGGCGGTATCGGGTACGGCCTTCGCGCAAGGCGCCCCGGCACCCGTGGTGAACGCGCCGCCCCCGCAGGACGGTGGCCTCGAGGTCACGGTGTCCGACGACAGTGCGTGGAACGACCTCGGCATCGCCATCACCACCTTCGCCACCGATCAGGACGTGCCGACCCGCACCAATGCGGGCACGACCGGCCAGCTCGGCCGTGCGCTGGCGCAAGTCGTCGCGGGCGATCTCAAGAACAACGGCCTGTTCAAGCCCTCCGGCCCCGACGGCCTGCCGCAGCCCGCTTATGGCCAGATTCAGGCGCCGGACTACACGCCATGGGCCGCGCGCAGCGCCGACATGCTGGTGCAGGGCTTCGTGCGCGTAGGCGGCGACGGCAACCTGACGATCGGCTGTTATCTCTACGACGTGCAGCTCAAGCAGCAGCTCATCAAGGGCGGCTGGCAGGTCCCCCCGTCCGACTGGCGCCGCGCCGCGCACAAGTGCGCCGACATGGTCTATTCGCGCTTGTCCGGCGAAAGCCCGTTCTTCGATTCCAAGATCGCTTACATCGCCGAGACCGGTCCCAAGGACCACCGCATGAAGCGTCTCGCGATCATGGATTCGGACGGGGCCAACCACCGCTTCCTGACCAGCGGCCAGTCGATGGCGCTCACCCCGCGCTATTCGCCGGACTACAGCAAGATCATGTACCTGTCCTATCTCAACGGACAGCCGAGCATCTATTCTTATGATCTCGCCACCGATCGCCAGACGCTGATCGCCCGCACCGGTGCGCCAACGCTGGCGCCGCGCTGGTCGCCGGACGGCAAGTGGGTGCTCTATTCGATGGCCAAGGGCGGCACGACCGACATCTACCGCATCTCCTCGGCAGGCGGTGGCACCCCGCAGCGCCTGACCAACGGCCCGGGCATCAACATCGGCGGCAGCTATTCGCCCGACGGCTCGCAGATCGTGTTCGAGAGCGACCGCTCGGGCAGTCAGCAGGTCTACGTTATGAATTCGGACGGTTCGAACCAGCGCCGGATCAGCTTCTTCGGCGGCCGCGCGGCAACCCCGGAATGGAGTCCGCGAGGCGACCAGATCGCCTTCACGCACATCGCGGGCAACTTGCGCATCGCTGTGATGAGCCCGAGCGGCGGCGGCATGCGCCACCTCACCGATTCGTGGCAGGACGAGGCGCCGACGTGGTCGCCTAACGGCCGCATCGTGCAGTTCTTCCGCACGACCAAGAGCACCGGCCTTGCCTCGATCTGGCAGGTCGACCTTACCGGCCGCAACGAGCGCAAGCTGCCGACCCCGGTGGGCGCCTCGGATCCGGCCTGGGGTCCGATCCGCCCCTGATTTGCGGGCGAATGCAGCAAGTTGACGCCCCCGGCGAAATCCGGGGCCGTTTTCTCGCGTTCAGGTTGCCCGACGTTCATCTTGACTGTGTAGAGAATTGAACGGAACCATCACACCATGCCGCCCATTCAACAGGCCAGTCGTATCATGGCGGCGACATAGGAGATTGCCGATGCCTTCTTCCCTCTCATCCATGCGCATCACCCGCGTCGGCGCGACGGCGCTGGTCGTGGCCGGCGCTCTTGCCATCTCGGCTTGCGGCAAGAAGGCTCCGGCCCAGCTTCCGCCCGATCCCGGCCCGGCGACCAGCACCGACACCGGCCAGTCGAGCGGCGGCTACGGCATGGCCCAGCCCGGCAGCCAGGCGGACTTCGTCGCCAAGATGATGGGCGCGGACACGATCTACTTCGCCCTCGACGAATCGACCGTCGATGCGCAGGATCAGGCGTCTCTCGCCAAGCAGGCGCAGTGGTTGCAGCAGTACCCCAACAAGCGCGCCACGATCGAGGGCCACTGTGACGAGCGCGGCACCCGCGAATACAACATCGCGCTGGGTGAACGCCGCGCCAACGCCGCCAAGAACTATCTGGCGAGCCTGGGCATCGACCCCTCGCGCATCACCACCGTCAGCTACGGCAAGGAGCGCCCGATCGCGCTCGGTTCGGACGAGGCTTCGTGGGCGCAGAACCGCCGCGCGGTGACCGTCACCATCGATTGATGCCGTTTCCAGCGCGCGGGCGTGCCCAGCGCGCTGGATTGATATTTTTGCGTCAGACGGGGGTTGCGTCCCCGTCGAGTCGCAGCGTATCGCCGATCTGATGAGCCGCGCACGCCGATCCGCAGACTGGGGTTTTCCGCGCTGGCGCGGCTATGGCAGCGCGCGCGAGGCCGTGGAAGTACGCCTGTGCGATCGCCACGGCTGCAACGATCGCGGCGAGTGCCCCGCTCCCAAGAGCCCCAACAGCCCCGATCGCTGGATGTTCTGCCAGAAGCACGCGGCGGAATACAACTCGGGCTGGGACTACTTCGCCGGGCTGGACGCCGAGGAAGCCGCCGCGCGCGAAGCGAGCGAGCAGGCCGAGACCTCCGGCTACAAGGAAGCGCAGCATTACGGCTGGGGCGGCTCGGGCGATGGGTCGCGCAGCCGGGATGAACTGCGGGCGCTGGAAGCGCTGGGCCTCGATCCCGACGCGGACTTCGATGCGGTGCGCAAGGCGTGGCGCACCAGGGCCAAGGAAGTCCACCCGGACGTGAAGCCCAATGATGCCGAGGCGGCGAAGGCGTTCCAGACGTACCAACTTGCCTACGAAGTCCTGCGCGCGGCGGAAGAACGCCGCGAGTGGAAGGGCTGAGCGGCGGCTTTTCGCTCACGGGGCTTTGACAAGCTCAGCCTGAGCGGGGTTGAGATGGTATCGGATTAAGCCACCCTTCGTCATTGCGAGCGAAGCGAAGCAATCCAGGGCAGCATAAACCGCCCTGGATTGCTTCGCTTCGCTCGCAATGACGATTGGAGGTATGATCATGGCGCTCTGCCGTCTCGAAGCCCCATCCTCAAACGACAAAGGGCGCGGCCATCGGCCACGCCCCTCGTTTGCGTCGAAACCGACAGCTATCGCTTACTTCGGCGACAGCACCATCAGCATCTGGCGGCCTTCCATGCGCGGATAGGCTTCGATCTTGGCGATCTCTTCCACATCCTGCTGCACACGGCGCAGGAGGTCCATGCCAAGCTGCTGGTGCGAAAGCTCGCGACCACGGAAGCGTAGCGTCACCTTGACCTTGTCGCCGTCCTCGATGAAGCGCACGACATTGCGCATCTTCGTGTCGTAGTCATGGTCGTCGATGTTCGGACGCATCTTGATCTCTTTGATCTCCTGCGTCTTCTGCGTCTTTCGAGCGGCGTTTGCCTTCTTCTGCGCCTCGTAACGGTACTTGCCCACGTCGAGGAACTTGCACACCGGCGGATCGGCGTTCGGGGAGACCTCAACGAGGTCGAGACCGACCTCAGCTGCCTGCTCGATCGCCTGGCGCGTGTACATGACGCCCAGGTTCTCGCCCTCATGGTCGATGACGCGGACCTTGTCCGACTGGATCATGTTATTGTAGCGCGGTCCACTCTTGACCGGTGGCGTCATCATGCGCCGGGGTGGGGGTGCTATATGCGTTCTCCTGAGTCGTTACAGTCGACGTGGCTGGATTCGGCGGTCATTAATGCGATTCGTCCTCGCGCGCAAAGCGCGATTTCACGAGATTGCAGATGGAACGCCCCGACCGGAAAACCGGCCTTGCGCGCCATATAGGTATTCAGGCCGCTTTGCGCCAGAGCGGATAGCGTATCAACTGTCCGCGAGCAGGCACCAGCGCCTCGATCGCATCGGCCGGCTGAAGCGCGGACAGGATCGCCGGATCGGCCGCATTCATACCGCCGGTCAACGCTCCAAAGGCCGGCAGGATCAGCCGTTTCTCGCTGCGCACCGCACAAGGGCGCGCAATCCGCCGTCCGCGCGCCTCGATCATCAGGCGCGGATGGAAGTGGCCCGAGACTTCCGCTTCGCATGTGCCCGGCAAAGCCTGGTGGCGCAGGGCAAGGCCTGCCAGCATCAGTTCCTCGACTCGGGTGCCACCTGCCTCGGCGCCCAGATGCGGGTCGTGATTGCCGGTGATCCACACCCAGTCGAGCGCGCGGGTCAGCGCGGCGAGCATCCCGGCGGCGTGCGGCTCCAGCCGGTCCGGTCCGGCGCTGTCGTGGAAATTGTCCCCCAGTGCGAAGACCCGCCGCGCGCCCGTGGTCCGCACTGCCGAGGCAAGCCGTTCCAGCGTCTCGCGGCTGTCGTAGGGGGGCAGCATCTGGCCGGTGCGGGCGAAGAAGCTGGCCTTCTCCAGATGGAGGTCTGCGACCAGCAGCGCCTGTTCGCGCGGCCAGTAGAGCGCGCAGGCACCCCGCATGGAGCCGTCCACCAGAACCATCTCCTGACCGCAGAACGAAAAGGGAACCATGGCTTTTCCTTGCCGCAGCTTGTCCGATTTGGCAAGCGCCGTGCGAAGCGAAGGGTGCCACGTTGCGGCAACCTGCCATGAGGACACGGATGACGGACTGGACCCCCTACACGACGCGCGCCAGCGACTGGTTCCGCACCTTGCGCGATCGCATTTGCGCTGAATTCGAGGCGATCGAGCGCGAGGCGGGCTCCGATGCGGTGTTCGGCTACACGCCCTGGCAGCGCGCCGCCGTGGAGGGTGCCGAAGACAAACAGGGCGGCGAAACCGGAGGCGGCACACGCGGGCTCATGAAAGGGCGTGTGTTCGAGAAGGTCGGCGTCAACATCTCGACCGTCTCGGGCGGATTGGCCAAGGACTTCGCCGCGACCATCAACGGGGCCTCGGCCGAGAACAACGGCTTCACCGCCACCGGCATCAGCCTCGTCGCGCACATGGCGAACCCGCATGTCCCGGCGGTTCACATGAACACGCGCTTCCTGACGACGACCAAGGCGTGGTTCGGCGGCGGCGCCGATCTCAACCCGCCATTGCCCTATGAGGAGGACACGGCCGAGTTCCATGCGGAATTCAAGGCCGCCTGCGATGCCCATGGCGCGGATTATTACGACCGCTTCAGGGCTTGGGCGGACGAGTATTTCTACATCCCCCACCGCAAGGTCCATCGCGGCGTCGGCGGCATCTTCTACGACCACCTCGAATGCGGCGACGAAGCCGCGTGGGAGGCGAACTTCGCTTTCACCAAGGCGGTGGGCGAAGCGTTTCTTGCCGTATTCCCCCGGCTGGTGCGACGCCGCATGGGCATGGAATTCACCCCCGCCGACAAGGCGCAGCAGCTGGAATGGCGCGGGCGCTATGCCGAATTCAACCTCGTCTATGACCGGGGCACGCTGTTCGGCCTGAAGACCGGCGGCAATATCGACGCGATCCTTATGAGTCTGCCGCCCGAAGCGACCTGGAGCTGAGGTATTAGAGTGCATCGCCGGCAGCCCTGACTCAATCCCGTCATCCCCGCGAAGGCGGGGATCCAACTGATTCCAGTGATGCAGGCACCGTCAGGAGATGGGTTCCCGCCTTCGCGGGAATGACGATGAAGGGGAACGCGGCAGGTCGATTTCGACACCGCGATGGCGTCCCTCGGCCTCGCCGTTTTCTGCAACGCCGCGCCCGGTTTTCTCGGTTGGACAAGCCCCGCGCCCGCCCCGATGATCCGCCTCGTTAACTCAGGGGTGGGCCATCAACATGCATCTGGATCGACGTTCCCTCATCGGCGGTGCGCTGTGCGCTGCCGCCATGCCGCTGCTGCCGATGCGTGCCCTCGCCGCGCCGGACGACATGCCCACCGGCATGGCCGCCTTTATCGCCGCCATGCCCAAGGCCGAGTACCACGTGCACCTCGAAGGCACGCTGGAAGCCGAGATGAAGTTCGCCCTTGCCAAGCGCAACGGCGTGACGCTGCCTTATGCCGACGTCGCGGCGATGAAGCGCAGCTACGTGTTCCACGATCTGCCCACGTTCCTGAAGGTCTACTACGAGGGCATGAACGTGCTGCTCACCGAGCAGGATTTCTACGATCTGTGCTACGCCTATCTCGCCAAGGCGCATTCGCAGAACGTGCTCTATGCCGAGATGTTCTTCGACCCCCAGCAGCACATCGACCGGGGCGTGCCGATCGCGGCGGTAATCGGCGGCATCACCCGCGCCCGCGCCGATGCCGAGGCGAAGCTGGGCATCGGCTCACAGTTGATCCTGTGCTTCATGCGCGATCTGACGGCGGACAACGCGATGGCCGCGCTCGATGCGGCGCTGCCCTACAAGGACAAGCTGGTCGGCGTCGGCCTCGATTCGGACGAGAAGGACAACCCGCCGTCCAAGTTCGCCGCCCACTTCGCCAAGGCCCGTGCGGCCGGGCTGAAGGTGACGGCCCACTGCGACGTCAATCAGAAGGACACGCTGGAACACTTGCGCGAGGCGCTGGTGGACATCGCCGTCGATCGCATCGACCATGGCGGCAACATCCTGCAGTCGCCGGAACTGATCGCCATCGCCAAGGCGAAGGACATGGCCTTCACCGTCTGCCCTTCGTTCTCGGGCAAGGTCGTGGTGGACGGGCAGCCGGTGGAGGTGGTGCGCGGGATGCTCGATCAGGGGCTGAAGGTCTCGATCAACTCGGACGATCCGGCCTACATGGGCAGCAACTACATCACTCAGGCTATGGCCGAGGCGCAGGTGCGATCGAAGCTGACGAAAGCGGAACTGGTGCGGATTTCGCGTAATGCCTTCGACACGGCGTGGATCACGCCGGAGCGCAAGGCGGGCTATCAGGCGAAGCTGGCGGCCTTCGCGAAAGCGCAGGGGGTGGCGGTGTGAGTGTGCGCGGTCAGGCGGCGCGGGGGGTGATCCGGGCGAGGTCACCATGCAGCGCACGCTTGGCTTCCCGCAATTCGTAATCAACCTGAAGCCCGAGGAAGAAGCCTTCGGACATGCAAAAGTAGCGGGCAAGGCGCAGGTCCAGGTCGGCGTCCATTCGCAGGGTGCCATCCAGCACGGCATGAAGGTGCGAGGCGGCAATGCCGAGCGACGTAGCGAGCGCCTCTGCGGTCAGGCCCAGCGGTTCCATGAACTCCAGAGCCAGCATTTCGCCGGCATGGGGATTGGGGAGCCAGTCCGGATCAATCGTGGTAGTCGACGATTTCGACATCGTATGCGTTTCCATCCTTGAAGACGAAACATATACGCCATTGATCATTAATCCAAATGGCATGTTGCCCGGCGCGGTCGTGTTCAAGCGGATGCAGCCGATTGCCGGGTGGATTGCGCAGATCGTCGAAAGATCTCGCGCGGTTCAGGAGCCGGAGTTTTCGGAGCGCACGGGCCTGAATATCTGCAGGCAGATTCCTGCTTCGCAGGCCATTCCAGATGCGCTCGGTCTGCGTGCTGGTGTTGGCGAAAGTGACGATCATCGGAACCTCATTACCGCGCTTGCGGCGTGATAATGCGAGGTTAGATAGGCTTTGAATCGCGATCCATTTGTAATCCCTGAAACGCTATCGCAGTGGCACGGACCGCGCTTCGTCATTCCTGCGAAAGCGGGCACTCATCTCCTGAAGGCGCCGATCGCGCCCATGTCAGATGGATCCACGCCTGCGCGGGGATGCCGGAGAATGTATGAGGTGTTTGCGCTTCGACGCAGCAGCTACTTTCCGAACTTCCGCTGCGTCTTACCATACCGCATCTTGCGTGTCCCCGGCTTGCCCTCGTTCGAGCGCCCGACCCTTGGCGCCTTGTGCTCTGCCTCCGGCAAACCAAGCTCGCTTTGCTCCAACCGCCTGATCTCGTCGCGCAAGCGCCCAGCCTCTTCGAACTCCAGGTCCGCTGCCGCCGCCCGCATGCGCTTTTCGAGGTCTTCGATGTAGGCGCGCAGGTTGTGGCCGACGAGGTTGTTGGTGCTGTCGTCCTCAAGGTCCACGATGACGCCGTCGCGGCTGGCGGTATCCGCCACGATGTCGGCGATGCGGCGCTTGATCGTTTGCGGGGTGATGCCGTTTTCGAGGTTGAACTGCTCCTGCCGGGCGCGGCGGCGGTCGGTTTCCGCGATCGCGCGTTCCATCGAACCGGTTATCCGGTCCGCATAGAGGATCACCCGCCCGTCCACGTTGCGCGCGGCGCGGCCGATGGTCTGGATCAGCGAGGTCTCGCTGCGCAGAAACCCTTCCTTGTCCGCGTCGAGGATGCAGACGAGGCCGCATTCGGGAATGTCGAGGCCCTCGCGCAGCAGGTTGATGCCGATCAGCACGTCGTAGACGCCCATGCGCAGGTCCCGGATCAGTTCGATGCGCTCCAGCGTCTCGACGTCGGAGTGCATGTAGCGCACCCGCACGCCCTGCTCGTGCATGAACTCGGTCAGGTCCTCGGCCATGCGCTTGGTGAGGGTGGTGACGAGGGTGCGGTAGCCCTTGGCCGCCACGTCCTTGCACTGGGCGATGCAGTCCTGCACCTGATCCTCGACCGGGCGGATTTCCACCGGCGGGTCGATCAGGCCGGTGGGGCGGATGACCTGCTCGGCGAAGACGCCTCCGGTCTGGTCCATCTCCCAGTGGCCGGGGGTGGCGGAAACCGCGAAGGTCTGCGGGCGCATCGCGTCCCATTCGTTGAAGCGCAAGGGGCGGTTGTCGATGCAGCTCGGCAGGCGGAAGCCGTATTCGGCCAGCGTGATCTTGCGGCGATGGTCGCCCTTGGACATGGCGCCGATCTGCGGCACCGTCTGGTGGCTTTCGTCGACGAACAGCAGGGCGTTGTCGGGCAGGTATTCGAACAGGGTCGGCGGCGGCTCGCCCGGGATGCGCCCGGTCAGGAAGCGGCTGTAGTTTTCGATGCCGTTGCACGAACCCGTGGCGGCGATCATCTCCAGGTCGAAGTTGGTGCGCTGTTCAAGCCGCTGGGCTTCCAGCAGCTTGCCCTCGGCCTCCAGTTCCTTGAGCCGCTCGGTCAGCTCGAACCGGATCGCCTCGCTCGCCTGCCGCATCGTCGGCCCGGGCGTGACGTAGTGCGAGTTCGCATAGACGCGCACCTTTTCCAGCACCGCGCCCTTCTTGCCGGTGAGGGGATCGAATTCGGCGATCTCCTCGATCTCGTCGCCGAAGAAGCTGATGCGCCAGGCCACGTCTTCCAGATGGCTGGGGAACAGTTCCAGATTGTCGCCGCGCACACGGAAGTTGCCGCGCGCAAACGCCACGTCGTTGCGCTTGTACTGCAGGGCGACGAGCTTGCGGATGATCTCGGTCTGGTCCTGCGCCTTGCCGGTGACGAGGTCGAAGATCATCGCCGAATAGGTCTCGACCGAACCGATGCCGTAGAGGCACGACACCGAGGCGACGATGATGACGTCGTCGCGCTCCAGCAGCGCGCGGGTGGCCGAGTGGCGCATCCGGTCGATCGCCTCGTTCACCGAGCTTTCCTTCTCGATGTAGGTGTCCGACCGGGGCACGTAGGCCTCGGGCTGATAGTAGTCATAGTAGGATACGAAATATTCGACCGCGTTGTCCGGGAAGAAGTCCTTGAACTCGCCGTAGAGCTGCGCGGCCAGGATCTTGTTCGGCGCCAGGATCAGCGCGGGACGCTGCAGTTCCTCGATCACCTTGGCCATCGTGAAGGTCTTGCCCGAGCCGGTGACGCCCAGCAGCACCTGCGTCTTCTCGCCGTCGGCCGCGCTGGCGACGAGTTCGGCGATGGCGGTCGGCTGGTCGCCCGCCGGGGCATAGTCGGAGACGATCTTGAACGGCTTGCCCGGCATCGATTTCTCGGGCCGCTGCGGTTTGTGGGGGACGAAGTTCTCCGAAGTATCGGGTTCTTCGAGGCCGCGCCGGATGATGATCTCTGCCATGGCGGAACATATGGGGTATATCCGTTCCCGCGGCAACAGGGCGTTGGCGTTGGGGCAGGGCGGTGATAGCCCTCGGTCCATCTCAGGGAGAGGAGAAAGCCATGAAGGGCAGGATCATGATCGCGGCGCTGAGCATGATGACGGGCGCGCTGGTTCTGGGCGGCTGCGGATCGAAGGACGACGGCGAGCAGGCCGGGAGCGGCGGTGCACCGAAGTCGGCGGAGGAGGTGAAGCACGAGGCGGCCAAGCTCGATACTCCGCAGCCGGGCCAGTATCGGCAGACGGTGGAGATCACCCGTCTTGAAGTGCCGGGCATGCCGAAGGAAGCCGCCGAACAGATGAAGTCGATGATGGCGGCCAAGCAGGAAAGCACCATCTGCCTGACCAGGGCGGACGCCGAAAAAGGCTATCGCGACATGTTCAGGGGTGTGGGCAAGGGGAACGAGTGCTCCTATTCGAAGTTCGACGTTGATGGCGGCAGGCTCGATGCCCAGATGGATTGCCAGTCCGCCGGTGATGGCAAATCGACGATGACGCTTAATGGCACGGTCAGGCGCGATGGTTCAGATGTCACGGTCGACATGGATACCACCGGCGGACCTGCGCCCACGGGTTCAATGAAGATGACGATGCACCTGACCACCACTCGCCTCGGCGACTGCAAGACATGATGGGGTAACGCGAAGAGAGCGATGGATCCGCTGAACGAGGAACAGGAACGCTTCGCAGGATCCCTGCGCGCCGCGATCGCGCGGCGCGCCGCCTTCGCGCGCGAGCAGCACCCCGAGGGGGTCGGCAAGCCGCCGCTCGAGCTGCTGTGGGCGGAACTGCGCTCGCTCTATCGGGGCGGCCACAAGGTGCGGTTCACGGGGCAGCGGGTGCAGCCTGCGGTCAGCCCGATGCCGGTCATGCTGCTGCCCGGCTTCGGCGCGCATCCCAAGCGGATGAAGCCGATGGCCGACGCGCTCTCCGCCGCGGGGCACCATGTCCACCAGTGGGGCCTGGGCCTCAACCTCGGGCCGAACGAGCGCAATTTCTCCTACCTCATGCGCCGGGTGGCGATCATCGCGCGGGAGAACTGGCACCCGGTCGCATTGGTCGGCTGGTCGCTCGGCGGCCTCTTCGCGCGCGAGATCGCCCGGCGCGAGCCGCATCTGGTGGCCAAGGTCATTACCATGGGCACGCCCTTTTCGGGCGATCCGCGGGCCAACAATGCGTGGAAGGCCTATCAGGTGGTGACCGGCCACTCGGTGGACAGCCCGCCGATCGACTGCGATTTCTCGGAGAAGCCCGCCGTGCCGACGATCGCGCTGTGGAGCCCGCGCGACGGCATCATCCAGCCCCGCGCCGCCGCCGGCTGGCCGCACGAGCGCGATCGTGCGGTGGCGATCCGCTGCAGTCACCTCGACTTTTCGAGTTCGCCCAAGGTAGTGGCCGAAGTCCTGCGGCAACTGGATGTGCGGGAGTAGGGGCGGCGAACTGCCATTGCAAAAATCAGACCGTCATCCCGGCGAAGGCCGGGACCGCTCTCGTCCTGTCGCGACCTCTCGGCTAGATTGGGAAAAAGCTGCCGCAGCTCTGCCGAGAGTGCACATCATGGTCATAGCGGTCCCAGCTTTCGCTGGGATGACGATGGTGTTTGAATGACGGATTTGGGTGGATTTCTGCCGTTCAACGTTGCGTTTACGAAGCCTTTGGCGGAACCGAAAATTGGTGCTTGTCGAATATTTCAACAATCGGCCAGCTATCTCCCTCGTTCCATATCGACACCCAATTGTCTGGGTGCACATCGATGGAATGAGGGTGTCCATCGTCAAGGGTGACAACGGCTTCCCCACCGGGAGGGACTTCATATTGGTCGCAGATTGGTTCGATAAAAATCGTGAGTGACGTCTCAAGATAGTTTCGGATCGGCAAGCGCATCGGGTGGCATCTTTTTCAGTGTGAAGCCCACCTTATCCATCCGAGCTACCGTCTGCTATGGGGAGCTTACGGTTCATCCGGATTCCAGCGTGATAGAGTAGCTAGCTGCCGTACGTCGGGTGCAGGTCTACCCATAATACCACGTCATGGCAGGCCTTCTCACCGACAGCCTTCGCATAGCTTTCTGCCTCGTCCCAGTCCGCTTGATGCTTTAATTTGGCGTCGGGGTGCCACCGAGTGATGGCAGTGCCAACCGGCACGGCGTCGGTTTCGCTGTTTATCACGACAAATCTCAGAAACGGCTCAGCAAATCCATCGACCCGGGCGCTCTGAAACAAACCACAGATAGCCCGAGCACCTACGATATATGAGCATTCTCCCGAAAGCATTGCTCTTGCCGTTGCGCCAATCTGGGCGCGACATTGCTCTATCTCGATAGCGTTGAGGCTCATGCCTAGTGTTTAACCGCACAAATCTATGTCGGCTATGGGGCGCTTGCCGAAGGTCGGCTTTCCTACACAACGGGCACTCCGATACACTGCGCTCATGACCGTCCGTCGCTCAACTCCCACCACAAGGTTACACCGCAAGGTGACACCTCACTCGCGCAAGGTGACACATCGCACGCAAAATGTGTCACCTTGCGGCTCTAAGGTGACACTTTCCGGCCCTAAGGTGACACCTTTTCTCTCTGGACCGTGTCAACCGTGTAAACCCTGTCACCTTGCGCGGGCTCTCATCCCACCGGAGCACGGCGGCGATAGCTCAGCGCCTCGGCGACATGGATGCGCGTGACCTGACCCGCCCCCGCCAGATCGGCGATCGTGCGGCTGGTGCGCAGGATGCGGGTGTAGCCGCGCGCGGAGAGGCGCATCGCTTCGGCGGCCTGCATCAGCAGGCGGCGTCCGGCCTCGTCCGGGGTGGCGTGGGCTTCCAGCAGGTCGCCGTCGAGTTCGGCATTGGTTCGCGCCTTGGTGGCGTTCAGTCGCTCCGCCTGAATTTCGCGTGCCTGAGCCACCCGGGCGGCGACCTGCACGCTGCCTTCGCTTGGTGGCGGGAGGGCGAGATCGACGGCGCGGACGGGATCTACCTCGACGTGAAGATCGATCCGGTCGAGCAGCGGCCCGGAAACCTTGCTCTGGTAATCCGCCCCGCAGCGCGGCGCGCGGCTGCAGGCAAGGGCGGGGTCGCCCATGTAGCCGCACCGGCATGGGTTCATCGCCGCGATCAACTGGACTCGTGCGGGATACGTGAGATGGGCATTGGCGCGGGCGACGGTGACTTCGCCGCATTCCAGCGGCTGGCGCAGCGAATCGAGGGCCTGCCGCTGGAATTCGGGCAGTTCGTCGAGGAACAGGACGCCGAGGTGCGCCATCGAAACTTCACCCGGCCGCACCTTGATCCCGCCACCGGTCAGAGCGGCGATCGAGGCGGAGTGATGCGGCGCGCGAAACGGCCGGGCACGGCTGATCCGTCCGCCTTCCAGCGTGCCCGCGACCGAGGCGACCATCGATACCTCCAGCGCTTCGGCCGGGGTGAGTTCGGGCAAGACGCCGGGCAGGCACGATGCGAGCAGCGACTTGCCCGCGCCGGGTGGCCCGACCATCAACAGGTTGTGCGCGCCCGCAGCCGCGATCTCTAGTGCGCGGCGGGCGGTTTCCTGTCCCTTGACCTGCCGGAGATCGGGGCCGCCTGCCCGCGTTTCGACCTCGCCCAGCGGTGGCGTCTGCAGCACCTGGATGCCGCGCAAGTGGTTGAGCAGGCTGATGAGGTTGGGCGCCGCGACCACTGGCACCCCGCTCGCCCAGCGCGCTTCCGAGCCTTGCGGGGCAGGGCAGATCAGACCCTTCTCGTGCTCGCTGGCGTGGATCGCCGCCAGCAATACGCCGGGAGAGGGGATCACCCGGCCATCGAGCGCGAGTTCGCCCACGGCCACGAAATCACCCAGTTGCTCGGCATCGACCACGCCCATCGCCGCCAGCAGCGCCAGCGCTACCGGCAGGTCGAAGTGGGAGCCTTCCTTGGGCAGGTCGGCGGGGGAGAGGTTGACGATGATCCGCTTGGGCGGCAGCGCCAACCCCATCGCGGTGAGCGCCGCGCTCACCCGCTGGGTGCTTTCGCGCACGGCTTTGTCGGGCAGGCCGACCAGCGTGAAGCCGGGCATTCCCGGTGCGATCTGGCACTGGACCTCGACGGCACGCGCCTCGAGCCCGAGGTACGCGACGGTCGAGACGATGGCGACCAAGGGAAGGGCCTTTCTGCAAGAATTGCGAAGAAGACCTCGTCTAGTAAGGCCCGCTCGCGGCGGCGCCATGTTCAAAAATATACCTTACAGCACTTTAACCGGACCCGTGAGGAAGAGGGTAAGGGTGTTCCCGGCATAGACTTGTGATGCGCTCGCTTTCCGCAAGTCTTGCTCTGGTCGCCCTTTTCGCCGTGTCCCCCCTGTCGGCGCAGGTGATCGAGTACGAGGCTGTCGACGAGGTCACCGATTCCGTCGTTACCGGGGGCGAGCGCACCCTCTTCACTACCGCGATCGAAGCGCCTGCGATTCCGCAAGGCCCGGCTTATGGTCCGTTCCGCGTGCTGGACGAGGGCCGGGCGGCGCTGGTCGATGTCACCGATGCGCGCACGCCCGGGCAGTTCACCGCGATGCTGCGCGACCATCCCGGAATTGCCACGATCGAGATGATCGACTGCCCCGGCACCGAGGACGACCTCGCCAACCTGCAGGTCGGCCAGATGATTCGCCGCAGCGGCATCGTCACCCATGTTCCGGCGGGAGGGTCGGTGCGTTCGGGCGGGGTAGAACTGTTCCTGGCGGGCGCACGGCGCTACGCCGATCCGGGCTCCGAGTTCGCGGTGCATTCCTGGCAGGACGACACCGGGCTCGAGCCCTCGGACTATGCCGCCAATGCGCCCGAGAATCGTCGCTACATCGACTACTACCGCGCCATGGGCATGAATGCGGCCGAGGCGCAGGCGTTCTATGCCATGACCAATTCCGTGCCCTTCGCTTCGGCGCGCTGGCTCGACGCGGGGGAGATGAGTGCATGGGTGCAACTCGACGAGGTGAAAGTGGACGTCAGTCCGCGTTTTCAGTTC
This sequence comes from Novosphingobium sp. fls2-241-R2A-195, assembly GCF_030209485.1. NCBI lineage: Bacteria > Pseudomonadati > Pseudomonadota > Alphaproteobacteria > Sphingomonadales > Sphingomonadaceae > Novosphingobium > Novosphingobium sp. fls2-241-R2A-195. The sequence continues at coordinate 201,930 of NZ_JARVRY010000027.1, forward strand.
CTCCAGCTTGCGGCTGTTGTTGACTCAATCCCGTCGTTCCAGTAACGGCGGCCAACGATTTCCATGGTCGTCCGGTTTGGGCGGCCCTTTTTGTTAGATTTTCGAGGACTGACATGAAGCGCACTTTCCAGCCGAGCAACCTTGTTCGCGCCCGTCGTCACGGCTTCCGTGCCCGCACCGCGACCGTCGGTGGCCGCAAGGTTCTGCGCGCGCGTCGCGCTCGCGGCCGCGCCAAGCTCTCGGCCTAATCCGCCGGGATCGGCAGGGGCGCAAAGCTCCTGCCATAAGCGGCGCCAGCCCACGCTCTCGCCTTGCGCGAGGGCATGGGCTGGCGCCGTTTTGCTTTGGCGCGAATCGCCATGTCCCGACGTTCGAGCTGTCATGAAGCAGGCTGACGCCTACACGGTCCTGAGCCGTCGTTCGGACTTTCTCGCTGCCAATCGCGGCCTGCGAGTCGCGCGCCCCGGTTTCGTACTGCTGGCCAACCGCAATGACGGGCTGGGGCGGCGCGCCGGGATCACGGTGACCAAGAAGATCGGCAATGCCGTCGTGCGCAACCGCATGAAACGGCGTTTCCGCGCGCTGCTTCGCGAATTGCTGCCCGAGCATGGCCTTGCCGACACCGACCATGTGCTGATCGGCCGTGAAGGCGGGGTCGAGCGCGACTTCGACAAGCTGCGCGGCGAACTCGTCGCCGCTCTGGGGCGGGCGCGGGACGGGAAGGGTGATGCGCCCCGCCAGCCGAATCGCAGGCGTGGCCCTCGCAAATGACCAAGGTTCTCGCCTTCCTCGTCTCGCTTCCGGGGCTGGCGATCATCGGGGTCGCGCGATTGTGGCAACTCGGTCCTTCGGCGATCATGCCGCCCACCTGCCGCTACTCCCCCTCCTGTTCGCAGTATGCGATTATTGCGGTTCGCAAGCATGGTGCGATCAAGGGTGGATTGCTGGCGCTGTGGCGTCTATTGCGCTGCAATCCTTGGGGTGGGCACGGGCACGATCCCGTGCCGGACTGAACCTTAGATACTGGCGAAGTGATGCCGGCGGCCCCACATGGCCGCCGCCGAGACGAAGATACGGGCAGGAAACAGGCTTTCGTGGAAAACCAGCGTAACATCATCCTCGCGGTCGTGCTGACCGCGCTCGTGCTCTTCGGCTGGGAGGCCGGGGTCGGCTATTTCTATCCGCAGGCCAAGACCCCGACGCAGATCGTCGAGTCCGGCGGCGCCAAGAACGCCTCCAGCCCCACCAAGCCGACGCGCGAAGGCGGCCTGATGGACGCCGCCGACCGTACGCTGGAAGCCACCGACCTCAAGACCGAGCTGGCTGCTCCGGGCCGCGTGAAGATTTCCGCGCCCGGCCTCTCGGGCTCGATCAACCTGACCGGTGCGATCGTCGACGACCTCGTGATCAATCGCCACCGCGAGACGGTCGAGAAGAATTCCGGCCCGGTCCGAATCTTCTCGCCCGCGGGCACCCCCGCGCAGCAATTCGCGCAAGTCGGCTGGCTGGGTGAGGGCGGCGTCGCCGCGCCGACCGCCTCGACCGTCTGGACCGCGCCCGCGAACGCCACGCTGACCCCGACCACCCCGGTGACCCTGACCTGGGCGAACCCCACCGGCCAGCGCTTCGCGATCACGTACTCGATCGACCAGAACTACATGATCACCGCGCAGCAGACCGTCGAGAACGCGGGCGGCGGCGCGGTTTCGGTCAAGCCCTTCGCGCTCGTCAACCGTACCGAGAAGACTGCAAGCCTCGATACCTGGAACGTCCATTCGGGGCCGATCGGCGCCTTCGACGGTTCGGTGACCTTCGGCACCAACTACAAGGACGTGGCCGAAGCCGGCACCGTCAACGAAGCGGGCCGCACCGACTGGATCGGCTTCACCGACATCTACTGGATGTCGGCCCTCATTCCCGCGGGCGCGAAGGCGGAGAGCACGTTCCGTTCGCTCGGCAACCAGATCTTCCGCGCCGACGTGGTATACGATCAGGCCGTGATCCAGCCGCGCACGCGCCAGAGCGTGACGACCAAGATCTTCGCGGGCGCCAAGGAGCACAAGGTGCTCGACGCCTACGAGGCGCAGGGCATCGCCAACTTCGGCCTCGCGATAGACTGGGGCTGGTTCCGCTGGTTCGAGAAGCCGATCTTCTGGCTGCTCACCAAGCTGTTCAGCCTTGTCGGCAACTTCGGCGTCGCCATCATCCTGCTGACCCTCATCGTGCGCGGCATGATGTTCCCGGTCGCCCAGCGCCAGTTCGCCTCGATGGCGGCGATGCGCGCGATCCAGCCGAAGATGAAGGCGATCCAGGAGCGCTACAAGGACGACAAGCAGAAGCAGCAGCAGGAGATCATGGCCCTCTACAAGCAGGAGAAGGTCAATCCCCTCGCAGGCTGTCTGCCGATGTTCCTGCAGATCCCGGTGTTCTTCGCGCTCTACAAGACGCTGATCCTCGCCATCGAGATGCGCCACCAGCCCTTCGTGCTGTGGATCAAGGACTTGTCCGCGCCCGATCCGCTGCACATCCTGAACCTGTTCGGCCTGCTGCCGTTCGATCCGCCCAGCTTCCTGGCGATCGGCCTGCTCGCCCTGCTGCTCGGCGCGACGATGTACCTGCAGTTCCAGCTCAACCCGGCCCAGATGGACCCGGCACAGCAGCAGGTGTTCAAGCTGATGCCGTGGTTCATGATGTTCGTGATGGCGCCTTTCGCCTCGGGCCTGCTGGTCTACTGGATCACCTCCAACATCCTGACCATCGCGCAGCAGAAGTTCCTCTACAGCCGCCATCCGCAGCTCAAGGCGCAAGCCGAGAAGGACGCGGCCGACAAGGCACGCGCGGCGGCCCGTACAAAGTGAGTGATGATCGCGTGAATGAAGAAATGGCAGAACTGACGGAGCGCGCGCGCAAGCTGTTCTCGGGACCGGTGACGTTCCTGAAGTCGGCACCGTCGCTGCAGTTCCTGCCCGATCCCGATGCGCCGGAGATCGCCTTTGCGGGCCGGTCGAACGTGGGCAAGTCCTCGCTGCTGAACGCACTGGTCGGCCGCAAGGCGATCGCGCGTACTTCGGTGACGCCGGGCCGCACGCAGGAGTTGAACTTCTTCGACGTGGCCGAGCCGCTCAAGTTCCGTCTCGTCGACATGCCGGGCTACGGCTTCGCCAAGGCGCCGCCCAAGGTTGTCGAGACCTGGCGCCGTCTGGTGCGCGACTACCTGCGTGGCCGTGTGGAACTCAAGCGCACGCTGGTGCTGATCGATTCGCGCCACGGCGTGAAGCAGGTTGATCTCGACATGATGGAGATGTTGGATCAGGCGGCGGTGGGATACCGCCTCGTCCTGACCAAGGCGGACAAGATCAAGGCCAGCGAACTGGAAGCGGTCCACGCCGCCACCATCGCCGAGGCGCGCAAGCATCCCGCCGCGTTCCCGGTGGTCCACGTCACCAGTTCCGAAAAGGGCCTCGGAATCGAGGAATTGCGCGCTGCCGTGCTGGGCGATTCGGAACTCTGATTTCACGCTTTCGTCATTGCGAGCGAAGCGAAGCAACCCAGGGCAGAACTAAGCCGCCCTGGGTTGCTTCGCTTCGCTCGCAATGACGGACGGGAGGGCCTTCGGTAAATTGCCAAGCCCTTGGAAATCATCCTTTCATCATTCGAGTCCACAATCGAGACCGCGTCTCCATTTGTGACATTTGCATGACGGCGCGCCGTCCCCTATGGGGCGCAGCTTCACGCGTCGAGGGATGAAAGGAATCTCGCCCATATGCGCCAGATTGCCGTTCTTCCTTACCGCACCGTCGGTCCCGCCGTCGACGCGCCCATCCAGATACTGCTCATCACTTCGCGCAGCACTCGTCGCTGGGTGATTCCCAAGGGCGGGCTGATGAAGGGCCTGCAACCGCACGCCGCCGCCTCGAAAGAAGCGGAAGAGGAAGCAGGCGTGCTGGGCGCGACCTGTCCGGTGCCGCTGGGCTCCTACCGTTACCGCAAGCAGCGCAATTCGGGCGCTTCGGTCTGGGCGGACGTCGACGTCTATCCCTTCGCGGTCACCGACGAACTTTCCACATGGGACGAGCAGCACCAGCGCGAACGGCGCTGGTTCTCGCTGGAGGAAGCGGCTAGGGCGGTCGACGAAGAGGACCTTCGCGCCCTCATACGTTCCTTCGGCGCACGTGAATTCCGCGCCGCCGCCAGTCCCGCGCGCTTCCTGGGCGCAGCCGTGGACACGGTGGCAAGCAAGACAGGGGTCAATGCCATGTTCGCCTGGTTCCAGAAGCTGCTGCCCGAGCAGGGCAACTTCTTCGACCTGTTCGAGAAGCAGGCCGCCACGCTGGTGGCCGGCGCCGACGCGCTCGCCCGCCTCGCGCAGGGCGGTCCGGGCCGTGCCCAGCACATCCGTGAGATCGCCGAGCGCGAGCACGACGCCGACGACATCACCCGCGAAGTGCTGCAGACGGTGCGCCGCAGCTTCCTGACGCCGTTCGACCGCTCGGCCATCACCAGCCTCATCAACACGATGGACGATGCCATCGACGAGATGCAGCAGACGGCGAACGCCTGCGATCTCTACGAGGTGAGCGAGTTCGAGCCCGAGATGATCGACATGGCCGCGATCATCGTCGATGCTGCACGCCTGACCGCCGAGGCGATCCCGCTGCTGCGCAAGATCGGCGATAACGGCCACCGCCTTCACGAACTGACAGAGCGCCTCGTGCGCATGGAAGGCCATGCCGATGAAATCCACGCGGCCGGGCTCAAGCGCCTGTTCAAGGCGGACCTGACCAACCCGATGCACTTCTTCGTGCGGCAGGAGATGTTCAAGCGCCTCGAGCGCGTGGTCGATCGTTTCGAGGACCTCGCGAACGAGATCGACGGGCTGGTCATCGACCACTCGTAAAGGCCCGACCATGGACCACAGCCTTGCCCTGCCGCTGCTGATCGGCCTCGTCGCGCTCGCGCTGGCGTTCGACTTCCTCAACGGGCTGCACGATGCCGCCAATGCCATCGCGACGGTGGTGGCGACGCGGCTGCTCTCGCCGGTCTTCGCGGTGCTGTTCGCCGCCGCCGGCAACTTCCTCGCCTACTTCTTCGTCGGTCTCCACGTCGCCGAGACGGTGGGCAAGGGCATCATCAACGTCGATGCCGTCACCCCGGCCGTGGTGTTCGGTGCCTTGGTGGGGGCGATGTTCTGGAACGTCCTGACCTGGATCAAGGGCATCCCTTCCAGTTCCAGCCACGCGCTGATCGGCGGGTTGCTGGGCGCCGGCGTGGCGCACGGCGGCTTCGCGGTGGTCGAAAGCTCGGGCACGGTGAAGACGATCGCGGCGATCTTCGTCTCCCCGGTGCTCGGGTTCGTCATCGCGATGGCGCTGATGCTGCTGACCAGCTGGCTGTTCAAGGGCACGTCCCCACGCCAGTCGAACGGCATCTTCAAGAGCCTCCACCTGCTCTCCAGCGCGGCCTACTCGATCAGCCATGGCGGCAACGATGCGCAGAAGACGATGGGCATCATCGCCGTGCTGCTCTACTCGACCGGGCACATGTCCGGGGGCTTCCATGTGCCGCACTGGGTGGTGCTGTCGTGTTACCTGGCGATTTCGCTGGGCACGCTTTCGGGCGGCTGGAAGATCATCAAGACGATGGGTTCCAAGCTGACCAAGCTCAATCACCACTCGGGGTTCTGTGCTTCCACGGCGGGCTCCATCGTGGTGTTCGGGGCGTCGGCGCTGGGCATTCCGGTCTCGACCACGCACGCTATCACCGGCTCCATCGTCGGCACCGGCGCGGCGCGGCGGTCGAGTGCTGTGCGCTGGTCGGTGGCGAGCCGGGTCATCGTGGCATGGTTCGTGACCATCCCGGCCAGCGCGGCTGTAGGCGCGCTGTTCTACATGATCACACGTGCGTTCTGAGGGCGAGCTGATACCCACCCCGTCCGGCTAGGCAGGAAAGCTGCCAAGCCTCCCGGCCCTCCCGGCCCTCCCGCATGCGGGAGGGCTTTGCGCATCTTCTCCCCTCCCGCTTGCGGGAAGGGCTGGGGGTGGGCCTTTTCTTCACCTCGACACAGCGCCCCCCAGCCACTAGGCCGCTTGTTCAGCCATCCCGAGGAACGCCGTCCCGTGAAGCTCATCATCGGCAACAAGAACTATTCCAGCTGGTCGCTGCGCGGCTGGCTTGCCTGCAAACAGTCCGGCCTGCATTTCGACGAGATCACCGTCCCCCTGTTCGGCGAGGAATGGGAAGCCTTCAAGAAGTCCTCCGACGACCTTGCCCCCAGCCACGGCAAAGTGCCGATCCTGTGGGATGGCGAGGCGGTGGTGTGGGATTCGCTCGCCATCGTCGACTACCTTGCGGACAAGGTTGGCCGCGATCGCTTCTGGCCCAAGCAGGACGCCGCCCGCGCCATGGCGCGATCGATGGTGGCGGAGATGCACTCGGGCTATCTGTCGCTGCGCCGCAATTGCCCGATGAACATCCGCTCGCGCGTCGAACTGCCGGGGCTGGAGGACGAGACCCGCACCGACATCGTGCGCATCCTCACCCTCTGGGCGGAGGCGCGGGCGCGGTTCGGCAAGGGCGGTCCGTTCCTGTTCGGCACCTTCGGCGCGGCGGACGTGTTCTACGCCCCCGTCGTCAGCCGCTTCCTGACATACGGCATCGGCGTGCCCGGTTTCGCGCAGGCCTACATGCAGGCAGTGTGGGAGCACGAATGGATGCAGGCCTGGATCGCCGCGGCCGAGGCGGAGGACTGGGTCATCGAACAGTACGAGCACCCGGTGGCCTGATGATGCGCAAAGTTCTCCTTCTCCTCGCCGCTCTTGCGACGATCGTATCCAGCCCGGCCTTCGCCTGGGGCGCGATGGGGCACCGAACCGTGGCAGGCATCGCCATGGCCAACGTTCGCCCTGCCACCCGCGTCGCCATCCGCAAGCTGCTCGCCCACGAGCGCGAGATGGACACGCCCAAGTGCTCGATGCGCACGATCGAGGACGCCGCGACCTGGCCCGACTGCATCAAGGGCGAGCGTTGGCGCTGGGCCTACCAGAATTCCTGGCACTACCACGACCAGCCGGTCTGCGGGACTTTCGACCTCAAGCAACTGTGCCGCGACGGCATGTGCGCCACCGCGCAGATCGAGCGCGACGAGAAGCTGCTGGCCAACCACAAGCTGGCGCCGGTGCTGCGGCTCGAAGCGCTGGTCTTCCTCGTCCACTTCGTCGGCGACATTCACCAGCCGCTGCATATCGGCGAGAACGAGGACCAGGGCGGCAACGCGGTGAAGGCCGATTACGGCGACGCGCCGGGCCGCAACCTGCACTCGATCTGGGACACGACGCTGGCCGAGCGCGCGATCACCTCCGCCCGCCCGCCGCTGGTGCGCGTCTACAGCGCGGCCGAAAAGGCGCGGCTGGCGACCGGCACGCTGGAAGACTGGACCCGCGAGAGCTACGAGATCAGCCGCGATGTGCTCTATCCGCTGGCTTTCGGCGGCAAGCTGCCCTGTCACGTGGGGGGCGACGTCAAGGAGCCGCAGAAGATCGTCTGGACCAACGCCGCGATCGAACAGACGATTCCGATCGTCGATGAACGCATCGAGCGGGCGGGGCTGCGTCTGGCGCAGATGCTCGACAGGGCCCTGGCATAATGGCGTCGTCCCGGACCTGATCCGGGACCGCTGGCCGTGAACAGCCCATCTTGCGGCGCCGGCAGCGAGGTTGTGCCTAAAGATAGCCACCGGTCCCGGATCAAGTCCGGGACGACGAATGGAGCAGCCGTGTCCAAGTCTCCCTCTCACACCCGGGCCTTTCTGCTGCTCGGCCTTGTGATGCTGTTCTGGGCTGGCAATTCGATCACCGGCCGCGCGGTGCGGGACGACATTCCGCCGTTCACGCTCGCGTTCGGGCGCTGGCTCATCGCGGTGCTGATCCTGCTGCCGTTCGCGGCGCGGCAGGCCTGGGTGGAGCGCGCGGCGATAGTCGCAGGATGGCGCTGGATCTCGGCGCTGGGATTCCTCGGCATCGTCTGCTTCAATTCGTTCGTCTATTCCGGGCTTCATCATACGAGCGCGGCCAATGCCCTGCTGCTGCAGGCGTCGATTCCGGCTCTGGTACTGGTGCTCGATCGCATGATCTTCGGAACGCGGGCGGGGGTGCTGCACCAGGCGGGCGTCGCACTGTCCACCATCGGCGTCGTCGCCATCGTGTTCCGGGGGGACGTATCCGCGCTCGCGACATTGCGGCTTGGCATCGGCGATGCGCTGGTGCTGTGCGGCGTCGTGGTATGGGGGCTCTACACCGTGCTCTTGCGTAAGCGGCCGCCGATCGCGCCGGCGAGCTTCCTGCTCATGGTCTTCCTGATCGGCGCGGTCGTCATGGCGCCGCTGGCAGCTTGGGAAGCGGCGCAGGGGCTTACAGTCGCCTGGAGCCCGAAGGTGCTTGCGGCCTTCCTCTACGTCGGCATTTTCCCGTCGGTGCTGGCCTACTTCATCTACAACGCCGCTACAGTGCAATTGGGCGCTGCGCGGGCGGGGCAGGCGATCACGCTGATGCCGCTGTTCGGCGCACTGCTCTCCGCGCTGCTGCTGGGCGAGCGGCTGGAGGGCTACCACTTTCTCGGCATTGCGCTGATCCTCGCGGGGATCGTGCTGTCGGCCGCGGAACTGATGCGCAGGCGTTCCGTCTGAGGCGGCTCAGCCGAGGCGTTGGCGCATCCCTTCCGCCATGCCCGCCAGTGCCTCGCGGCGGGGACGGGCGCGCAGGGCATCGAACATGGTGCGGTAATGCGCGTGCGGCACGAAGGTCGGTCCCTCGCGCACGTTGTCGAGGGCTAGGCGCGCGACTTCGGCCGGGCTTTGCAGGTTGGCGATGCCCTCCATCCCGGCGGTCGCCTCGGTTTCGGTAGCACCCGGGCAGAGCGTCAGCACGTCCACGCCGGTGCCCTGCATCTCTCCCCAGAGCGCCTCGCCCAGCGCCACGACCAGCGCCTTGGTGGCGGAGTATGCGGCCGAGTACGGGCAGCCGATCAGGCCCTCGACCGAGGCGGTGAAGATCAGACCTCCGCTCGCCCGTGCCTTGAGGCGGGGGATCAGTCCGTGGGCCAGTTGCATCGGCGCGTGGCAGTTGACGGTGAGCATCCGCGCCATCGCGGCCGGGTCCTGCGCCTCGAACGAGCCCTTGATGTTGAAGCCGGCATTGCTGACGACGAGGCCGATGTCGGTGCCCTCGGTCGCCTCGAGTATCCGCGCGGGAGTCGCCGGGTCACCGAGGTCCGCACCGAGCACGGTGGTCCGGGTGCCGTGCGAGGACGCCAGCCGCTCCGCCAGCGCGTCGAGCCGGTCGGTCCGGCGCGCGGTGAGGACGAGGTGGAAGCCCCGGTCGGCTAGTTCCTCGGCGAAGGCGAGGCCGATCCCTGAGGAAGCGCCCGTCACCAGCGCGGTGGGGCCGTAAGTCTCGCGGAATCGGTCGGTCATGCTCTGGTCCTCTCAAGGCTAGAGAAGACCCAAGCCTCAGGCCGGTGTCCAGTTTCCCCGGGGCAACATCGCCGGGACGGACCGCTCTAAGTCAATTGTTTATCGCATTTTCCGAGTCATCAGGTGTTTCCACCTGATTAGAAAATGCTTCAGGCGACGGTGAGGAACAGCCCCGCCAGCGCCGCGCTCATCAGGTTCGACAGGCTGCCCGCTGCCAGCGCGCGGATGCCGAGCCTGGCGATGATCGGGCGTTGGTTGGGCGCAAGCCCGCCGGTCACGGCCATCTGGATCGCGATCGAGGAGAAGTTGGCGAAGCCGCACAGCGCGAACGTCACCACCGCTACCGTGCGGGGCGAAAGCAGGCCGTCCTTGCCCAGTTCGATGAACGAGACGAATTCGTTGAGCACGATCTTGGTGCCGAACAGGCCGCCTGCGTGCAGCGCCTCGGTCCAGTCGGGGGTCGCCAGCAGGTAGAAGATCGGCGCGAAGATGTAGCCCAGCAGCGACTGGAACGTCACCCCCTGGAAGCCGAAGAGCCCCGCCGCCCAGCCGACGAAGCCGTTGGCGAGCGCGATCAGCGCCACGAATGCGAGAACCATCGCGCCCACCGCGACCGCCAGCTTCACGCCGGTCTGCGCGCCCTGCGATGCGGCCATGATGATGTTGGCGGGCTTTTCCTCCTCGTGCTCGACGGCTTCGGGCTCGTCGACGTGGACGCCGGGGAGGTGCGTGACGTCGGCGCGGTTCATCGCGGCGGCGGCGGCGCCTGCGGGGGGCAGGGTGCTCTCATGGACCTCGGCGTCCGAAGCCTCGCCGGGCCGCGGATCGGGCATGATCATCTTGGCCATGAAGATGCCGCCCGGTGCCGACATGAAGGCGGCGGCGACGAGGTAGTCGATGCGGATGCCCATCGAGGCATAGGCGGCCAGGATCGTGCCCGCCACGCCTGCCAGACCCACCGTCATCACGCAGAACAGCTGCGAGGGGTTGAGCGAGGCGAGGTAGGGGCGGATCACCAGCGGTGCCTCGCTCTGGCCCACGAAGATGTTGGAGGCCGCGCAAAGGCTTTCGACCTTGCTGATCCCGGTCACCTTCTCCAGCGCACCGCCCAGCCAGCGCACCACCAGCGGCATGATCTTCAGGTAGTAGAGGATCGAGATCAGCGAGGCGAAGAAGATGATCACCGGCAGCGCCGCGATGGCGAAGCTGGTGCCGCCGATTTCCGGCGAGGCGAGCGGGCCGAACAGGAAGGTCACGCCTTCATGCGCGTAGCTCAGCAGCCCCTCGACGCCCGAGGCGGCACCGCGCAGCATGCGGTTGCCGAACGGCACGTAGAGCACCAGCGCGGCAAGGCCCGCCTGCAGCGCGAAGGCCGCGCAGACGACGCGCGGGCGGATCGCCTTGCGGTCGGTCGAGAGCAGGAAGGCTGCCGCCATGATGAGAACGATGCCGATCAGGCTGTAGGCGACATGCATCGAGGCGCTTGGCTCCGGGAGAGGAAGGGGGGAAACAGCCGCCGACCCTAGAGGCGCGAGGGACGCAGGGCTAGAGGGTTTTGCGGCGGGTGCCCCGCAGGTGACAGGTTTACACGGTTTACACAGTCCAGAGGGCAAAGGTGTCACCTTGTGCGTGAAAAGTGTCACCTTGGGGCAGCGATGTGTCACCTTGCGGGGCATCGGGTGTAACCTTGTGGCCGGGGGACGGGCGACGGGAATAGTACGCGGCGGCGCCCTTGTAGGAAACCATGGCTTACCGGACAGGGTATCGCGTCCGCCTACCCTCTTTCGTCATTGCGAGCGTAGCGAAGCAATCCAGGGCGGTGTCAGGCTGCCCTGGATTGCTTCGCTACGCTCGCAATGACGACGTTGGGATTACCCCGCCTGCCGCTTCATCTCCAGATAGGCTGCCTCGCGCGCTTCGGCGTCCAGCGACAGGAGGTAGCGACTGGCCTCCTTGTAAGTCAGGAACGGCCTGTCATCCGCGACGACAGGCTCGGTGCGGCCGTTGTAGAGGCGGCGCAGCAGGCGGCGCTGGGGGCGGGTGAGGGCATTGTCTTCGTCTTCGGTCATGGCGAGGCGGCTAGCACGGCGGCTAGACGATAGCGATGACCCTGCCGCATCCTCCCCGTTGCGCAGCAATGGGGAGGGGGACCGCCGACGCAGTCGGTGGTGGAGGGGGGCGGAAAGCCCCTCCGTCAGTCGCTGTGCGCCTGCCACCTCCCCATCGCTTCGCGACAGGGAGGATGCGATGGGGCTCGCATTTTCTCCACCGAAGCCTAGTCCAACGCCGCTTTGCCCGTTACAGGGAGGCGATGGATCGACCCGTCACTGCGCCTGCGCCCATCATCACCCGCTCGCTTTTCGTCTTCTCGCTGCTCTACGGCGGCCTCGTCGTGCTGGCGGGAGTGCTGGGGACCAAGCTGGCTTCGCTCGGCCACTGGCCGGTGCTGGGCGACCTCGCGGTCGAATCGGGGATCTTCGCGTTCCTGTTGCTGGTGGTGCTCTCCAGCGCCATCGCCGAACTGCACGGACCGGACACCGCCAACAAGCTGGTGCGCTTCGGGTTCATCCCGCTGATCGTCTCGATGCTGCTGCTGACCTTCGTGATCCACGTGGTCCCGCCGGCTGCGTTCTGGGGCGACCAGGAGGCCTATGCCCGCCTGCTGGGGCAGGGCGCGCGGATGCAGTTCGCCGGGCTGATCTCCTACGGCGTGTCGCAGACGCTGAACGTCCTGATCTTCTCCAAGCTGTCGCAAGCCGGAGGCAAGCTGCTGCTGGTGCGCGCGTGGATCGCCTCGATGCTCTCGCAGGTGATCGACACGGTGCTGTTCATCACCATTTCCTTCGTCGGAACCGGCCTGCCGATCGTGCAGATCATGGAAGGCCAGATCATCTCGAAGCTGGTGCTCTCGACGATCATGGTGCCCCCGTTCATCTGGTTCTTCGTGAAGCTGGGCAGGAAACTGGATTCCTGAGCCGATAAACGGCACGATTACGCCGAAAAAATCACGTTAAGCGGGTTCAAAATTGCGCGTGGGGGGGTATTAGCGCCCTCATGTCGAATCCGCACCACCCCGCCCTGCTGGCCAAGGCCGAAACCCTCGTCGATGCGCTGCCCTACATGCAGCGATATGCGGGGCGCACGTTCGTGGTCAAATACGGCGGCCACGCCATGGGCGATCCCGAAAAGGCGGTGGACTTCGCCGAGGACGTGGTGCTGCTGAAGGCGGTGGGCATCAACGTCGTCGTCGTGCACGGCGGCGGGCCGCAGATCGGCGCGATGCTCAAGAAGGTCGGGGTCGAGAGCCAGTTCGTCGATGGCCTGCGCATTACCGACAAGGCGACCGCCGAAGTGGCCGAGATGGTGCTGTCGGGCGCGATCAACAAGGAAATCGTCGGCTGGATCGCCAAGGCCGGCGGCAAGGCGATGGGCGTCTCCGGCAAGGACGGCGGCATGGTCACCGCGCGCAAGGTCTCGCGCACCCGCAAGGACCCCGACAGCCTGATCGAGCAGGTGGTCGATCTCGGCTTCGTGGGCGAGCCCGAACACATCGATACCCGCGTGATCGAGACGATCTCGGGCGCGGGGATGATCCCGGTCATTGCCCCGATCGCGGCCGGGCCGGACGGCGGCACCTACAACGTCAACGCCGACACGATGGCGGGCGCCATCGCCGCGGCGCTGGGTGCATCGCGCCTGTTCCTGCTGACCGACGTGCCCGGCGTGCTCGACAAGCAGGGCGAGCTGCTGACCGACCTGACCCCCGCCGCGATCGCGGGCCTGAAGGAAGACGGCACCATCTCGGGCGGCATGATCCCCAAGCTGGAGACCTGCATTCACGCGGTCGAGGCGGGCTGCGAGGCGGCCGTCGTCCTTGACGGACGGGTTTCGCATGCCATGTTGCTGGAAATATTCACGCAGGAAGGTGCAGGTACGCTCATCCGGGCGGGCTGAACTACCCTTGCGAGGGGGATCAAGGAACTGAAAGGCGTCTCGAAGCACATGCGCACCAAAGCTGCACTCGCCGTCCTGCTCTCCGGCTCGTTGCTGGCCCTTGCCGCCTGCGGTAAGGCGGGAGAGGACCCGGCCGTGCTCGACAGCGCAAGTGCGGCGGCGGATGCCGGCGATGCCGTGGTCGATGTCGGTCCGGTGGACGGCGCGACGTCCGTGGCCGCGCCTGCCGCAAGCACCCTCGACACCGCCGCCCTGACCGAGCGCCGCGATCCCGAACGACTGCTGCGCTACTACGTCAGTGCCGTGCGCATCGGCGACTGGAACGCCGCGGCTCAGGCCTGGAGCCTCGATGCCGAGATGACGGCGCAAAAGCTGCAGGGCGAATTCGGCGGTGCCAAGCCCCGCCTCGCGGTCGGCAAGGGCGACATGGAAGGCGCGGCGGGCTCGCTCTATTACGAGGCGCCGATCGTCGTGGACTTCGGCGACGGGCGCACCTCCAAGCGCGGAACCATCGTTCTGCGCCGCGTGAACGACGTGCCGGGCGCCAGCGGCAGCCAGCTCAACTGGCGGATCGAGCGGACTTCGACGCTTACGCAGTAGCCCGTCCTTTCGTCATTGCGAGTGAAGCGAAGCAATCCAGAGTCGCGTAAACCACCGTGGATTGCTTCGCTTCACTCGCAATGACGAGGTAAGCTGGGTTGGCGGTGGTCGATCCCGATCCAACTCCTGCAGACGCGCCCTTGCCCACCGGCCACCCGCTCGGCTATCAGCGCGCGCAGAACCATGCCGCATGTGCGAACGTGCTGTCCCAACGTCATTCTAGGAGCCGGCCTTGCTGTTCCTCACCATTTTCCAGATCGTCAGCTACCTGATCGACATCATCGTCTTCGTGGTGATCGTGCAGTTCGTGCTCGGCCTGCTGATCGCGTTCAACGTGGTCAACATGCACAACCAGTTCGTGTCGGCGGTCTATACCGCGCTGAACGCGATCCTCGAGCCGCTCCTGCGGCCGATCCGCAAGATCATGCCCAACACCGGCGCGATCGACTTCTCGCCGATGGTGCTGATCATCGGTCTCAAGATCCTGCAGATCATCTTCGGCAACCTTGCCATGGCGGGCTACTGATGAGCCAGGTCATCGACGGAAAGGCTTTCGCCGAGGGCCTGCGCGCCCGCGTCGGCACCGCTGCGGTGGGCTTCGAGGCGAAGAGCGGCCGCAAGGCGGGTCTCGCCGTGGTGCTGGTGGGCGAGGACCCGGCCAGCCAGGTCTACGTGCGCAACAAGGGCAAGCAGACGCTCGCGGCGGGCATGAACAGCTTCGAGCACAAGCTGCCCGCAGACACGTCCGAAGCGGATCTGCTGGCCGTGGTCGAGCAGCTCAACAATGACCCGGCTGTGGACGGCATCCTCGTCCAGCTGCCGCTGCCCGCGCACATGAACGAGCAGAAGGTCATCGCCACGATCAACCCGGACAAGGACGTCGACGGCTTCCATGTCGTCAACGTCGGCCGTCTGGCGACCGGCCTGCCGGGCTTCGTGCCCTGCACGCCGCTGGGCTGCGTGATGCTGCTGAAGGACCGGCTGGGTTCGCTCTCTGGTCTCGACGCGGTGGTGATCGGGCGCTCCAACATCGTCGGCAAGCCGATGGCGCAGTTGCTGATCGCGGAAAGCTGCACCGTCACTGTCGCGCACAGCCGCACCAAGGATCTGCCCGAGGTGGTGCGCCGCGCCGACATCGTGGTGGCGGCGGTCGGCCGTCCCGAGATGGTCAAGGGCGACTGGCTCAAGCCCGGCGCGACCGTGATCGACGTGGGCATCAACCGCGTTCCCGGTGCCGAGGAAGGCAAGACGAAGCTCGTCGGCGACGTCGATTTCGCCTCGGCCGCCGAAGTCGCGGGAGCGATCACGCCGGTTCCGGGCGGGGTCGGGCCGATGACCATCGCGGTACTGCTGCGCAACACCATCGTCGCCGCGCACCGCAATGCGGGCCTCGCCTTCGACGAGACTGCCCTTTGAAGCGGATCGCGCTCGGTCTGGCGCTGGTAGCGGTTTTCGCTGCGTCAGCCCAGACCGATGCGCGGCCGAGGCGCCGCCTCCCGCCCGGTACGGGAACGGCCAACCCCAGCGCCCTCGTTGCCGAGGAGATCGCCTTCGCCCGGCTCGCGCGCGAGAAGGGTCAGTGGAAGGCGTTCCGCGAATTCGCGGACGATACCGCGATTATGTTCGTGCCGCAGGAAGTGCAGGCGCAGGACTGGCTGAAGAAGCAGGCCGATCCCGCCGCTCCCGTGCAGTGGGAGCCGCATCAGGTCTGGATGAGCTGCGACGGCACGCTGGGCGTCACCAAGGGCGCCTGGCAGCGCCCGGATGGCTCGGTGGGCTGGTACACCACGATCTGGCAGCGCCAGAAGAAGGGCGAGTACCGCTGGGTGCTCGACCACGGCGACACCCTGCAGAGCGCCTTGCCGGAGCCCGACATGCTCACCGCGCGGGTCGCGAAATGCGGCCGGCGCCCGGACGCGCCGCCGCCGGGTACGCCGCCTGCGGACGCGCGCACTTTCACCGGCGGCAACTCGCTCGATGGCACCTTGCGCTGGCACGTCACGGTCATGAGCGCCAACGATGCGCGCACGGTCAGCGTACAACTGTGGAATGGCACCGGGTTCGACACGATCGTAGAGGACAAGGTGACGCCGCAAGGTTAGGGTAGGGCGGATGTACGAACTTTTCCTCAGCGCCTTCGTCACGCTCTTCGTCGTCATCGATCCGCCGGGCTGCGCGCCCATCTATGCCGGGCTCTCCGCCGGGGCGAGCCGCGCGCAGGCGATCTCCATGGCGACCCGCGCCTGCGTGATCGCGGCGATCATCCTCGTGGTCTTCGCGCTGTTCGGCAAGACGCTGCTGAACGCCCTGCACATCGAACTCGACGCCTTCCGCATCGCTGGGGGCATCATGCTGTTCATGATCGCCATCGACATGGTCTTCGAGAAGCGCACCCAGCGGCGCGAGGAGCGGGCCGAGAAGATCATCGCCCACAACGCCGCCACGCCCGAGATCGAGGACGTGTCCGTCTTCCCGATGGCGATGCCGATGCTGGCGGGGCCGGGCTCGATCGCGACGATGATGCTGCTGACCAGCCGCGCGCACGGCACCGAGCAGACGCTGACGATCCTGGGCGCGATGATCGCGGTGATGCTGCTGGCCTTCGCCGCGCTCGCTGCCGCCGGGCCCCTGATGAAGGTGCTGGGCGACAAGGTCGAGGCGGTGATCACCCGCTTGCTTGGCGTGCTGCTGGCGGCGCTGGCGGCGCAATACGTGATCGACGGGGTCAAGGCGACGCTGTTGCCGTGATCCAGACCGCCGCCGTCTATCTCCTCGCCGCGCTGGCCGAGATCGGCGGCTGCTTCGCGTTCTGGGGCTGGTTGCGGATGGGCAAGCCGGTCTGGTGGCTGGTGCCGGGCTGCGTCTCGCTGGTGGTCTTCGCCTGGCTGCTGACGCTGGTGGACACCTCGCAGGCGGGCCGGGCCTATGCGGCTTACGGCGGCATCTACATCACTTCGGCGCTCTTGTGGCTATGGCTGGTCGAGGGCGTGCGGCCGGACCGCTGGGACATGGGCGGCGCGCTGCTCTGCCTGGCCGGGGCGGGGGTGATCCTGCTGGGGCCGCATAAGGGCTGAGGCCCATTCATCGCCCCCGCGCCTTGCCGCTTGGGTGGCGGCCTCTACTCTCGCGTCAAATCACAAGACGACGGAGAAGGCTGCATGACCGGCAGGCTGGAGTTCAGCTACCTCTACGATTTCCGCAATCCGGCCCCGTGGCGCCGCCCGCCCGAAGCGCTCTACGCCGAAATCCTCGACGTGGTTGCGGAAACCGAAGCGCTGGGCTTCGACGGCGCTTTCGTGCCCGAGCACCATCTCGCCGAGGACGGCTACATGTCCTCGCCGCTGGTGGCGCTCGCCGC
Organism: Novosphingobium sp. fls2-241-R2A-195; assembly: GCF_030209485.1. NCBI lineage: Bacteria > Pseudomonadati > Pseudomonadota > Alphaproteobacteria > Sphingomonadales > Sphingomonadaceae > Novosphingobium > Novosphingobium sp. fls2-241-R2A-195. The sequence continues at coordinate 219,308 of NZ_JARVRY010000027.1, forward strand.
GATGGCTGCACGCACGCGGCGGATGCGGCTGGGCACCGGCATCGCGCTTGCCCCTCTCTACGAGCCGCTGCGGTTCGCACAGGACTGCGCGGTGCTCGACAGTCTGTCCGGCGGACGGCTGCAACTGGGGCTCGCGATCGGCTATCGTGCGCGGGAGTACGCGGCGCACGGGCTGGATTTCACCAAGCGCGGCGCCCGGTTCGACGAATTCCTGGAGATCGTGCGCCGCCTTTGGTCCGGCGAGACGGTAGACTTCGAAGGCGGCTTCTTCACCCTCCACGGCGCCAAAGCCTCACCGCTCTCAACCCGGGGGCATATCCCGCTCTACATCGGCGGCTTCGCGCCCAAGGCGATGGAGCGGGTTGCGCGGCACGGCGATGGCTACTTCGGCAATCCCGAGATCTGGCCGCTCTACCGCGAGAAACTGGAAGCGGCGGGCAAGAGCCCGGCCGATGCACGCATCTGGATACAGGGCCTGATGCTGGTCGTTGCCGAGGACAAGACGGCGGCGCTGGAGGAACTGGCGCCCCATTTCCACCACGTCAACAACAGTTACGGCGCCTGGATGAACGAAGACAAGGCCATCGGCCTCGACGGTCCGACGATCCAGCCGATGAGCCTCGATGCCTTCAAGGCCAGCGGCATCCTGCAGATCCTGACCCCGTCCGAGGCGGTCGCCTACTTCCACCGCCTGCTGGAAAAGGCCCCGGTCGAGCAATTCACGATGATGATGCCGCCCGGCCTTCCGGCGGAGCGCTTCCTCGCTTATGCCGGGCTCTTCGCGCGGGAGGTTCTCCCGCATTTCCAGTGAGGGCGTGCGTGATCGAGGATGCGGAGAAGGACGGCGAGCGCCGGGGCGGGTCGCCGCAGTCGGTCACCCGGGTCATCCGCCTGCTCGAAGCGCTCTGCGTCAGCACCGAGCCGGTGTCGCTGGCCGATCTCAGCCGGCGCCTGAGCACCCCCAAGAGCAGCCTTGCGGCACTGCTGCGCGGGTTGGCGGACGAAGACCTCGTCGTCGCGACCGAAGGGGCGTGGCGGCTTGGTCCGGGCGCTTTCGGCCTCGGTAGCGCGCTGACCGAGGCGCGGCGGCGGCTGCAAAGCTCCGACCTCGTGCGCGACGGGATGCGGCGGCTGGCCGCGCGCAGCGGGGAGACGGTGCTGCTGGCGGTGGGCGACCAGGATCACGGGATGATCACCTATGTGGACCTTGTCGAGAGCAGCAATGTGGTGCGCTATACGGTGTCGATCGGTGACCGACGGCCGTTCTATGCGACGGCGGCGGGTCGGGTGCTGCTGTCCACGTGCTCACCTGCAGCGGTCGAGACGTACCTGAAGCGGGTGGCACCGGCGCGGCTGGCTCCGGGGACTGAGATCGACCCTGCCGTGCTTGCGGACGTGGTCGAGCAGGCCCGTGCGGCAGGTTATGCGCAGACCGTCGATCAGGCCGCCGAGGGTGTCACCGGCACGGCGGCGGTGGTGCGTGATGCGGCGGGTGGTGTGGTGGGCGCTCTGGTGATCGCCGCGCCCAGCGCGCGTGCGGCTGGACGGCTGGAAGACCTCGCCCGGCTGGTGCGGGAAGAGGCCGCCGCGATCTCGCGCAGTCTCGGGTTCAGGTAGGCCCCACTACCTTCGTCATTGCGAGCGTAGCGAAGCAATCCAGGGCAGTTTCACACCGCTCTGGATTGCTTCGCTACGCTCGCAATGACGGCGCAAGGGATGTCAGGCCGCCGACCTCAACCTGCGTTCGGCGTTCTCCAGTGCGCCCTCGATCGCGGCGAGAAACTGGTCCGTCGCGCGTTCCCACGAATAGAGCGAGCCCAGTGCGGCGGCGTCGGTCCGCTCGACCGTCAGCGCGCCTTCGGCGGCGCGGGCGAGCGAGGTGTCGATCGCGCCCGCCGCCCAGCCGACGCGGTGGTCCACGCCGCGCCCGTCGGGTCCGAGAATATCGATCGGGCCAGTTACCGGAAAGGCTGCTACCGGCGTGCCGCAGGCCAGCGCCTCGATCACGACGAGGCCGAAGGTGTCGGTCAGGCTGGGAAACACGAAGCAGTCGGCGCTGCGATAGGCAGAGGCCAGCGCCTCGCCCGACAGTGCGCCGAGGAACAGCACGTGCGGATAGCGGCGGCGCAGGTTGTCGAGCGCAGGGCCGTCTCCGACCACCACTTTGCTGCCGGGCACGTCGAGGTCGAGGAAGGCCTCGAGGTTCTTCTCCGGCGCGACGCGGCCGACGTTGAGCAGGACAGGACCGGGCCGCATCGCCTTCAGCGCGGTCATCTCCGCAAGGCGCGGGCCGTCGGGGCGGAACAGGGCGTGGTCGATGCCCCGGCTCCACGCGCGGGTCGGGCCGATGCCGCGTTCTTCCAGTTCGGCGGCGAGGCTGCGGGTGGAGACCATGACCGCCTGGCTCTGCGCGTGGAAACGCTGCAGGATCGGCCAGAAGTACTCGGCCGAGAGCCCGGTGCGCACCGCGCAGTATTCGGGAAAACGCGTGTGGAAGGCCGAAGTGAAGGGCACCCCGCGCGCCAGGCACCAGCCGCGCGCGGCCCAGCCGATCGGGCCTTCGGTGGCGATGTGGACGATGTCCGGCGCCGCCTTGTCGAGCATCCGGCGTACGCCGAAGCGCGGCGCCATCGCCAGCCGGATCGAGGCATAGCCCGGCATCGGCATCGTCAGGAAGCGGTCGGGCGTGATCGTCTCGACCTCGTGCCCGCGGGCAGTGAGGTGTTCGACGGTCGAGGTGAGCGAGCGGACGACGCCGTTGACCTGCGGCAACCAGGCGTCGGTTGCCAGGGCCAGCTTCACGATACGGCCTCCGGGGTGGCTTCCTTGTCTGCGGCGTGCTCCTCGGCGGCCGTTTCGGCGATCGTGTGGCCGCCGGTTTCCTTGACCCAGTCGATCAGCGACATGTGGCCGGTGAAGTCTTCCGCCAGTGCGGTGCAGCTTTCGACCCAGTCGCCGTCGTTGTAATACGTGATGCCGCCGAATTCGCGGATCTCGGCGCAGTGGATGTGGCCGCAGACGACGCCGTCGAACCCGCGCGAGGTGGCCTCGTTGGCGACGGCTTCCTCGTAGCTGCCGATGAACTGGACGGCGTTCTTGACCTTCTTCTTCATGTAGGCCGAGAGGGACCAGTACGGCATGTGAAAGCGGCGGCGCACGGCGTTGAACACGATGTTGGCGCGCAGCAGCATCGAGTAGGCCTGGTCGCCCAGGAACGCGAGCCACTTGTGGTAGAGCACCACGCCGTCGAAGGCATCCCCGTGCGTGACCAGCAGGCGGCGGCCGTCGACGGTGGTGTGGACGTATTCCAGCGCCAGTTCGACCCCGCCGAAGCTGAGGCCCGCATAGTCGCGCAGCATCTCGTCGTGGTTGCCGGCGATGAAGATCACGCGGGTGCCGCGGTGCGCCATCTTGAGGATGCGGCGCACGACTTCGTTGTGGGCGTCCGGCCAGTACCAGCCCTTGCGCAGCCGCCAGCCGTCGACGATGTCGCCGACGAGGTAGAGCGTCTCGCACTCGTGCGCCCGCAGGAAGTCGACCAGCATGTTCGCGTTGCAGCCGCGCGTGCCGAGGTGGATGTCCGAGATCCAGATCGTGCGGTACTTGCGCTTGGGCCGGAAGCCCTTGGGATCGGGAAGGTCGAGCCAGGCGGGAATCCCGCTGTTGTTGCCACGTCCGATGAAGTCTTCGATCTGCTCGCGCATGGTCGTTCGTCCCCAAATTCCCTGCGATTTCGGGGCCTATGACAGCAGGCGGTTGCGGCGGCGTGACGGTTGCGGGTCAATTCGATGACAAGTGCCAAGCGGCTTGTTGATAAGCGATATTTCCCGATTGTTTCCGGCGTCGGGGCCGGTTTTGCGAATTCACTGCCATGTCACCGATATGTCACCGGGTCGTCACACTCGGGAGGCAAAAGCCGCGCGTACGAAGGGTCCTGACCCTGGGGGCAGACTATCTCGAAAAGGCGGACAACGGGGCGATGCGGCGGATCGACATATTGCTGGCGAGCGAACTTTCGGGTGGGCTCGCGCCGTTTCGGCATGACCAGTTCGACGTCATGCTGCATCGCTGGACCGACTTTGCCGAACTACCGCTGATCGAGGGGGCCTTGTGGGTCTTCATCGACTGGGTGCTGCCCGAGATGTCCGGCCTCGAACTGTGCCGCCGCCTGCGCGCGGACAGCCTGACCGCCCATGCCCACGTGACCATGGTGCTGGAGGAGGACAACCAGGAGGACCGCAAGCGTGCCTTGCGCATGGGCGCGGACGACTACATGGTCGGCCCGCTGACGCGCAATGCCCTGCTCGACCGGGTGCTCGGCGCCAACCTCGGCGAGCAGGACAGCGCGGGCATCCGCGTCGTCACGCAGGGCGAGCTGATGGTGGACGTCGCTGCGTTCCAGGCGCGTTTCCAGGGCAAGCCGATCTCGCTCATGCCCAACGAACTGCGCCTGCTGCGCTACTTCATCGAGCACCCCGGCCGGGTATTCAGCCGCACGCAGCTGATCTCGGCGCTCGGCAAGCAGGAGCCGCCGGTGGACGAACGCACGGTGGACGTGTGGATCGGCCGCCTGCGCCGGGCGCTCAAGGGCGTGGGTGCGGGCAACCCGCTGCGTACGGTGCGTTCGCTGGGGTATGTGTTCGATACGGTTTGATGCGTTTTTTTGTCATTGCGAGCGAAGCGAAGCAACCCAGGGCGGCGTAACACTGCCCTGGGTTGCTTCGCTTCGCTCGCAATGACGAGGTAGAAGCTACTGCAACGTCGCCCCATCCTCGTCACCATCGCCCGCGCGGCCGAAGAACTGCATCAGCTGCACCAGCAACTCGCATCGCGCCGAGAGCCCCGAGGCTTCCAGCAGCGCCTGCTTGGCGGCCGGATCGAACGGCGCGATCTGCGAGACGCCGTTGATCAGCGACATGTCGTCGAGCCGCCCGACCTGCTCCCAGTCGACCACATAGCCCTGCGCCTGCGCGAACCGCTTCGCCTCGCGCTCGAAGCTGGCGCGCTCGATCGGGGCGAGCACTTCCTCGGGCTCTTCCAGCAGCTCCGCCTCGACCTGACGGAACGGCGTCGTCACGTCGAGTTCGCGCAGCACGCGGAAGCGTTTCTCGCCGTCGAGAATGATGTTGAAGCGGCCGTCTTCCAGCGCCTCGACATCGCCGATGCGGCCCAGGCACCCCACCGCGAAGAGCGGGGCGCCCTCGAAGCCCTTCTGCGGCTGGATCATGCCGATCAGCCGGTCGCGTGCGAGGGCGTCGCTCACCATCGCGCGGTAGCGCGGCTCGAAGATGTGGAGCGGCAGCTGCAGCCCCGGGTAGAGCACCGCGCCGGTCAGCGGGAAGATGGTGATCCGCGCCAACCGCGTCAGCCGAACAGGACGGTCGAGAGCTTGCGGCGGGTAGCCGAAACCCACGGGTCTTCGAGGCCGATCGCTTCGAAGATCTGCAGCAGCTTGGCCTTGGCCGCGCCCTCGTTCCATTCACGGTCGGTGGCGATCATGCGCAGCAGCGTTTCGGCGGCGCCGTCGCGCTCACCGGCGGCGAAGGCGGCACCGGCGAAGGCGAACTGCGCTTCCATGTCGGCGGGGCGCTCGGCTGCGGCGGCGCGCAGGGCGGCCAGTTCGCTGTCCTCGGGCTTGTCCTTGGCGAGTGTCAGCACACCGCGCGCGCGCTCCACATGCGGGTCGGTGGAGAGCGGCTCGCCCAGCGAATCGAGAACCTGCTCGCCTTCCTCGATCCGCCCGGCGGCGACGAAAGCGCGGACCAGACCGCCAAGCACTTCGCCGTTGTCGGGCGCCATCTCGAGGATCTGCATGAAGATGCTCGCGGCGCGTTCGCCGTCACCCTCGGCCAGCGCTTCCTCGCCCATGGCGATCAGCGGGGCGAGGTCGGGCGCGGGTTCGGCGCCGCCCGGCTGTACCGGCAGCTTGGCGAGCAACTGATCGAGCATGCCCTTGAGCTGCGATTCGGTGCGGGCGCTGGTGAGGTCCGCCACCGGCTGGCCCTGGAAGATCGCGTAGACGGTCGGGATCGACTGCACGCGGAACTGCGCGGCGATGAACTGCTCCTCATCGACGTTGACCTTGGCGAGCAGCACGCCCTTGTCCGCGTATTCCGCGGCGACCTTTTCCAGCACCGGGGTCAGCGCCTTGCAGGGGCCGCACCACTCGGCCCAGAAGTCCAGGATCACGAGCTGGGTCATCGAAGGTTCGGCGACCGCCTTGCGGAAACGGTCCACGGCCTTCTGCTCGTCGAGGTTGAGACCCATGCTGGCCAAGATTCGTGCTCCAATTACGAAAAATCAGTTCCCTAGATTGGCCTTTCGCGCGCGTTTGTGAAGGGAGAATGCGCCAATTCGGCCCGTTTCCGAGGCTGTCGCAAAAACTTTGTCTTTTATGCTTGCCGACCTTTCGAACCGCTGCTAGTGGGCCGCCTCCACACCGGACGGGCCGCTTTCCAGCAGGCCCTTTCGAAACGCCAGAGCGGGCGTAGCTCAGTGGTAGAGCACAACCTTGCCAAGGTTGGGGTCGAGGGTTCGAATCCCTTCGCCCGCTCCAGTTTTCCCACATCGCAAAACTACCTCCTGCAAAGGACCGGCCTCAAGGGACCGGCGGTGTTCTGCGCGTCCGGGATCGGGCAAGTTCAGTTTGAATTTGCTGCGCCGCACCACGATAGTGGTGCCATGCAGAACCTCTTCCGAATCCTTTTCTGGCTGGCGCTGGTCTTTGCGGTGACGATGGCCGTGCTGCCGCATCCACCGCACTTTCCCGGTGAGCCCAGCGACAAGTTCCAGCATATGATGGCTTTCGCAACGCTCGCGGTGCTGGGCGTGCTCGGCTATCCGCGCGTGCCCAAGCTGGCAATCGCGGCAGGACTGGTGCTGCTCGGCGCGGGGATCGAGGTGGTGCAGATGATCCCCGCGCTCCACCGCGATGCGGAACTGATGGACCTCGTCGCCGACACTTTCGCGATCCTCGTCATGCTCGGCGCGATCAGCCTTGCGTTGGGGCTGCGCAAGGCTCGGTAAAATTTGTGACGCATTTTTTGTGACGTGGGGCTCTTGCAGAGGTCGCGAACCGCTGCTAGTGGCCCCTCCACCCGGACGGAAGCGGTCTTCATCGCACTGTCCGTCAAACGCCAGAGCGGGCGTAGCTCAGTGGTAGAGCACAACCTTGCCAAGGTTGGGGTCGAGGGTTCGAATCCCTTCGCCCGCTCCAGTTTGACCTTCCAGACATCGATGGTGCGGAGGCGTGAAACGCCGCCGCTTGAGCCAAGCGCCCGTCATCCCAGCGAAGGCTGGGACCGCTGGCCCGTTACGGCCAACTATCGTCAGGGCATCCGAACGAGAGTTGGGCTTTTCACGGCCAGCGGTCCCAGCCTTCGCTGGGATGACGGGGTTTGTTTGAGGCGTTGATGCGTACCGGCGAGGGAATCAATCCCCCGCCACGGTCATCCCGTCCACGCGCAGCGTCGGCACGTTGATCGCGCGGTGCCATTCGAGGTCGTTCGCCGCCGTCAGCTGAGCGAACATGCGCAGCAGGTTGCCCGCCACGGTGAACTCCGCCACCGGCCCGGCCAGCTCGCCATCGACGATGCGGAAGCCCGCGGCGCCGCGGCTGTAGTCGCCGGTGACGCCGTTGACGCCCTGGCCGATCAGTTCGGTCACGTAGACCCCGTCCTTCACGTCCGCCATCAGTTCTTTGGGCGACAGCGTCCCCGCCGCGAGGTGGACGTTGCCGGTCGATACGCCCGGCGCGCCGCCGCCGTTGCGCGCGGCGTGGCCGGTCGGCGCAAGGTTCAGCTGCCGCGCCGAGGCCGAATCGAGCAGCCAGCCGGTCAGGCGCCCGTCCTCGACGATATTGCGCGCCGAGGTGGCGAGGCCCTCGCCATCGAACGGGCGCGAGCGCAGGCCGCGCGGGGTGTGCGGATCGTCGGCGATCAGGATGCCGGGGGCGAAGATCTGTTCGCCCAGCTTTTCCAGCAGGAAGCTGGAGCGGCGCGTGATGGCGCTGCCGGTGATCGCGCCGAGCAGGTGGCCGACCAGCGAACTGGACACGCGCGGGTCGAAGATCACCGGCATGGCGCCGCTCTTGAGCTTGCCGGAGCCGAGCTTGGCGACGGTGCGCTCCCCGGCAAGGCGGCCGATTTCGGCGGGGGAAGGCAAGTCTGCATGGTGGTGCGTGCTGCGCCAGGCGTTGTCGCGCTGCTTGTCCGAGCCGTCGCCGCCGACGACCGAAGCGCTCAGCGAATGGCTGGTCGAGCCGTAGGCGCCGGAAAAGCCGTGGCTGGTGGCGAGCGCGAAGACGCCGTGCCCGAAGCTGGCGGTGCCGCCGTCGGAATTGGTGATGCCGGATACCGCGCGCGCGGCGTCCTCAGCCTCCAGTGCGGCTTCGCGCAGGGCCTCGGGGCTGGGTTCGTGCGCGTCGATCAGGTCGAGGTCGGGCCAGGGGCCGCGCGTCAGCAGTTCATCGGGGGCGAGGCCGGCGTAGGCATCCTCGGGCGCGGCGCGAGCCATGTCGATGGCGCGGGCGGCCAGTTCGTCGAGCGCGGCGGGGGAGAGGTCGGATGAGCCGATGCTGGCCGAGCGCTTGCCCACGAAGACGCGCAGCGCGATGTGCTCGCTTTCGGAGCGTTCAACGTCCTCCAGCTTGCCGAGACGGACCTGGATGCCTTCGGAGGAACTGGCGCCATAGACCGCGTCGGCGGTCTCGGCCCCGGCGCGGCGGGCGCGCTCCACGAGGTCAAGCGCGCGGTCCCTTGCCTGATCCGGACTGAGCATGACCTGTGAAACTCCCGATAAAAAGCCGAACTTGCGGCCTTGCCCTAGTCGCGGTGCAGGCGAAGGGCAAACGGGAGTTATCCGCGCTCTCGTCATTGCGAGCGCAGCGAAGCAATCCCGGGCAGTCTTGAGCCGCTCTGGCTTGCTTCGCTGCGCTCGCAATGACGAAGAGGTGGGGCAGGGGGGAGGTCAGGAATTCAGGCGAAGAGCAGAGCCAGTCCCTTGAACAGCGCGGTGAGGGCGAAAGGCAGGCCGATCGCCAGAAGCCACAGCGCCAGCCGGTCCCGCCGGTAATAAGGTGCGAGGGCCGGGTCGTGCGCCTGTTCGTCGGTCAGCCCGTTCCACCGCGCTTCGAAGCGGCGGCATGCCGGGATGATCGCGACGACGAGGATCACCAGCGCGAAGTACGGCAACAGCGAGCCGCCATGCGCCTTGAGCGCGCCGATGGTAACGAAGATCTGCAGCGCCGTGTAGACCAGCAGCGCATAAGCGATGTGGTCGCTCATCTTGCGGCGCCAGTCGCTGACCTGAGCGCCTGCAATTGGCGAATCCGTCACCGGTCCGCCGTATGATCCCGAGTGCGACTGCTCGGGGTGGGAACTGGAACCTCGCACCGGCTGGTGCGCTGCATGGTCCGTCATCCTGTCCATAAGGGCGATTCTCCTCGACCTCTTGATGCTGAGTACATCACCGAAAGGCGTTCATGACAAGTTCAGTTCCAGATTCCGCAAGTGCGAGGGGCTCCGCAGTCCGATTTCCCCCGAGTCATGCACGAATCCTGCCAGTCGCGTCGCCTAAGCGGAAATGCCGTCTTGCGGGGGCGTGCCTGCCTGCGGTAAGTGCCCGGCGATGACGGCAGAATTTCAGCAGGATCACGGCCCCGCAGCCACCGACTCCGCACTTCTGGCGGAGCGTGGCGGGCTGGAGGTCATCTCGATCGCCAAGAGCTACGACAAGCGCGCGGTGCTCACCGACATTTCGCTTTCGGTCGCGAAGGGCGAAGTGCTGGGCCTGCTCGGGCCGAACGGCGCGGGCAAGACGACGTGCTTCTACTCGATCATGGGGCTGGTCCGGCCCGACTCCGGGCGTATCCTGATGGACGGCGTCGATGTGACCCGCCTGCCGATGTACCGCCGTGCGATCCTGGGTCTGGGCTATCTGCCGCAGGAAACCTCGATCTTCCGAGGCATGACGGTGGAGCAGAACATCGGCGCGGTGCTTGAACTCAACGAGCCCGACCGCGACGTGCGTCAGGCCGAACTTGACCGCCTGCTCGACGAATTCGGCCTGACCCGCCTGCGCACCAGCCCGGCGATGGCGCTCTCGGGCGGTGAACGCCGCCGCTGCGAAATTGCCCGCGCGCTGGCCGCCAAGCCCTCGATCATGCTGCTCGACGAGCCGTTCGCGGGCATCGACCCGCTTTCGATCTCGGACATCCGCGACCTCGTGCGCGATCTCAAGACGCGCGGCATCGGCGTGCTGATCACCGACCACAACGTGCGCGAGACCCTCGACATCGTCGACCGCGCCTGCATCATCTACGGCGGCCAGGTGCTCTTCGCCGGCAGCCCGGAAGCGCTGGTGGCGGACGAGAACGTGCGGCGCCTTTATCTGGGCGAAGGCTTCACGTTGTGATTCTTCGGCGTGCCGGGGCCAATAGTGGTGCAGGTGCTTCGACAAGCTCAGCACGAGCGGGGTTGGGGGTGGATTTCCTTTTCCCGCTCATCCTGAGCTTGTCGAAGGATCACAGCACGGACCTCTGAGCCATGGCGCTGGGGCCGCGCCTCGATCTCAGGCAAAGCCAGTCGCTGGTGATGACGCCGCAGCTGCAGCAGGCGATCAAGCTGCTGGCGCTGTCCAACCTCGAAATCGAGACTTTCATCGGAGAGGCGCTCGACGCCAACCCGCTTCTCGACGTGGGCGCGCAGGCGCCTGCCGCCGAGACCGTGGAGGCACCCGCCGAGGCGCGTGTCACGGCGCTGGAGACGTCCGGCGTGGATCGCCTGATCGGCGAGGGCCGCGCTGCCGACGATCGCCCGCTCGACATCGATACCGGCGCTCTCGACCGTGACCGCGACACCGGCGACGGCGCCGTCCGCGACGAGACATGGGGCGCGGACCTGCGGCTCAGCGGAGCATCGGGCGGCGAGGAAGGCCCCGGCATCGACGAACGCGCGGCCCTCGGCGGCACGCTGGCCGAACACCTCGAAGCCCAAGTCGGCGCGGTCGCGCGCGATCCCTTCACCGAGGGCGTCGCGCGCTACATCATCGGCCAGCTCGACGAGGCGGGCTACCTGCCGGTGAGCCTGTCCGAACTTGCGGGCGACCTCGGCGTCGATCCCGGCGAGATGGAGGAAGGGCTGGCGCTGGTCCAGGCGCTCGACCCCACCGGCGTCGGTGCGCGCAGCCTGTCCGAATGCATCGCCCTGCAGGCGCGCGAGGCGGATCGCTACGACCCGCTCATGGCTAAGATGATCGACAATCTCGACCTTCTGGCCAAGGGCGAATTGCCCCGCCTCAAGCGCATCTGCGGCGTGGACGACGAGGATTTCGCCGACATGCTCGCCGAACTGCGCAGCTACGACCCCAAGCCAGGCCTGCGCTTCGGCGGCGAGCCGAGCGGCGCGGTGACGCCCGATATTCTGGTGACGGCGCGCAGCGATGGCGGCTGGGACATCGCGCTCAACCAGGCGACGCTGCCGCGGCTGATCGTCAATCGCGGCTACTACGTGGAAATGAAAGGCGAGTGCGACGACAAGGCGTCGCGCGCGTGGCTGTCGGACAAGCTGGCGGATGCGAACTGGCTGATCAAGGCGCTCGACCAGCGGCAGAAGACCATCCTCAAGGTTGCGGCCGAACTTGTGAAGCAGCAGGACGGCTTCTTCCGCAAGGGTGTCGCGCACCTCCGGCCGTTGACCCTGCGCGCGGTGGCGGAAGCGATCGGCATGCACGAATCGACGGTCAGCCGCGTGACCTCGAACAAGTTCCTCAACTGCCCGCGCGGGACTTACGAGCTGAAGTACTTCTTCAGTTCGGGCGTCGCTTCGGCGGACGGGGAGGGCGGGGCCTCGGCCGAGGCGGTCAAGGCGGCGATCCGCCAGCTCATCGATGCCGAGGATGCGAAGGCGATCCTGTCCGACGACGCGCTGGTGGATCTGCTGAAGGGCAAGGGCTTCGAACTCGCCCGGCGTACCGTTGCCAAGTACCGCGAGGCGATCGGGCTCGGCAGTTCGGTGCAGCGTCGCCGCCAGAAGGCACTCGCAGGCGCGCGTTGATTTCGCGCGCTGTTGCAATGCAGCGCATGCTAACCACGCTGATCATGTGGGCGCCCTGTTAAATACTTGGCATGTTTAGTAAAAAGTAATTTGCAAGAATTATGACTATGGTATCTTCTCGCTGACCGGTGCCGTACCTGCGGTGAACGGCAGGATACGGGCCGCTGTTGAGGAGAAGCCCATGTCTTATGTCGACGGGAATTCCGGAAGTACACGCAAGGCCCTGACTGGTGGTGTCGTCGTCCTGATCCAGGGCGGTCTGGCACTGGCGCTGATCAACGGTTTCGCGGTGACCTTCTTCGAGAAGGAGAAGCCGCCGCACCTTGCCAGCGAGTTCTTCCCCACCAAGCCCGTCACCCCGGACCTGCCGCCACCTCCGACCGCAGAGCCGGACCAGAAGCTGGTGCGCGACACGCCGATCAGCGCGCCGCTGCCGCGCTTGGACATCACGCCCAAGGCCGCGATCACCGGCGTCACCGTCGATCCGATGCCGGTAAGCGGCGCCACCGAGTTCAGCAGCGACTTCGCGCTGCCCTCCACCGCGCCGAGCGAACCGGCGGCCCGTTTCACGCCCAAGGTCGCCCGGCCGCGTGGAAATGTCGCGGGCTGGGTCACCACTGCCGACTACCCGACCGCCGACATTCGTGCAGGGAATACCGGGACGGTGCGCTTCCGCCTCGCCATCGATGCCGATGGCCGCGTGTCGGGCTGCACGGTCACGCAGTCGAGCGGCTTTCCCGGCCTCGATGCGGCGACCTGCCGCAACGTGACCCGGCGCGCCCGCTTCGATGCAGCGAGCGATGCCACCGGCGGCAGGGCTGCAGGGACTTACGACGGGACCATCCGCTGGGTGATCCCGAACGACTGAAGCGCCCTTGGCGGCCTTCGGGTCGCCCGGCCGGGGTGTGGCTCGTTCCGCCAACCAGAGCCCGCTCCGGCCGTCAATTATGGCGGGAACTTGTGGGGCGGACGCGGGTTTAGTGATTGTGTCCCCGGTCAAGGGCGGTCCTCAGGGGCCGCCCTTCCATTTTTTGGGGCCGCTTATCCTCCCTGTCGCGCAGCGATGGGGAGGTGGCAGCCCGCAGGGCTGACGGAGGGGTTCTCCCCCTCCACCACTCGCTACGCGAGCGGTCCCCCTCCCCATTCCTTCGGGACAGGGAGGATTCCTACAACAGCGATAACTGCCCGTCCTTCGCGGGCCGCGCGTCTTCCTCGCGCTGCTCCAGCGCCGAAAGCGTCAGGCCCATCAGGCGGATCGGCTGGGGCAGGGGCAAGTGGTCCTCCAGCAAGGCATGGCCGATCGTCGAGAACTCCGCCTTGTCCGCCACGAAATGGTGCAAAGAGCGGGCGCGGGTGAGGGTCTGGAAATCGGCGTAGCGCAGTTTCATCGTCACCGTCCGCCCGCGCGCGCCGGAGCGTTCGATGCGCTCCCATACCACGTCGACGATGTGGTCCATGGTTTCGCGCAGGGCCACCGGGTCCTCGATGTTCTCGAAGAAGGTGCGCTCGCCGCCTACCGACTTGCGAGGGCGATCGGCACGTACCTGGCGCAAGTCGACGCCCCGTGCGGCGCGGAACAGGTACTCGGCGAAGCTGCCGAAGTTGGCGCGCAGGAAGGCGAGGTCCTTGCCCGCAAGGTCGGCGCCGGTCTCGATGCCGAGGCGCGCCATCTTCTCCGCCCCGCGCGGGCCGACGCCGTGGAAGCGGCGCACCGGTAGCCCGGCGACGAACTGCGCGCCCTCGCCGGGGCGGATGACGCAGAGGCCATCGGGCTTGTTCTGGTCGCTGGCGAGCTTGGCGAGGAACTTGTTGTAGGACACCCCGGCACTGGCGGTCAGCTGTGTGTCGGCCTTGATCCGGCGGCGGATTTCCTGCGCGATGCGGGTGGCCGAGCCGATGCCCTTGAGGTCGGCGGTGACGTCGAGATACGCCTCGTCGAGCGAGAGCGGTTCGACATGGGGGGTATAGTCGAGGAAGATCGCGCGGATCTGCTGGCTGACCTCGCGGTAGACCTCGAAGCGCGGCTTGCGGAACACGAGGTCCGGGCAAAGGCGAACGGCGCGGGCGGAGGGCATTGCCGAACGCACGCCGAACTTGCGCGCTTCGTAGCTCGCCGCAGCCACCACGCCGCGCCCGGACGAGCCGCCGACGGCGACGGGCAGGCCGCGTATCGAGGGATCGTCGCGCTGCTCGACGCTGGCGTAGAAGGCGTCCATGTCGACATGGATGATCTTGCGCAGGCCGTCGGCTTCGTCCTCTCTCGATCCGGGGTGATGATCATCCTGCGAAAACATGCGATATCATATAGCGCCGTTCGCGCCGAATGCGCCATCCGGAGCGGGATTTCACTGGCCAACCCATGTCAAGTGCGGCATGCGCCAGCGCATGACCTCCCCCGCACCACGCTCCGAGAAGTTCCCGATGGGGGAGCTGGAATTCGTCGTCATGATGGCCTCTTTCCAGGCCCTGCAGGCATTGGCGATCGACGTCATGTTGCCTGCGCTCGGCGCGATCAGCACCGACCTGCATCTTGCCGATCCCAACCAGCGGCAGTTGATCGTCGGCGTGTTCCTGATCTGCTCGGGGCTGGGCTCGCTGTTTCCCGGCGCGCTGGCCGACCGCTTCGGGCGGCGCCCGGTGGTGCTGACGGCGATCACGACTTACGTGCTGCTCTCCATGGTCTGCGCGGTTTCGGCCAGTTTCGAGCTGCTGCTGATCGCGCGCGGGGTGATGGGCTTCGTGACCTCGGCGATGATCGTCATGCCGATGACCATCCTGCGCGACCGGTTCGAGGGCGACCGCATGGCGCGCAGCCAGTCGCTGATCGCGATGACCTTCATGGTGGTGCCGATGATCGCGCCGATGCTGGGGCAGACGGTGCTGCTGTTCGCGGGATGGCGCTGGATATTCGGGATCATGGGCGTTCTGGCGGCCTGCGTCTTCACCTGGGCGTGGATGCGCCTGCCCGAGACACTGCACCCCGATTTCCGCCAGCCGGTAAGGCTCAGCGTGATCGCGGGCAACATGGGGCTGGCGCTGAAGGAGCGGGCGGCCTTCGGCTATTTCCTCGGCGCGGCCTTCGTGCAGGGGGCGCTGTTCGGTTATATCAACAGCGCGCAGCAGCTGGTAGGCGAGCACTTCGGAGCGGGGACGATGTTCCCGGTGATCTTCGGCTGCATGGCGCTGGTCATGGCCTGCACCAACTTCGCCAACGCGCGCATCGTCGAACGCTTCGGCGCGCGGCGCGTGTCGCACGCGGCGCTGCTGGGGTATATCGTGCTGGGGAGCATCCACCTCGTGCTGGCGATGCGGGGCGAGGGGCTGTGGACCTTCCTGCCGCTGATGACGCTGTCGATGTGCATGCTCAGCTTCATCGGCTCGAACTTCCAGGCGATCTCGCTGCAGCCCTTCGCGCGGATCGCGGGGGCGGCGGCCTCGGTCATGGCGTTCGTGCGGATGGTGCTGGGGGCGACGCTGGGGTCGCTGATCGGACAGGCTTACGACGGCACCGCGCGGCCGATCATGGCGGCCATGGTGATCTGCGGGCTCATCGCGCTGGTGCTGGTGCTCTATTCGGAGCGGGGACGGCTGTTCCGCCGTCTCAACCCGCCGGAGTATTACCGCAATGCGCCTCCGCCAGTCGGTCACTGACGGGGCGCACGCGCTTTTTTATACCCTGCGGCCGCGGAACAGCTGCACGAGACCCACGACGATGGCGATCACCAGCAGCACGTGGATCAGCGCGCTGGAAACATGGAACACGACGAAGCCGAGCAGCCAGAGCACGATGAGGATGGCGGCGATGGTGAATAGCATGGACGTAGCTCCCAACAGTTGTGTGCGTGGGTAACGCCGGGTGCTGGGGATTTGTTTCCGGTCTATTGCTTAGAGGAGATGATCGCTCCACCCCTCGTCATTGCGAGCGCAGCGAAGCAATCCAGGGCAGTCTTGAGCCGCCCTGGATTGCTTCGCTGCGCTCGCAATGACGAGGGGAGGGTGATGCGCTCTAGTTGCGCGCTGCCAGTTCGCGGCGCGATGGCCGGGGTATCGGCGCAGGGGCCGGTTCACGCTTGGCCTCGAAGAAGGCGCCCGCAATCAGCCGCAGCTTCTGCAGCATGCTCACCCTTGCGCGGTGGTCCCATGCATGGGCGCCGAGGCGTTCGACCTCCCGCGCGATGCCGCCGTAGATGCCCGCTGCCGAGAGCACGGCCCAGCGCTGCCGGAAGGCCAGCCGCGCCGCACCGACGCGGGCCGAGGCCTCGTATTCGCGCGCCATCGCGCAGGCGCGGGCGACTTGCGGGACGAGGGCGTAGCGATAGTGCGGCTTGGTGATCTCGCCGGGGGGGATGTCGGCCTCCACCAGCCACTCGACCGGCAGGTAGCAGCGGCCGTTGGCGTCGTCTTCCCACACGTCGCGTACGATGTTGGCGAGCTGAAAGGCGATGCCGAGGTCGCAGGCGCGGTCGAGCGTGTCCTCGTCGTCGGCGGGCACACCCATGACGGCGGCCATCATCACCCCCACCGCGCCCGCTACGTGGTAGCAGTAGCGCAGCATGTCGGTTTCGGAGCGCGGGCGCCAGTCGGCGGCGTCGAGCGCGAAGCCGGCGAGCACGTCCTCGACCATGGCGGGGGTGATCGGCGTCTCGCGCATGAGCTGGCCGAGTGCGTCGAAGGCGGGCGAGCCGGTTGCTTCCCCGGCCATCGCCAGTTCGGTGAGGGTGCGGATCGTGGCGAGGCGCGATTCGGGGTCGAGCTTGCCGGGAATGGAGGCGCCTCCATGATCCTGCTCGTCGGCGATGTCGTCGCAGGCGCGGCACCAGGCGTAGAGCAGCCAGACTCGCTCGCGCGTTTCGCGGTCGAACAGGCGGCTGGCGGCGGCGAAGCTCTTCGACCCGAGGCGGATGGATTCGCGCGCCTCGGCGACGAGGGCGGCGCGGTTAAACGGCATTGCCGCGGGTCTTTCGTCCACCTCGCCCGTCGTCATTGCGAGCGAAGCGAAGCAATCCAGGGCGGCTTGAGACTGCCCTGGATTGCTTCGCTTCGCTCGCAATGACGAACGAGGGGGGGACAAGCCCTCCCTCGCCCGAACGGCAGGCCGCGCGCATCACAGCGTGTTCGGGTCCATGTTCACGATCGGCACGATCGGCTGGTGCGCGTGCATCCGGTCGAGCAGCGGCGCCAGTTCGGTGTCGGCCAGCAGGATGCTCTGGTGCGCCGGGCGTACGAAGCCGACTTCGGCCATGTGGCGGTTGAACGCCAGCAGCCCGTCGTAGAACCCGAAGGCATTGAGCACGCCGACCGGCTTGTCGTGATAGCCCAGCTGCGCCCAACTGACCGCTTCCCACAGCTCGTCCATGGTGCCGACGCCGCCGGGCAGGACGAGGAAGCCGTCGGACAGCTCGGTGAACTTGGCCTTGCGCTCGTGCATGGTCTTCACGATCGTCAGTTCGCAATCGTGGTTGGCGACTTCGCCGCCCTTGCCGTCCTTGCCGGTCAGGGCTTCGGGGATGACGCCGATGCACTCGCCGCCCGCCGCCAGCGCGGCACCCGCGACGGCGCCCATGAGGCCGAGGCGACCGCCGCCGTAGACGACGCCGATGCCCTGCGTGGCAAGCGCGGTGCCGACGTCCGCGGCAAGCTGGACGTAGCGGGGATCGGCGGGAGTGGCGGAGCCGCAATAGACGGCGAGACGCTTCATGTCAGTCAACTACCTTGATATTAACCAGCGCGCCCTCCGGAAGATCGCGCGTCTGCCGGGCGAGGTCACCCGTGATTTGGATGAGGCGGACGAAATCGATCCGCACCAGATGTTTGTGGGCATAATCCCCGGCGACGAGCGCCTGCGGGGTGAGGCTGTAGACCTCGCCCGATGCGGGAGGCCCTAGCCGCTTTACCGCCGCATCGACAAGGGCGTCCGCGCGCCAGATCGCCTTCGTCTCGTCCAGGGCCATGTGCGCCCTGGCCTCCGCCTCGGTGCCGAGCGGGGTGACTTCGCCGAGATCGGGATCGACGTAATGGAACGCGCCCGCATCGTCGGTGACGAGCATGTGCCCCATCAGGCTGTGCGCGACGACCTCGGCGAAGTGCACGCCGGTCCAGCCCCATGCGGCATTGAGGGCGTGGACTTCCCGGCTCACCTGAGGTCTTCCAGCATCAGCTTGGCGGTGGCCTTGGCGCTGCCGACGACGCCGGGAATCCCTGCGCCCGGATGCGTGCCCGCGCCGACGAGGTAGAGGTTCTTCAGCTTGTCGTCGCGGTTATGGCCGCGGAAGAAGGCGCTCTGCGTCAGGATCGGCGAGAGGCTGAAGGCATTGCCCTTCCACGCGCCGAGGTCCGCCTCGAAATCGGGCGGGGCATAGTGGAAGCGGGTGACGATGCGGTCCTCGATGTCGGGGATCAGGCGGCGGCCGACTTCGCGGATCACGCGCTGTTCCAGCACCGGGCCGACTTCCGCCCAGTCGATCGGCAGCTTGCCCATGTGGGCGACGGGGACGAGCGCGTAGAAAGTGCTCTTGCCCGGCGGCGCCATCGAGGGGTCGGTGACGGTCGGGTGATGGAGATAGATCGAGAAATCGCGCGGCAGCACGCCATGCTCGAAGATGTCGTCGAGCAGGCCCTTGTAGCGCGGCCCGAACAGGATCGTGTGGTGCGGGATGCCGGGCCAGGTGCCCTCCAGCCCGAAGTGCACGACGAAGAGGCTGGGCGAGAAGCTCTTCTTGGTGAGGCTCCTGGCCATCTCCTTGCCGCGCACCGTGTCGCCGAGGAGGCTGGCGTAGGTATGCATGAGGTCGCCGTTGGAGGCGACCGCGTCGAAACGTTCGCGCCAGCCGCTCTCGCATTCCACTTCGGTGACCTGATCGCCGATGGTGTGGACCTGCCGGACCTTGTCGCCGACGCGCAGCGTGCCGCCGAGGCGCTCGAACAGGTTCGCCATGCCCTGCGCCAGCTTGTTGGTGCCGCCCTTGGTCCACCACACGCCGCCGTCCTTCTCCAGCTTGTGGATCAGGGCGTAGATCGCGCTGGTGCTCATCGGATTGCCGCCGACGAGCAGGGTGTGGAACGAGAGCGCCTGCCGAAGATGCTCGTCCTTCACGTAGTGCGAGACCATCGAATAGACCGAGCGCCACGCCTGATAGCGCATCATCGCCGGCGCGGCCTTGATCATGCTGGAGAAGTCGAGAAACGCCTCGTGCCCCAGCTTGACGTAGCCTTCCTGCCAGACCCCGGCGGCGTAGCGTTCGAACTCCTCGTACCCGGCAAGGTCGCCGGGGGCGACGCGGGCTATCTCGCGGCGCAGGGAACCTTCGTCGTTCGAGTAGTCGAAAGTGACGCCGTCGGTCCAGTTGAGGCGATAGAACGGCATGACCGGCATCAGCGTCACGTCGTCGGCGATGTCGTGGCCGGAGAGCTTCCACAGCTCGCGCAGGCATTCGGGGTCGGTGACGACGGTGGGGCCGGCATCGAAAGTGAAGCCCTCGCGCTGCCAGGAGTAGGCGCGGCCGCCCACCTTGTCGCGCGCTTCGATCAGCGTGGTGGCGATGCCGCTGCTCTGGAGGCGGATGGCGAGGGCGAGGCCGCCGAACCCGGCGCCGATGACGCAGGCCTTCTTCACGATACGGCTCCCAGATCAGCCAGCGGACGCCCGCGCCCGGTCAGGCTGGCGAGCGCCGCGCCCACCGGCACCGGCGGCTTTCCGGCCAAGACCCGCGCCATGTCGAGCGGGGTCGAGCGGCCTGCGTAGAAGCGCTCGATCAGCCCCTCGGGCAGCGTGTAGAAGCGCGCCAGCATGCGCCAGCGATCCGGGCCGTGTGCGGCGCCGAAGAGCATCTTGCTCAACATTCGATAGAAGCGCCCTTGGCGCCAGTGCTGTGCGGCCCTGTCATGACTGGTCCTCAATAGGGCGGACCCGGAGAGATTGTCGAGGCTGGTCAGGTAAAGCGCGAATCTTACAGCATCGGGAATCGAGTAGGACGTCAGCGGATGGCACAAGGCGGCGCGGGTTCCGGCACGGGCCAGAGAGCCTGAACCCGCGCCGCCTTCGCGCCAGAACGCCTCGAAATCGCCCTCGGCGATGACGGGAAGGACGCCGGTTTCCTCGTAGGCGACGCTCTCGACCTGCCAGCCTTGCGCGCGGGCATAGTCGGCGATGCGGGTGCGCAGGGCCGGGAGGTCGAGGTCGGAGGTATCGGAATAGTACGTATCCTCGACGAAGACCTCGGTATCGGAGAAGGGCAGGCAATAGACGAAGCGGTAGCCGTCGATCTGCGCGACGGTGGCATCCATCACCACCGGCCGCGCCAGCCCATGCGGCGCAGCGAGGCGCAGCGACAGCCCGACGAACTTCTGCCAGCCGCCTGCCATGTGCGGCAGGCCCCGGCTCCCCCGCGCGTCGATCACCGCCCCGGCGGCGAAGCGGCGACCATCGGACAGGGTGACGCTGGTGGCGTCGGCGTGCTCGACTTCGAAGCCGGTGACGATGGCGTTGGCGGGCAGCGCTGCGCGCACCGCCGCGTCGAGCTTTGTGCCCGTAGCGCTCCGATAGGGTGTCGTTAGGTGCCGCCTGGTGCCGGGAAAACGCACCTCGTAATCGTCCCAACGGGCAACGACGATGGGGTCCAGCAGCGCCTCGCCGCCTTCGGGCAGGTCGCTGGCGAAGAAGGACCAGACGTGGTCCCCGCCAAGTCGCTGATCACGCTCGAATATCGCCACACGAAGGTCCGGTCGCCGCGCCGCGAAGGCAAGCGCGATCAGCCCGCCGGCAAGGCCGCCACCGAGTATCGCGAGGTCACAGAACGCCGGATCGGCCGATTTTTGCTGCATCGCGGCGTTGTTTAGGCACTGCGAACGATTGCTGCAACTTGGCAGACCCCTCGCTTTACTGCATGTTCGTGACGATGACAGGGCAACTCACAGGCCAACTGGCCGTTTGCGACGCCGCATCGGGGGATGCGGCCGCAATAGCCGAGATTTACGCGCACTACGTGCTGGAAAGCACCGCGACGTTCGAGACCGAGCCACCTGACGAGGCGGAATCGGAACGGCGAATCTGTGAGCTTATCAAGGGAGGCTATCCCTTCCTCGTCATGCGCGACGATGACGGCAAGGTTCTCGGCTTCGGCTTTGCCCAGCGCTACGGCCCGCGTGCGGGCTATCGCTACAGCGTCGAGACGACGATCTACGTGTGCCAGGACAGCCTGAACCGCGGGATCGGCAGCGCGCTGCTCCAGGAACTGCTCACCGAGTGCGAGAAGCGCGGTTTCCGGCAGGCTTTCGCGGTGATCGCAGCCTCGGAACCGGCTTCGGTCGTGCTCCACGCGCGGGCGGGGTTCCTGCCGGTCGGTACGCTGACGGCGGCGGGCTGGAAGCACGGTCAGTGGATCGACGTGTTCCTCATGCAGCGCCGCCTCGGCGACGGCAACGAGACGCTGCCCGAAGGCGCCGCCGCATCCTGAACCTCGCGGGACGCTCGCCCCTGCTGCCGCATCGTCCGGCGGTGTGGCTGGCGCTTGCTCTTGGCCTTGCGCTACTGGCGGTCGAGCTTGCCATGGGGCGCCCGGCGATCTGTCCATGCGGCGTCGTCCGGTTCTGGGCGGGGGACGTGCAGTCGGACCAGAACAGCCAACAGGTCGCTGACTGGTACAGTTTCAGCCACGTCATCCATGGGCTCATCTTCTACGGAATCGCGCGCGCGCTCTGGCGGTGGACTGCGCTGGGCCGCATCCTGTCGCCGCGCTGGGCCTTGCCGCTGGCGGTGGCGTTCGAGGGAGGCTGGGAACTCCTGGAGAACTCGCCCCTGATCATCGATCGCTACCGTTCAGTCACTATCAGCTACGGTTACAGCGGCGACAGCGTGCTCAACTCGCTGAGCGACGTGGGGTGGATGGCGCTGGGTTTCATTGTCGCCGCGCGCCTCCCGGCCCGCGCCAGCGTGGCTCTGGCGCTGGTGTTCGAGGCGTTCACGCTGTTCATGATCCGGGACAACCTGACCCTCAACGTCCTGATGCTGGTGCACCCGATCGAGGCGGTGCGTGATTGGCAGTCGTCGGCCTGAAAGCCAAGCGAGGCAACTGTTAGGTCTCGCAAAGCGTTGGTCTTTCAAGATCTTCAGGGGACCGTCATGAATTCACGCCTTGTCTTACGGATTTGCACGGCATCTGCCGCCCTTCTTTCGATGCCCGCCATCGCGCAGGAGGCGCCGCAGCAACAGGCGACCGAGAACGTCCTCGACGGCGATTACCTGACGGTCGGCGTCGGCGCGGTCTATGTTCCCAGTTATCGCGGCTCGGATGACTACATCCTCTCGCCGGTGCCGCTGGTGCGCGGCCATTTCAAGGGCGTGGACATCAATCCGCGCGTTGCGGGCGTGGCGCTGGACTTCATTCCCGACGACAAAGATTCGGGCATCGGCTTTTCGCTGGGGCCAGTGGTCACGGCCTCGTTCAATCGCAACCGGCGCGTGCGGGACGAGGTCGTGCGGGCGGCAGGCAAGCTCGATCCGGCGATCGAGGTCGGCGTCAGCGCGGGCGTGACCAAGTACCGGGTGCTGCACGACTACGATTCGCTCACGCTGTCGAGCGACGTGAAGTGGGACGTGAACGGCGCCTACAAGGGCATGGTCTGGTCCCCCGCGATCAGCTACGCGACGCCGCTGAGCCCGGCGGTCGTCACGGTGCTGGCGGTCAGCGCCCGCCGTGTCGATGACAAGTTCGCGCGCTACTACTACTCGGTGAATCCGGGGCAAAGCCTTGCGAGCGGGCTGCCGGTCTACAATGCCAAGGGCGGCTGGGACAGCGTCAACACCTCGCTGCTGATGGCCTATGACCTCTCCGGCGACGTGCGCGACGGTGGGCTTTCGGTGTTCGGAGTGGCGAACTATTCGCGCATGCTGAACGACGGCAAGGACACGCCGTTCACCTCGCTGCGGGGCAGTGCGAACCAGTGGGTCCTGGGCGCGGGCGTGGCCTATACGTTCTGATGCGGGGAGCCTTCGACGGCTTCGATCACCTTCCGGCGCAAGTCAGGCAGCACTTCCGCTTCGAACCACGGGTGCTTCGCCATCCACAGCCGGCTGCGCCACGCCGGATGCGGAAGGGGGAACAGTCCTTCCGGCGCCTCGCGCCACCGTCGCACCGTTTCGGTGAGGTTGGGCGCGAAGCCGCGCGGCAGGTAGCGTTTCTGGGCGTACTGCCCCACCAGCAGGGTCAGGCGCCGCTGGGGCAGTTCGGCCAGCAGCGGCGCGTGCCAGCGCGGGGCGCATTCGGGGCGAGGGGGCTTGTCGCCGCCGCTCGCCTTGCCCGGATAGCAGAAGCCGGAGGGCATCTGCGCGACTTTCGCGGTGTCGTAGAACATGGCCTTGTCGAGCCCCAGCCAGCCGCGCAGCCGGTCGCCGCTGTCGTCGTCCCAGCCTATGCCGCTGGCATGGACCTTGCTGCCCGGCGCCTGCCCGATGATGAGCAGGCGGGCGGACGGGCTGGCCGCGACGAACGGGCGCGGCTCGAAGCCCAGCGCCGTCTCGCACAAGCGGCAGGCGCGGATTTCGCCGAGAAGGGCGTCGAGGGTTGCGGAGGCCATCTACCGCAGATGGCCACCTTCCTTGCCTGAGACAAGGCGTGCCCTGTTACCCCGCCTTGTCGAGAGCGGCGATGGGGTCCTTGGCGATCTGCGGATAATACGTCTCGAGCATGGCGTGCCAGTCCGCCGGAAGGTCCTCGAAGCGCTTCACCTTGCCGCCGTTGCCGAACAGGTTGAGCGTACCGGGGCGATCGCCCATCCGCAGCCATTCCGGCCAGCTGCGCACGTCGTTGGACTGCACCCGCGTGTCGACGTTGGTGACCGCCGGGTCCAGCACCAGCGCGCTCGGCGCGGACAGGGTGCTCACTTCGTTCAGATAGGACACCGAGCCGTCGGGAGCGGTCACTCTGGCGTGCGAGCGGTCGCGCACCGCGATCTCGCCGGTGCGCAGGGTGAAGGGCACGGCGGGGGTGTGGACGTGCTCGAAACGGGGCGCGCCCGGAATATCGGGAATGTCGATCTCGTTGGTCGCCGAAACCCGCACGCGCGTGGGGATCGGGCCGCGACCGCCGACTTTCACGGTCTCTCCCGTGATCGGGTTGCGGAGGTCGGTGAGGCGATGGCCGGTGTCGATATCGACGCGGAAGCTGATCTCCAGGTCGATCAGCTCGAAACTGCCATCGGCCTTGTGCGTGATGCGCTGGATCGATCCGAGATTGATCGCATAGACCGGGATCAGGTCGCCGCCCGTCGCGGCCATGTACGGACCCTTGATCCACGAGAAGACCAGGCCGTCGTCCGTGCGATAGCGCAGCTTGCGATAGATCAGCGAGGCGTCGGCTGCATTGGCGGGATCGAGCAGGCGCTTCTTCGGCGTTGCGGCCGCCGCCGGAAGCGAGGCTGCGGCAAGCGCGGTGGCGCCCAGTCCCAATGCGGTTCGTCGGTCCAGTTTTGCCGCGTCGTTTTGCTCGATCATTTTGCACTCCCCTTACTGCGATCGAGAAAGTTGATCGTTATCGGGGGAGCAACAAGCATGCGGCACGGGATTGGTCGCGTCTCGGATAGCGATGGGCTCAGCCCGCCACGCGCATCTCCATGAGGGACGAGGAATAAGGCACGATGAGGCTCTTCGCGCGGTCCCAGGCGCTGCGCAGCCAGGTGTCCTGCACGGCCGGATCGGGTGGGAGGATCACCGGCATCGTCTCTCGCCCCTCTGCTCTCAGTGCCGCGTTCGCTTCGCAGGCGAGGAGGGCGAAGGAGGGAATCTCGCTGTCCTTCCATACCGCCGCCATGGCGAAGACCGGCTGGTCGGCGCAGGCGAACCAGCACTGGCGGCGCTTGCCATCCGTGGGCGAGGGGCGGCCCCACTCCATGAAGGCGGTGGCGGGGACCAGGCAGCGGAACTCGCTGTTGCGCAAGTTGCCGATCCAGAACGGGCTGTCGAGGTTGCGCACCGTCAGGATGCCGCGCTGTTCGTGGACCGAGGGAGGCGGCGGTACGCCCCAGAGGCGCGGGATCATCCGGCGCGGGGTGCGATATTGCGGCCTCGGCCCGGCGATCGCCTCTCGCCCAGCAGTGATGACCGGCGCGAACTGCCCGGGCGCGACGTGGCCGCCGTCCCATGGGTCATTGCCGGATTCGGCCCCGAAGGAGCGCGCGACATGCGGCGCGGGCGCGTCGAGGCGATAGAGCATCGGCATGGGCTCAAGCCTCTAGACCCCGCCGATACGCGCGTCTATCACTGCGCCGTCCCCGGGGAGCCAGCAAGTGGCTGAGAGTTGTGGGTATGCTCCACAAGACCCGTCGAACCTGAACCCGTTAGTACGGGCGGAGGAAGTGGAGCGTCGGGTTTGAGCATGTTTCAACGCCCGTAATGCGTCTCTTTTTTCGTCCCATGGAAAGAAGAGAGGCAATCCATGGCAGACATCAATTCCAAGCTCGAAATCGGCGTGACGACCGGCCCCATCCGTGGATCGAGGAAGATCCACGTCGGCCCGCTGGGCGTGGCGATGCGCGAAATCCACCTCGAACCCGGCAGCGGCGAGGCCCCGGTGCGGGTCTACGACACCTCCGGCCCTTATACCGATCCTGATGTCACGATCGACATTTCGGCGGGCCTCGCCCCCAAGCGCCGCGAATGGATCACGGCGCGCGGCGACGTGGAGGATTACGCCGCGCGCGAGGTGAAGCCCGAGGACAACGGCATCAAGGGGCCTGACCGTTCGGCAGGGGTTCCGGCCTTCCCCAACGTCGTCAGGCGGCCCTTGCGCGCGAAGGCGGGCATGAACGTCAGCCAGATGCACTATGCCCGGCGCGGCATCATCACGCCGGAGATGGAATATGTGGCGGAGCGCGAGAACCTCGGCCGCGCCATGCTCAAGGAATACGTGCGCGACGGGCAGGACTGGGGCGCATCGATCCCGGACTACGTGACGCCCGAGTTCGTGCGCGAGGAAGTCGCGCGCGGCCGCGCCATCATCCCCTCCAACATCAATCACCCCGAAAGCGAGCCGATGGCGATCGGGCGCAATTTCCTGGTCAAGATCAACGCCAACATCGGCAACTCGGCCGTCGCCTCGGACGTGGCGAACGAGGTCGACAAGATGGTCTGGTCGATCCGCTGGGGCGCCGACACCGTCATGGACCTCTCCACCGGGCGCAACATCCACGACACCCGCGAATGGATCATCCGCAACAGCCCCGTGCCCATCGGCACCGTGCCGATCTATCAGGCGCTCGAGAAGGTCGGCGGCGTGGCGGAAGACCTGAACTGGGAGGTCTTCCGCGACACCCTGATCGAACAGGCCGAGCAGGGCGTCGATTACTTCACCATCCACGCCGGAGTTCGCCTGCCCTTCGTGCCGCTGGCGGCGAAGCGCGTCACCGGCATCGTCAGCCGCGGCGGCTCGATCATGGCCAAGTGGTGCCTGGCGCATCACAAGGAATCGTTCCTCTACGAACGCTTCGACGAAATCACCGAGATCATGAAGGCCTACGACGTCGCCTATTCGCTGGGTGACGGGCTGCGTCCGGGCTCGATCGCGGATGCCAACGACGAGGCGCAGTTCGCCGAACTCTACACGCTGGGCGAACTGACCAAGCGCGCCTGGGAACAGGACGTGCAGGTCATGATCGAGGGGCCGGGCCATGTGCCGATGCACAAGGTCAAGGAGAACATGGAAAAGCAGCTGGCCGCCTGCGGCGAGGCGCCGTTCTATACCCTCGGTCCGCTCGTCACCGATATCGCGCCGGGCTACGACCACATCACCAGCGGCATCGGCGCCGCGATGATCGGCTGGTACGGCACGGCGATGCTCTGCTACGTGACGCCCAAGGAGCACCTCGGCCTGCCCGACCGCGACGACGTGAAAGTCGGCGTGGTCACTTACAAGCTGGCCGCCCATGCCGCCGATCTGGCGAAGGGCCACCCGGCGGCCAAGGTCCGCGACGATGCGCTGTCTCGCGCCCGTTTCGAGTTCCGCTGGCGCGACCAGTTCAACCTGTCGCTGGATCCCGACACGGCGGAGCAGTACCACGACCAGACGCTGCCGGCCGAGGGCGCCAAGTCCGCGCATTTCTGCTCGATGTGCGGGCCCAAGTTCTGCTCGATGAAAATCAGCCAGGAAGTGCGCGAGTTCGCGGCGAAGCAGAACCAGCCGGTCGAAACCTTCGTCGCCGCCGAAGAGGCGGAAGCCGGAATGGCCGAGATGAGCAAAGTGTTCCGGGAAACCGGCAGCGAACTCTACATGGGGGCAGGCGGGCGCGAGCACGACTGACTCGGCGAGCGAGTTGGATCTAAACCTTCTTTGTCATCCCCGCGAAGGCGGGGATCCATCTGACGGGCGTGCAACATGAAACGTCAGGAGATGGGTTCCCGCCTTCGCGGGAATGACGAAGGAGGGGAGGCACGGCTCACCGCTTGCGCACGAACTCCGCGCGCAGGACGAGGCCTTTGATGCCGGGGTAGCGGCAATCGATCTCTTGCGCATCGCCGGTCAGGCGGATCGCGGGGATCACCGTCCCGCGCTTCAGCGTCTGGCCTGCGCCCTTGACGTCGAGGTCCTTGATCAGCGTCACCGAATCGCCGTCCGCGAGCAGATTGCCTACCGCGTCACGTACTTCCACGGCATCGGCCGCCGCGCGCTTCGCCGTCAGTTCCGAGGCAGGCAGCCATTCGCCGCTGTCCTCGTCGTAGACATAATCCTCGTCGTCGCTTGCCATGATCCATTCTCCTGATGCCTTTGCGCCCTTGGCAGCGCGACGCGCGTTTGACCAGCAGCATGCCGCCTTCGCAGCATCGCGCGCCGGTGCTACGCTGCCTCTTCCCAAGGAGGGCCACGCATGCGCAACCCGACCACCGACTGGATGAAACTCGCCCACGACAGCTACTGGCTCTGGGCGGAATCGCTCATGGTCATGGGCATGCGCACCAGCGATATGATGACCGGCAAGGGCAGCGACCGTGAAAACGCGCTGATGGTCTCGGAAAAAGTCAAGGCGGCCGCCGAAGTGGGCATGATGCTGGCGACGTCGAGTGCATCTCCGAAGACCGCCGCAAAGGCCGTGCGCCATTACCGCCGCAAGGTCACCGCAAACCGCAAACGCCTTGCCCGGAAGAAATCATGAGCGTCCACATCGGCATCGGCGGCTGGACTTATGAACCATGGCGCGGGCTGTTCTACCCCAAGGGCCTCACCCAGTCGCGCGAACTGGCCTACGTCGGCGAGCACCTGACCGGCACCGAGATCAACGCCACCTTCTATCGCGGCCAAAGTGCCGCCAGCTTTGCCAAGTGGCGCGATGCAGTGCCCGATGGCTTCCTTTTCGCGCTCAAGGGCAGCCGGTACTGCACCAACCGCAAGGACTTGTCCGAGGCGGGCGAGAGCGTGGCGCGGTTCATGGCGCAGGGGCTGGTCGAACTGGGCGACAAGCTGGGCCCGATCAACTGGCAGCTTGCGGCCACTAAGAAGTTCGACGCGGCCGAGATCGCCGCCTTCCTCGCCTTGCTGCCCGCCAGCCACGAGGGCCTGACGGTGCGCCATGCGATCGAGGCAAGGCACGAGAGTTTCGACGATTCGGCCTTCTTCGACTTGTGCCGCAAGGCCGGGGTAGCGGTGGTGCTGGCCGATTCGCCCAAATATGCAGTGCTGGATGCGACGGACTGCGCTCCGTTCGTCTACGCCCGCCTGCAGAACGCGCAAAGTGAACTGGAACAGGGCTATCCGGACGAAGACCTCGACACATGGGCAAAGCGTGTCGGCGACTGGACCGGACAAGGCCGTGAAGTCTTCGCCTTCTTCATCAATGGCGCGAAGGAGCGGGCACCTGCTGCGGCAATGAAGCTGATCGAGAAAGTCGGGCGCTGAGGATGCTGCAGGGCGCGACGCCGACAGCCCCCGGAGCGCGAGGGTAATAACCCTCGCATTTTCTTACCCTTGGCATCTTTGTCGATCGCCCCGGCAACCTGAGCGATTGCGATCCGTTTCGGCTATCATGAAAC
Organism: Novosphingobium sp. fls2-241-R2A-195; assembly: GCF_030209485.1. Lineage (NCBI taxonomy): Bacteria > Pseudomonadati > Pseudomonadota > Alphaproteobacteria > Sphingomonadales > Sphingomonadaceae > Novosphingobium > Novosphingobium sp. fls2-241-R2A-195. Next base: position 248,372 of record NZ_JARVRY010000027.1, read on the forward strand.
GGATTGCCGCGCTCGCCGCTCTCGTCCTGCTGCCCCTCGCCGCCTGCTCGTCCGGGCCGGAGGAGCCGAGTGTAACCGCTTCCGCGAGCGAGGAGGCTCTGGCCAGCGAGGCCGCGCCTTCGGAGGCTGCGCCCGCCGTCACTCCCGCGAGCGACCCTAAAGTGCTTGGCTTGGAGGGGCTGGGTGACCTGAAGATCGGTCAGCCGGTGCCCAAGGGCAGTTCCTGGGCGTCACGCGGCGCACAGGAAAGCGACAGTTGCACGGCGATCAGCTCGCCTGACTACCCCGGTGTCTATGCCATCGTCACCGAGGGCAAGGTGCGCCGCATCACGCTGGGCGCGAATTCCTCGGTCAAGCTGGCCGAGGGTATTGGCGTCGGTGCGACCGAGGGCGACGTGAAGAAGTGGTTCGCCGGTTTCCGCGAGGAGCCGCACAAGTACGAAGCCGCGCCCGCCAAGTACCTGACGGCTCCCAATGCCCGCCCCGGAGAATCGGCGCTGCGCTTCGAGATCAAGTCTGACGGCAAGGTCGGCCTGATCCATGTCGGCGAGATGCCGGTGCTGGCCTATGTGGAAGGCTGTGGCTGAGGGGTTTCCCCGGGTCGTGCCGCCGGGCATGGTCGGGCGATGAACCACTACCTGCTGATCTATCACCTCGCGCCCGGCTACCTCGAGCGACGGGCCGAATTTCGCGCCGCGCATCTGGACCTCGCATGGCAGGCGGCCGAGCGCGGCGAACTGTTGCTTGGCGGCGCGGTCGAGGATCCGCTCGATACGGCGATGCTGCTGTTCGCCGGCGAGGGGCCGGAAGCTGCGGAGGCTTTCGCCGAGGCCGACCCTTATGTGACCGAGGGCTTGGTCGAGCGCTGGAACGTCCGGCGCTGGGTGACCGTCGTGGGCAAAGAGGCTTCGGTTCCGGTGAGGCCGTGAGCGAACTGGCGATCCGCAGCCGCCGAGCCGCCTTCAACAGGGCCATTGCGGACGGCGATGCGGCGGCGATCGGGCCAATGCTGGCGCGCGACTGCGTCATGGTTACCGGCACCGACAGCGCCGTGATCGCGGGCCGGATGGGGCAAGTGAAAGTCTGGCGGCGTGAGTTCGGCCATTCCGGGCGGATGGTCTATGTTCGCACGTCCGAAAGCGTGGCCATTTCTTCCGCCGAGCCGATCGCCATGGAGCACGGACGCTGGTACGGAACGCAAGGTGGTTCGGAAATTCCCGGAGCCTCGGGCACTTACGCCGCCAAGTGGCGCGAAGTGGCGGGAGAATGGGTAATCGAAGCCGAAATCTTCGTGACGTTTTCGTGACGGGGTGTGACGCATGGCATGAAATCGTTTCCTAAGGCGGGTGAGTTCGATTAAGGAGCCGCCCGCAACCCGGCGCGCCGGTCGAGCGCTCCGGGCAATTCCCGAGGATGTTCGATGCCTGGCAGCCGGCTCTCCGGACCGCGCGCAATCCTTGCGTGCGGGCGGGGGCATAAGGACGTGTCGATGAAGCAGGATGTCGCCGGAGAAGCTCTGCTGCGTGATACCGGCAAGCTCTGGGTCGAGGCCGGATCGGTGATCGCGCTGCGCACCGCCCGCATCGGCTGGGGCGATCCTCTGGCGGGCGACGAGATGGTCCGCATGGTCACCGAAAAGGTCTGGGCGGGCTGGGAAGTCGGCATGGCGCTGGCGACCGGGCAGTTCGGGCACGATCCCGAGACGGTGTGCCGCCGCACGGTGAACCACTATCGCCGCGCCGTACGCAAGAACCTGCGCCGCCTTTCGGCGAACGACTGAGGCGTAAAACCAAACTTTTCGTCATTGCGAGCGCAGCGAAGCAATCCAGGGCAGTTGAACGCCGCCCTGGATTGCTTCGCTGCGCTCGCAATGACGATCGGGGATTGAAAGTATCAGGGCGCGCTTTCGGCGGACAGTACGTCCTGAGCTGCATCGGCCGCGCGCGCTGCGGCGTCGGCTGCGGCGTCGGCGCGAGGAGTTGCCGGTGACGGGGAGGAGGCTGGCTGGCCGTCTTCGGAGGCATAACCCTCGCCTTGATAGGGAGCATGGCTGCCGTATTGGCGACGTTCCCAGGCACCATCGTCATAGTCGTCCGGCGGGCCGTAACCGTAAGGCGCGTAGTCCTGCTGCGGTCCGGGCGGCATCGGCGGTCCGGCGTCGTCGGAGCCCCGACCGAAGGGCCAGGCGGGAGAATTGAGGGCGGACAGGCCCTCGTCCAGCCACGAGCGCCGGGCAGGCGGGCTGTCTTCCAGAGTGGCGGAGCGATGCGATTGGGGCTGGGAGAATCGCGGCATTGCGCCGGTCGTCATGACGGCGAAGGCCGCGCCGGCGATGCCGCCGACCACCAGCAACAGGGCGAACTTGGCTCCACTCATCGGTTCGGGCCACGGCTGTCTTGCATGATGGCGGGGTATCCCGTCGCAGCTGTCGGCCTGCTGAACGCAAAGAAAAAGGCGCCGTCCCGCACGGAGGGGGACGGCGCCTGGTTCGGCGCTCAGCGGCTACCCGGGCGTTGGGAGAGGAGGACTGCCCGGAAGAAGCGCGAGCGCGCGATCAGTATGCCCGATCGGTAGCTCGATTACTCGCCGAGGTGCAGCTTGGCGGCTTCGGCGGTCGTGAACGAGACGTAACGGCTGTTGTAGGTGCCGGTCACGCGGCCGCCCTTGACGTAGAGGCGGAAGGGGATGCCCGCCGAGGTCGCGCCGTCGATCACGGTCACCTTGCCCTTCTGGGCAGTGGTGTAGTTGTAGTTGACGCCTTCGTGCGAGAATTCGCGGCTGTCGTCGGCCTGGGCGACGGCGGGAATGGCGAGGAGAGCAACGGCGGCAGAGGCGAGAACAGTCTTGAACATGGCAAAATCCTTAGATTCTGGATGAGGCTGGATCGCCTCGGGCGACGTTTATCTTGTGCGCTGCAGCAAAAGCGGATGTTGAACGGGAGTGCAATTTCAATACCCGAACCGGGTGTTGCAAGTTTTGCAACCATCGAACAATGTGCCTGATTTTTAAGCAAATCGGCGTTTCCAGGCGCGAAGAAAAACAGGCATGACCGCAAATTTATCATCGTCGGGTCAGGGAATTAGCCGAATCACACCGGCGGCCTATCGAATCGCATGCGAAAGTTTGCCCGCCGGCCGGGAGAGGCGTACCGTGCAACTCATGTCGAGCATCAGACCGTACCGGGCGAGCGCACTGCTGGCCATTTTCGCAGTTGCAGCATGTCATTCCGCTTCGGACGGGTTGCCCGGTGATCCTGCCGATCATCGGCCGTGGAACGGCATTGCCGTCACGGAGACCGTGCACTTCGTCGGTACGGAGCCGTTCTGGGGCGGGCAGGTCGCGTCCTCGCGCCTGACGTATACAACCCCGGATAATGCCGAAGGCGAAACAGTGCCGGTCACCCGCTTCGCCGGTCGCGGCGGGGTTTCGTTCAGCGGAAAGCTGTCGGGCGGTGCGGCGACGCTGGCGGTCACGCCGTCGGCCTGCAGCGACGGCATGTCGGACACGGGCTATCCCTTTACCGTCACCTTGCAGATCGGCGAGGAAACGCGGCAGGGCTGCGGCTGGACCGACCGCAGCCCGCGCACGGGCAGTAATTAGTCGCCGAGCGACTTTTCGAGCGTGATCTCGCAGTTCAGCAGCTTGGAGATCGGGCAGCCGGCCTTGGCTTCGTCGGCGATGCTGGCGAAGTCCTCGGGCGTGATGCCGGGGATGGACGCGGTGAGCGTCAGGGCCGACTTGGTGACGGAGAAGCCGTCGCCGTCCTTGTCGAGCGTGACCGTGCACTGGGTGTCGAGGGTGCCTTCGGCATGGCCTGCGCGGGCGAGTGCGAAGCTGGTCGCCATGGTGAAGCAGGCGGCGTGCGCGGCGGCGATCAGTTCCTCGGGGTTGGTGCCGGGCTGGCCTTCGAAGCGGGTGCCGAAGCCGTAGGGCTGATCGGACAATACGCCTGAGCGCGTGGTGATCGAGCCCTTGCCGTCCTTGCCGAGACCGACATAACGGGCGGAAGCGGTATTGGTGGTCATGTCGAGGTTCCCCTGGTGCTGATGCTACTGCTGGCGGGCCGAAGTGGCGCTGGCTGCAACGCCGGGGCTCTGTACAGGTTCCGAAAGTCTGCCGCGTGACGATGCCGCAGCGGGTTTGGCGAGCCTCGCGTTGCAGCACGAGGCTACGCCCGGGCGATGCTTCCTGGAAGAGCCTTTTACGCCTTGGCACCGGGCAGGGGGCGCGGCGCCCTCACATCCCGCCGAAAGCGGGGCTGATGCCCGTGATACCATGCGGTACACCAATCGTTGCGCACCGCAAAAAGCGCAGAAATCCTAAGCTTCTTGAGGATTGTTCGCTTTGTCGCGGTGGGTGCGCATGGTACCTTTCGGCTTGTGAGATGACGGCCCGCGACGACGGTGCCGCACCGGAAGAGGATAGTTGTCATGAAGCGATTCCTGACAGCATTGCAGGTAGGGTTTGCCCTGTCGGCAATGGCTTTCCCGTCAGCAATGGCGATGACCGGAACCGGTCACGCTGCCGAAGTGTCCGTCGAGGCGGATGCGATGACCGGTGCGTACTACATGCGCGACAGCCTGGTTCCCCGAGCGGACGATCTCGCCCTGCTCCAGCGCAAGCCCGCGCTCTACCTTGCCAGTTTCAACGACGGCATGGCGACGGTGGCCTATTCGCTGGAGAACGGGCGGATCGTCTACCGGGTGGTCACCGGCGAGATCGGGGATGGTGCCCGGGCCGAGATCGACCGCGCGCTGGTCCGTCTGCAGCGCAAGGTCGCATGACGGGATAACAAGAGAAGACGCAGGGAGAACGCGCGCGAAGGTCGGCTGGGCCTTCGCGCAGAGCCGAGGGAAGGGGAGAAGCGCAAGGCGCGGCGGGTAACCACCACCGCCGCGTCTTGTTGCTATGTGCTCAGGCGCGCGCCTTCTGGCGGATCAGGCGCACGTAGGTATCGGCGACGGCCTGGTTTATGCGGTCCCAGCTGAACTCGCCGGCACGCGCGACGCCGGCGGCGCCATGGGTGCGTCGCAGTTCGGTATCTTCGATATAGCCTTTCAGCGCTTCGGCGAACTGGTGCACGGCGCCGGGCGGGATCAGGCGGCCCGAGACGCGGTCGTCGACGAGGCTCTGGCTGCCGGTGGCGGCCGCCGCGACGACGGGCAGCCCGCAGGCCATGGCCTCGAGCGTGACGTTGCCGAAAGTCTCGGTGACCGAGGGGTTGAACAGCACGTCCATCGAGGCGACCGCGCGGCCGAGGTCGGCGCCGCCCTGGAAGCCGACGAAGGCAGCGCCGGGAAGACGCTCCTCGAACCATTCGCGCGCAGGCCCCTGGCCGATCACCAGAACCTTGTGGGCGATGCCCTTGCGGCGCAGTTCGTCGAGCGTGTCCGAGAACACGTCGAGCCCCTTTTCCATCACCAGTCGGCCGAGGAAGCCGATGGCGACTTCGTGGTCGGCGATGCCGTGGCTGCGGCGCCATTCGAGGTCGCGGCGGCCGGGGTTGAAGATCTCGTGATCGACGCCGCGCGACCAGATCGAGACATCGTAGTTCATGCGCTGCTCGCGCAGGAGCTGCGCCATGCTTTCCGAAGGCGCGACAAGGGCGTTGCAGCGGCGATAGAAGCGGCGCAGGATCGCCTCGACCACCGGCTCGCCCCAGGCCATGTTGTAGTAGCGCAGGTAGGTTTCGAACCGGGTATGGACCGAGGACAGCACCGGAATGGTCCGGTTGCGTGCCCAGGTCACCGCCTGGTGGCCGACCGGGTCGGGCGAAGAGACGTGCACCACATTCGGCGCGAACTTCGCGAGGTCGCGGCGGGCCTTGCCCGAGATCGAGAACGGAACGCGGTATTCCGGACGTCCGGGAATCGCGAAGGAACGCACGCTGACGAGGTCGCCGGTCGGCTCGAACGCGGGCTCGGCCACCGTGGGCGCATAGACGCGCACTTGCGCGCCCTGGCGCAGGAGATAGCCGACGAGACGATTGAGCGCCTGGTTGGCGCCGTCGCGGACGTAGTTGTAGTTGCCCGAGAACAGGGCGATGCGCAGATCTGCGGTGTCCATGATGGAGCGCCCCATAGCCGCCCCGGCCGCACTTGGCGAGGGTGGATGACAGGGCGCTCCCCGATGGACTTCATGCCGGGATGCATCGAGGACGAACGGATTGCCATCGACCGGGCAGCCTTCCCCGAAATGCATCGCGGCTATGTCTTAGCGACGATAATCGCGGTCACGCCAGCGGCGATCGTCTCGGCGGTCATCGCGGCGATCCCAACGGCCGTCACGGCGGTCCCAGCGGCGATCGTCACGACGGCCCCAATGGTCGCGGCGATCGTAGTGCCGGTCCCGGCGCCAGTCGCGTCCGCGATCCCAGCGGTTGCCGCCGTCGCGCCAGCGATCGCGCGACCACGGCGAATAGTACCGGTCGTAATAGCGATCGCGATAGTAGCGGTTGGGGGAACCATCGTAGTAGTAATAATACCCGGGGCGATCGCGCACAGTGACGTAGCGGCGCGAGCCCCAGTAGCCGCGATCGTAGTAGTTCCGATCACCGCGGTCGGCGATTGCTGCGCCGAGGGCAAGGCCGATCACGCCGGCACCGATGGCGATGGCGGCGGTGTCGTCACCGCGCCCGTAGTAGCGGTCTCGCGCCTGGGCTGGCGATGTGGTCACCAGTACCGAGGCGGCGAGTGCGGCCCCCAGCGCGAGTTTTTTCCCGAAGGATTTCAACTTTATATTCATGACGTAACGTCTCCCTTTCCGGGCCGACCGGGTAACGGCGGTAGCGGTGGGCACGCTGGAAACATGGGCTGGATGGACTGAACCGGAAGTGAATTTGTCGCGAGGTGTATCGGGCGTGCGGCGAGCCGTGCGCCAGGGCGTGATCGTGTTCGACTAAAACACCGTTCGTGATCCCCGCGAAGGCGGGGACCCATCTGACGCTTATGCAACAGGCGCCGTCAGGAGATGGGTTCCCGCCTTCGCGGGAATGACAATGATACGGTTAAAGTCGATCTCGCTCTGACGGCACATGCGAAGACGCCCGGCCGAGGAGGAGGGGCCGGGCGTCTCGCGAAGTCGGGGAGGGGCCGAAAGGGGCGTCACCCGGCTTCGCTGGTATTCGATCGGTCAGTAACCGCGGCGCCAATCGCCTCGGTCGCCGTAGTAGCCGCGGCGCTGGTCGTCCCGATGATCGCGGTTGTAGCGATCGTAGTCGCCGCGCGAGTAGCGGTTGCCGTCGCCATTCCAGTAGTAGCCGTCGCGATAGGACCAGCTCGAACCGTAGTAGCGGTCGTCGTAGCGGGCATTGTCGTAACGGTCGTGGTCGCGGCTGGACGAGGCGGCGATGGCGCCGACGGCAAGGCCCAGGATGCCCGCGCCGATGGCGACGGCGGCGGTGTTGTCGCCGCCCCGGTGCCAGTCGCGCGCCATCGCCGGCGTCGTAGTGGCAAGAGCGGTGGCGGCGAGGCCGACGGCCAGCGCGGTCTTCTTGAAAATGGTCATGGCTTCAACTCCTTGTTCGGGGTGGCGGATCAAGGAAGCCGTTGTCCCCGTGTGAAGTTTGGTATAAGCCCCGGCTCCTGAACCGGATCGAAGCGGATCTGGCAGAATCCATTCACGATTGTATGCAATTGTATGCGTAGCGGTACATGGGGCGATGCGGGGCTGCAGATGAAGCGGTTCCAGACATGTTTCGTCACGCGTCCGCCCGAAACGTGACACGCGGGCTCCCCAATCTGGCGTCATTGCATTGCCAGATTGGAGAATACCAATGATTTCCGCCGCTCTTCTTGCCCTTGTTTCGCTTTCCACGCCCGCTTCGGCATCGCTCGCTACTGCCTATGCCGGTGACAGCGTCGCCGCCTCGAAGGGCCATCCGACCATCGTGGCGCGCGCGCAGGGCAAGGCTTCGGCTCCGACCGTCTGCCATCCTGACCCGTCCAAGGGCCGCGCCTGCCGTCACGCCGTCGTCCAGGCCGAGCAGGCAGAGCGTCCGGTTCTGGCAGTAGCCGATGCGGCCGTGACCAAGGACTGACGCATCCGCCGCCTTGGCCTTTTGTGCAGATTTGCTGCGCGAAAGAGCGCGGCAGGACAATTTCCGACCGGCGCGGTTTGCCTGACCGCGCCGGTTGCCTATAGACAGCAGAGACAACCAGCACGATGACGGTCGCCCCCCGCTACAGACACCCGCACGAGACTATGACAACCCCTTCCACCATTCTGCTCGTCGAGGACGATGGCGCGCTGCGCACCCTGACCGCGCGAGCGTTGCGCCAGAGCGGTTTCAACGTGCTCACCGCCGCCACCGGCGCGGAGATGTGGGTGACCCTGCGCGAGGCGACGGTCAGCCTGGTCGTGCTCGACATCATGCTGCCGGGCACCAGCGGCTTCGACCTGTTCCGCCGCCTGCGCCGCGAAAGCGACGTGCCGATCATCTTCGTCAGCGCGCGCGGCAGCGAGGAAGACCGCGTGCTCGGCCTTGAGCTGGGCGCCGACGATTACCTCGCCAAGCCGTTCAGCACCCGCGAACTGGCTGCGCGCGTCAGCGCCGTCCTGCGGCGCGGCGGCGGTCTCGATTCGACCAGCGAGCCGGTGCCCGAGATGCGATCCGCCGATGCGATCCGGTTCGACGGCTGGGAAGTCTCGATGGCGCGGCGCGAACTGCGCTCGCCCAGCGGTGCGATCGTCGATCTGACCGGCGCCGAGTTCGACCTGCTCTCCACGTTCCTCGGCTACCCGCAGCGCGTGCTCGGGCGCGAGCGGCTGATGGAGCTTTCGCGCTCGCGCATCGGCGACAGTTCGGATCGTTCGATCGACGTGCTCGTCAGCCGCCTGCGCCGCAAGCTGCAGGCCGAGGGCTCCGAATCCCCGATCGTCACCGTTCGCGGCGTTGGCTACATGTTCAAGGCGGAAGTGATCCGCACCTGATGGCAGGCAGGTTCGTCGCCCTGTTCAGGCGGATGGGCCTGCCCGAGCGGCTGCTCGCGGTGCTGCTGGTCGTCGTCATTATCGACTTCGTGGCGAACTCCTTCCTGTTCGAGCGTGTCGATTCCTTCATGCTGCGGCGCGACGATGCCGAGCGCATCGCCGAGAACCTCGTCCTCGCGCGCCGGACGATGGAACATGCCGAGGCGGGCGAGCGCGACCAGATCGCCCACGTCCTCAGTACCGACCGCTTCCAGCTGCACTGGTTCGCGCCCGGCACCCGCCGCCGCGGTAGTCTAGGGCTGACCAACCTGCGCGCGCAGGTCGTCGCCCTTCAGCCCGAACTCGCCATGGCCGATCTCGAGCTTCACCTCGAGGAACTGCCGGGCAAGGGGAACATCGGCGGTTCGATCCGGCTTTCCGACAACAGCCTCGTGAAGTTCCATACGCATGCGAAGTCGGCGTGGAAGCTGACGCTGGGCCGGATCGCCGGGCTGGTGCTGCCCACGCTGCTGCTCTTCGCGCTTGCCTGGGTGCTGGTGCGCACCACGCTCAAGCCCCTGCGCACCCTGATCGGCGCGACCCGCCATCTCGGCTCCGGTCCGCCGCGTCCGGTGCCCGAACGCGGACCGGACGAGCTGCGCGAACTGATCCGCGCACTGAACGAGATGCAGGAACGCATCCATCAGTCGCTGGTGGATCGCACCCAGACGATGCTGGCGATCGGACATGATCTCAAGACCCCGCTCGCGCGCATGAGGCTGCGGCTCGACGACGAGAGCGTCGATCCCGAAGTGCGCGACGGCCTGAACCACGACATCGACGAGATGCGCATGCTGCTCGATTCGATCCAGGCTTATGTCGATAGCGACGGCCGCTCGATCCCGGCGGAGCGCATCGACATCGCGGTCATGGCCGAAACACTGGTCGATACCGCTGCCGATCATGGCGCCGACGCGACCTATTCCGGCGTGTCCAGCCTCGAAGTCAAAGTGCGCCCCGTCCCGATCCGCCGCGCCTTGTCGAACCTCATCGAGAACGCGCTGCATTACGGCGGCAATGTTCGCGTCAGCGTGCGCCGGGACGGAGGAGCGGTGGAGATCACCGTTGATGATGACGGCCCCGGCATCCCCGACGATCGCATCACCGACGCGCTCCAGCCTTTCGTCCGCCTCGACACGGCGCGCGCGCGGGACACCGCCGGAATGGGCCTCGGCCTGCCGATCGTGCGCAAGGCCGTGCGCACGGAAAACGGCACGCTGGACTTGCGCAACCGGCCCGAAGGCGGACTGCGGGCGACCATCCGCCTGCCCATGGGTACGGACTGACCCGGAGTTCACACACGCTGCATCGCAGCAAACTTTCGTAACGTTCGCGCACGCTCAGCGACAAGCGCGGCACCTAGCTTTCCACAGTGAGCCGCAGTGCGTGCGCTGACGGCAGTGGATAAAAGAAAGGTGTTCCAGTGAACGAACTGATCGGTCGCGTCTTCAACTTCGAGAAGACCCTCTTCCCCGCCAGCAGCGAGCTGTTCGGCAAGCTGACCACGCACGGCCAGTCGCCCAAGGCGCTGATGATCTCGTGCGCCGATTCGCGCATCGTGCCCGAGCAGATCATGCAGGCCGAGCCCGGCGATCTGTTTGTCTGCCGCAACGCCGGAAACATCGTGCCGCCTTACGCGACGCTCAACGGCGGCGTCACCTCGACCGTCGAATATGCGGTCATGGCGCTCGGCGTGCGCGACATCATCGTCTGCGGCCACTCGGACTGCGGCGCGATGAAGGCGCTTTCCGATCCCACCGGCCTCGAGGCGATGCCAAACGTCGCCGCCTGGCTCAAGCACGGCGCCGCGGCCGAGAACATCGTCAGCGCCTGCCATTCCGACCTTCAGGGCAAGGACCGCGTCCGCGCGATCACGCTGGAGAACATCATCGCCCAGATCAGCCACTTGCGCACGCATCCGGCCGTTGCTGCGGGCATCGCGCGCGGCGAGATCACGCTGCATGGCTGGATGGTCGACATTCACGCCGGTCAGGTCCTTGGCCTCAACGGCGACACCGGCGAGTTCGTGCCGCTGCGCGAAGACCGTGACCTGCCGGTTGCTCTCGCCGCCCGCAGCCGTTTTGCCACCGAATACGCAGAAGCGGCAGAATGACCTCGGTTTCCTCTGGCGTGGGAGACGGCCGCCAAGGCCTCTTCTCCCACTTCGGCCGCGATTTCACGGCGTCGATCGTCGTGTTCCTGGTCGCCATGCCGCTGTGCATGGGCATCGCCATCGCTTCGGGCGTGCCGCCTGAAAGGGGCCTCGTCACCGGCATCATCGGCGGCGTGGTGGTCGGCCTGCTGGCGGGTTCGCCGCTGCAGGTCAGCGGCCCGGCGGCCGGCCTTGCGGTCATCGTCTTCGAGTTCGTTCGCGAGAACGGACTCGAGGCGCTTGGCCCCGTGCTGCTTCTGGCAGGCGTGCTCCAGCTGATTGCCGGTGCGCTCAGGCTCGGCGGGCTGTTCCGCGCGATCAGCCCGGCTGTCGTTCACGGGATGCTGGCGGGTATCGGCGCGCTGATCGTCATCGGCCAGTTCCACATCCTGTTCGACGCGAAACCGCTGTCGAGTGGCCTCCAGAACCTCGCGGCGATGCCCGCGCGCGTTTTTGGCCTCGACTTCACCAACGCTGCTGCAACCGAAATGGCGCTGCTGATCGGCGTGCTGACGATCACCGTCATGCTCGCGTGGGAAAAGCTGCGTCCCAAGTCGATGGGTCTGGTTCCCGGCGCGCTGCTCGGCGTGGTTTCCGCCACGGCGGTTGCCTGGGGCATGGGCCTGGACGTCGCCCGCATCGAGGTGCCTGCCTCGATCGCCTCGGCTTTCAGCCTGCCGACCAGCGCCGCCTGGTTCGCGCCGCTGAGCCAGCCCGCGCTGCTCGTCGCAGCCGTCGCCATCGCCTTCATCGCCAGCGCCGAAACGCTGCTCTCTGCCGCTGCCGTCGATCGCATGCATGACGGCGTGCGTACCCACTACGACAAGGAACTGCGCGCGCAGGGCATCGGCAACTTCCTGTGCGGCGTCTTCGGCGCATTGCCGATGACGGGCGTGATCGTGCGCTCCTCGGCGAACGTGCAGGCAGGTGCAAAGACCCGCCTTTCGACGATCTTCCATGGCGTGTGGATCCTCGGTTTCGTCGCGCTGCTGCCCTGGCTGCTGCGCGAAGTACCGATGGCCGCGCTCGGCGGCGTGCTGGTCGTCACCGGCTGGAAGCTCGTCAGCCTCAAGCACGTCACGCACCTGTTCAAGGCGCATGGTCCGCTGCCCGCAGCGATCTGGGCCGCGACCTTCGTGCTGGTGGTCACCACCGACCTGCTGACCGGCGTGCTCGTCGGCCTAGCGCTCTCGGTCGTCGAGCTGCTGCCGCACTACAAGCACCTGCGGCTCAAGGTCGCGGAGCATGACGAGGGTGAAGCGACCCGCGTGGAACTGAACGGTGCGGCCACCTTCGTCGGGCTCACCCGCCTGAACGCGGTGCTGGAGAAGCAGCCGGCGAACCGTCCGGTCCACCTCGACCTCGGCTTGGTCAAGGCGATGGACCACACCACGGCGGAAACGCTGTCCGAATGGATCAGCCGCCGCCGCCAGGGTGGGCAACGCGACCGGATTACCGGTCCCGCCGCCATCCTGCGCCCGCTGCCGCTGGCCAGCTGACGCTCTGATCGAACACCTGGCGGGCCGGGAACCCTCACACCCGGCCCTCTAACCTACGGGCGGAGCGCGTAAGCGTTTCCGCCCGCTTTCTTTTGGACGGTGCCGTTTTCTGATCGCAGAGCGAACTGGCCTGCATAGATACTCGGCAATATCGTGACGGCGTGCTTGTGTTGCTATGCAACCACACTTGTTGCGCTGCAGAATTCAGCAATAGTTCGTTACGATAGGGCAAGAATAGAGACAGGTCGGCGCCATATCCATGAACCTGCCGGCATGAAACGGGCTCGCCACGCAGCGGAGCCCGGCTTGCAGGCCGCAGGACGGAACATGCTACAACAGTAACATGAGGGTGTTCCGACTATGAAGTTTCGTCTCTTTGCCGGCGTCGCCGGCCTCGCAGCCGCGTTTGCTGCGACTTCCGCGATGGCGCAGGAGGAAGCCCCCAGCGAATTCACCATCGCGGGCAGCGTCGGGCTCGTCACCGACTACCGTTTCCGCGGTGTGTCGCAGTCCGACAAGGAACTCGCGGTGCAGGGCGGCGTCTCGGTTACGCATGAAAGCGGGCTCTACGTCGGCACCTGGGGTTCGAACCTCTCGGGTTGGGGCACCTTCGGCGGCTCGAACACCGAACTCGACATCTACGGCGGTTTCGCGGCCGAAGTGACGCCGGGCGTGAAGGTGGACGTCGGCGTGACCTGGTACATGTACCCGGGCGGCTCGGACATCACCGATTTCGCTGAACCCTACGTCAAGGTTTCGGGCTCGGTCGGTCCGGCAAACCTGCTCGTCGGCGCGGCCTATGCGCCCAAGCAGGAAGCGCTCGGTCGCTGGTATCTGGACGCCGATTCCTACGCGACCGGCATTCCCGATGCACCCGGCGCCAAGTCGGACAACTTCTACCTTTGGGGCGATGCCAGCACCGGCATTCCCAACACGCCGCTGACCCTGAAGGCACACCTGGGCTATTCGAACGGCAACTCCGGCCTTGGCCCCAACGGCACCAGCGTGGCGCCGACGGGCAGCTATCTCGACTGGATGCTCGGCGCGGACCTCGCGGTCGGCCCGGTCGTGCTGGGCGTGGCTTACATCGATACCGACATCTCGAAGGCGGAATCGGCTTACCTGAAGCCGAACTTCTCCTCCTCCAAGAACGGTTCGCAGATATCCGGTTCGACCGTGGTGTTCTCGGTGTCCGCGGCGTTCTGATTACTCGGCCTTGCGGGGCAAACGGGGGGAGGGCCGGCCGGGCAGGGCCGGCCCTCTTTTCAGTATCCTGTGTAGCGGCCCGGGCGGTGCCAGGCCCAGAGGATGCCTGCCGTCGCCGCGACGCCCAGCAGCGACCAGCCCATGCGCACCGCATCGAGCCGTGAGGCGGCGAACAGCAGCACCGTACCGTCGATGATGAGCTGGGTGCGGCCGGCATTCCATCCACGCGTGCGATAAAGCCATAGCACCAGCGCTCCCGAGCCGCCCGTTGCGGCCCCATGGCGGGCGAGGGCGAGCGCGCCCATGCCGATGACGCTGCCGCCGACGACCGCTGCAACCGGGTCGCTCACCCGGGCGATGTCGATGCCCATCGGGGCCAGGGCGGTCATCGCAAACAGGCCGAGCGTCACCACGGCGGTCTTTATAAGGAACCGCCAGCTCATCGAGCGCAAGGTGATCGCCATCAGCGGCGCCGAGATCAGCGCATAGAGCAGGCCCACCGGCCATCCCGTTGCATAACTCAGCACCAGCGCGACACCCGCCACACCGCCTGTCGCGAGCCCTGCCGCGCGCAGCAGCACGAGCCCGACCGCCAGATGGATCGTGCCCACGAACATCGCGTAGATATCCTCGCCGTGCCCGTGCGGGGTGGGCGAGGGTGCGTTGGAACTCGTCATTGCAGTCATGCCCCCTGCTTCAAAAACACGAAAGGCCGGAAGCGCCCTTCGGCGCCCCGACCTTTCATTCAACCGGTAATGCATCCCCCCGCGATCGCTCTTTTCAAAGCCCGACCACAGGGGAGGGCAAAATCAGGCGCTTTCCTTCTTGCGGCTCTGCTTCTTGCGCTCGTTCGGGTCCAGGTGGACCTTGCGCAGGCGGATCGACTGCGGGGTGACTTCGACCATCTCGTCGTCGTCGATGTAGGCGATGGCCTGCTCCAGCGTCATCACGCGCGGCGGGGTGAGGCGGATGGCGTCGTCCTTGCCGGTCGAACGGAAGTTCGTCAGCTGCTTCGACTTCATCGGGTTCACTTCGAGGTCGTCGGTCTTGGCGTTCTCGCCGATCAGCATGCCCTCGTAGATCTTTTCCTGGGGCTTGATGAACAGCACGCCGCGATCTTCGAGGCTGTTCAGCGCGTAGCCGACCGCTTCACCGGTGCAGTTCGAGATCAGCACGCCGTTCTGGCGGCCCTCGATCGGACCCTTGTGCGCGTCGTACTTCTCGAACAGGCGGTTCATGATGCCGGTGCCGCGCGTGTCCGAAAGGAACTCGCCGTGGTAGCCGATCAGGCCGCGCGAGGGAGCCGAGAAGGTGATGCGGGTCTTGCCCGAGCCCGACGGACGCATGTCGGTCAGCTCTGCCTTGCGGCGTTGCATCTTCTCGACGACCGTGCCCGAGTGCTCGTCGTCCACGTCGATCACGACGGTTTCGTAAGGCTCGGTGCGGCCGCCCTTTTCGTCGGTGCCGAACAGCACGCGCGGACGGCTGATGCCGAGTTCAAAGCCTTCGCGGCGCATGGTTTCGATGACGACGCCCAGCTGGAGTTCGCCGCGACCGGCGACTTCGAAGCTGTCCTTGTCGGCCGATTCGGTGACGCGGATGGCGACGTTGGTTTCCGCTTCGCGCATCAGGCGGTCGCGGATCATGCGGCTGGTGACCTTGTCGCCTTCACGGCCCGCGAGCGGCGAGTCGTTGACGGCGAAGCGCATCGCCAGGGTCGGCGGATCGATCGGCTGTGCCTGGATCGCCTCGGTAACCGAAGGATCGGCGATGGTGTTCGAGACGGTCGCCTTTTCGAGACCGGCGAGCGCGATGATGTCACCGGCGCGGGCTTCTTCCACGGGCACGCGGTCGAGGCCACGGAACGACAGCACCTTGGTGGCGCGGCCCACTTCGACGACCTTGCCGTCCATGTCGATGGCGCGGATCGGGTCGTTGACCTTCAACGTGCCCGACTGGACGCGGCCGGTGAGGACGCGGCCCATGAAGTTGTCGCGGTCGAGCAGGGTGGCGAGGAACGAGAACGGCGCGTCGACGTCGAGGTTCGGCGCGGGGACGTGCTCGACGATCTTTTCGAACAGCGGGGTCAGGTCGCCTTCGCGGCGGTCCGCATCGTAGCTGGCGTAGCCGTTGCGGCCCGACGCGTAGAGGGTCGGGAAGTCGAGCTGTTCGTCATTGGCGTCGAGGCTGACGAAGAGGTCGAACACTTCGTCGAGCACTTCGGCGTGGCGGCCGTCGGGACGGTCGATCTTGTTGACGACGACGATCGGCTTCAGGCCGAGACCCAGCGCCTTGCCGGTGACGAACTTGGTCTGCGGCATCGCGCCTTCCGACGAGTCGACGAGCAGCACAACGCCGTCGACCATCGAGAGGATGCGCTCCACTTCGGCGCCGAAGTCGGCGTGTCCGGGCGTGTCGACGATGTTGATGCGATAGCCGTTCCACTCGATCGAGGTCGGCTTCGCCAGAATGGTGATGCCGCGCTCCTTTTCGAGATCGTTGCTGTCCATCGCGCGCTCTTCGATGCGCTGGTTGTCACGGAACGTGCCGGACTGGCGGAACAGCTGGTCGACTAGGGTGGTCTTGCCATGGTCGACGTGCGCAATGATTGCGATATTGCGCAAGGGAAGCGGGGCGGACATTGTTGTTCTCTCTGTACGAGGGCCGGAGGCGGGCAGCCATCGTGTGCTGCACCGCAAAATTGCCGCGCCCTTAGCCGATGGCGGGCATTTCGGCAAGCGCAGTGAGATGAGGCAGACTGCTGGGGGTAATGGCGCCCGACATACTTCGTCACATCCTGTGTCGATAGTACAACAATGGTGCAGAATGTCCGCAGCTATGCACAGGTCCCGATTGTGAGCGCTCGGAGAACGACATAAGCTGCCCCTCTTACCAATTGCGACCAGCTTTGCGCACCACGACGCGGGCAGTCGTGCAGGAAGGGACAGGGGATCCGATGAAGGGTGTTTTGGCGGGCATCTGCGCGCGGGGTACGCGCATCTTCAACGAACGCAGGATCATGGCGCACAAGTCCGCGCTGCTGGCGGGGGCATCCGCAGCACTGTGGGCGCCGGCGGCTCTGGCGCAGGACGCGGCGCCTCAGGCGGCCGACGAGCAGTACACCGATACCATCATCGTCACTGCTACCAAGCGCGAGCAGACGCTGCAGGACGTGCCTGTCGCCGTCTCGGTGACCAGCGGAGCGACGCTGGAACGCGCGCAGATGCGCGATCTCAAGGACCTGCAGACGCTGGTGCCGTCGCTGCGCGTAAACCAGCTGCAGTCCAGCGCCAATACCAACTTCTATATCCGCGGCTTCGGCAACGGCGCCAACAACGCGGGCATCGAGCCTTCGGTCGGCCTGTTCATCGACGGCGTCTACCGTTCGCGCTCGGCCTCGATGATCGCGGACTTCCCCGATGTGGAGCGCATCGAGGTGCTGCGTGGGCCGCAGTCCACGCTGTTCGGCAAGAACGCCTCGGCGGGCGTGATCTCGATCGTGACGAGAAAGCCGCAGTTCCAGTTCGGCGGCAATGTCGAGGCCAGCTACGGCAACTACGACGCCGTAGTCGTCAAGGGCACGGTAACCGGGCCGCTAAGCGAGAACGTCGCATTCAGCCTCGCGGGCGGGCTCAACAAGCGCGACGGCATCGTCAGGGACCTTGCCACCGGCGAGCGCACCAACGAGCGTGATCGCTGGTTCGGGCGCGGGCAGTTGCTGTTCGACAACCACGACGGTCTCGAACTGCGGCTGATCGGCGATTACGGCAAGATCGACGAGAACTGCTGCGCGGTGGTCAACCTGCGTCAGGCGACCCCCACGGCGGCGATCTTCGCGCTGGGCGGGGCGGTCAACCAGCCGGGCGAGAAGTACGACAACATCGTCTACAACAACTTCGAATCGTCCAATAGAATCGAGAACTCGGGCGTTTCGGGCCAGCTGGACTATGATCTGGGCGCCACCAAGCTGACCTCGATCACCTCGTACCGCCGCACCAATGCGCTGACCAATCAGGATTCGGACTTCTCCAGCGCAGACCTGCTGGGCCGCAACTGGCAGGACCTGCGGATCAAGACCTTCACGCAGGAACTGCGCGCCAACTTCGAGGTGGGCGAGAAGATCACCGGCCTCATCGGCGGCTACTATTTCAACGAGAAGATCGACCAGAACAACGAGGTCTTCTGGGGCGACGATGCCCGGCCTTACGCCAACCTCCTCGTCCAGAGCCTCTCGGGCGGGGCGCTCAGCGTGCCCGCGCTGGAGACGGCCTTCGGCGCCTACGAAGGCAATCCGGCCAAGTACGCCGGGCAGTTCTTCGCTTCCGGCACCGGCCTGACCGAGGCCTACAAGCTGAAGAACGAGGCGTGGTCGATCTTCGGCCAGCTCGACTTCGAGGTGGCGCCGGGGCTGACGGTGACCGGCGGTCTCAACTACACGCACGACAAGAAGCGCTTCGCCACCAACACGACGTCGGATGACGTGTTCTCCTCGATCAATTTCGACGATCCGCGCTATTCGGCGTTCCGCCAGCAACTGCTGCTTGGCGGGGCGCTGCGTTCGGTGGGGGTGGACCCGACCAACCCGGCGGCGATCTTCGCCTTCGCGACGAACCCGCAGACCGCGCCGATCTATCAGCAGCTGGTCGGCTTCGCGAACGGCAATGCCAACAATCCGGCGGCAAACCCGCTCAATCCGCTGCGCGCGCTGCAGTATTTCCCGCAGTTCATGAACGTGCCCAACGCGGTCGAGCCGGGCAAGGTGAGCGACGGCGACTTCAGCTACACCGCGCGCGTGGCCTGGGACGTGACGCCCACGGTCAATTTCTATGCGGCCTGGGCGACCGGCTACAAGGCGGCGTCGATCAACCTGTCGCGTGATAGCCGCCCGACGCCTGCCGACCTCGTCGAACTGCGCGCGCAGGGGCTGGCAGTGACCAATCTGACCTCCGGCAGCCGCTTCGCCAATGCGGAGAATTCGACGGTCTACGAGGCCGGGATCAAGGGCAACTGGGGGATCGTCTCGGCCAACGTCGCGGTGTTCAAGCAGGAGATCAAGAACTTCCAGTCGAACATCTTCACCGGCTCGGGCTTCTTTCTGGCGAACGCGGGCAAGCAGTCGGCGTTCGGCATCGAGTTCGAGGGTTCGGCCAAGCCGATCGACCAGCTGACCCTGACGATGGCCTGGACGTACCTGAACCCGAAGTACGACACTTTTCAGCTTTCGGCCTTCGGCGACCTTTCGGGGACGACCCCGGCGGGCGTCCCGCCCCTGTCGGCGACGTTCTCGGCCGAGTTCGTGCAGCCCGTGGGAACGCGCGGGGACCGGATCATCCTGCGCGGTGACTATCACTACGAATCGCAGTTCCGTCTGGTCGAGGGCCTGCCGGGCCTCGTCGTGCGCGACAGCGCGGGCAACGTCACCGACGTATCCGCAGCGCTCGCCGCCGCGCGGGAGTTCAAGCAGGACATCAACGACATGAACGCCTCGCTGACTTACGTGATGGCGAACGGGCTGGAACTGACGGTCTGGGGCCGCAACCTGCTGAACGACCGCACCATTCTGCAGATATTCGACAGCCCGGCACAGCCCGGCTCGATCTCGGGCTATCCGAACCAGCCACGCACTTACGGCGTGGCGGCGCGCTACCGGTTCTAATCCGGAGCGTGTGAAGCGCGTACCCGCCGTGTCGTCTCTGGGAGGAGGTACGGCAAGAGAAGCGGGGCGCGGACCTGAAAAGGGGCGCGGGAGGCTCGGCCTCCTGTGCCCCTCTTTCTTTGCCGTTTCGGAAGGCGGAACAGAAAGTCTTTGTAATTTCCCGATTTAAATGTGAACTTGCGTCGCATTGTCAGGCTGGGCAGGCCGTAGAACTTAGGGGGAATGCATGATTCCGTATGGTGGCTTCTGGTGGCGCGTGCTCGCCTACATCCTCGACGCGATCATCCTGCAGATCGCGACTTCGATCATCGGCGGCATCTTCGGTGTCGGCCTTGCGCTGCCGCTGACGGGGCTGGGCGCGGGTGAGAACGCGGCGTTCGGGATGATGATGTTCGGCATGATCGGCGCGTCGCTGGTGATCAACTGGCTCTACTTCGCGATCATGGAAAGCTCGAAGCTGCAGGCGACCGTCGGCAAGCTGGCCGTCGGCGTCGTCGTTACCGACCTGCGGGGCGAACGCCTGACTTTCGGGCGTGCGACCGGGCGCTACTTCGCCAAGATCCTGTCGAGCCTGATCCTGTGCATCGGCTACATCATGGTCGCCTTCACCGAGCGCAAGCAGGGCCTGCATGACATCGTCGCCAGCACGCTCGTCTACAAGACGCGCGATCCCAGCGTACTGTTCGACAACCGCGAGGTCTTCGCCTGATTTCCAATCCCGTCATCCCCGCGAAGGCGGGGACCCATCTGATGATCGCGCAACAGGAAGCGTCAGCAGATGGGTTCCCGCCTTCGCGGGAATGACCAATGACCAATGAGTGGTGAGGGTAGAGATCGGCTTCTAAAGTTCGCGCAGCGCCCTTGCCGGTTTCGCCCGCAGCAGCGGCAGCGTTCCGGCTAGGGCGAAGCCGAGGATCAGCAGCAGCCCGGCGGCCAGAACCGCCAGCACGCGCGGCCAGTCGGGCAGCCAGGCGAACTCGAACAGCTTGACGATCACCGCCCAGGCCATCGCGCTGCCCGCGCCCAGCGCGACGAGGGCGAGCACCACGGCGAGCAGCCCGTATTCCGCCATCTGCGCCGCGAGCAGCTGCCCGCGACTGGCGCCCAGCACGCGCAGGATCACGGTGTCGTACGTCCGGCTCGCCCGCGCCGCCGCGATAGCGCCCAGCAGCACCGCGAGCCCCGCCAGCACTGCAACCGAGGATGCCGCGAGGATCGCCGCCGACATCTGGTCGAGCAGCGCGCGGGCATCGCGCAGCAGGCTCCCCGTCTCGATCACCGAGGTCGAGGGGAAGGCGCGCACCAGCCGGGGCAGCAGGCCCGCCGTGGACGCGCCCTTGGGCACCTCGATCGTCGCGGCGAGGTTGTGCGGGGCGTCGGCCAGCGCATTGGGCGAGAACACCAGCACGTAGTTGAAGCCCAGACTGTCCCAGTCGATCCGGCGCAGCGCCGCGATGCGCGCGGTCTTCTCGACGCCCAGCACGCCCACGGTCACGTAGTCGCCGACCTTCAGGCCGATCGCCTCGGCCAGCCTCTCATCGACCGAGACAAGCGGCTCGCCCCGGTAGAACTCGGGCCACCACTGGCCGGAGGTGACGCTGCTGCCCTCGGGCACGCCGACCGAGTAGGTCAGTCCGCGCTCCCCGCGCAGCGCCCAGGCGCCATCGGGCAGGTCCTTGCTGAGGCTGGCCACGCGGGTCATCCGGTCCTTCGGCCCATAGGCAAGGATGCGGCCGCGCATGTTCGGCACCAGCTTGAGGGTGGAACCGGGGATCGTCCGCTCGACCGCGTCGGCGAAGGCATCGGCCTTGTCCTTCGGCACGTCGAGCACGAAGAAGTCGGGCGCGCGCTCGGGCACGGTGCGGCGGATGTTGGCGTCGAGGCTCGTCTGCACAGCCGCGATCAGCACGAAGGCGGAAAGTCCGAAGCCGAGCGCCGTGACCAGCGGCCCGGTCTGCGCGCCCGGGCGGTGGAGGTTCGCCAGTCCCGCGCGCAGCATCGGCCCGCGCGGTCTCGGCAGGCGGGCGGCGAGCTTGCGGATGCCGAGGCCGACGAGCGCCAGCAGGCCGAGCATCGCGGCCGAGGCCCCGAGGAAGCCCAGCGTCACCAGCGGCTGCGCGGCGTTGAGCAGCGCCAGCGCGACGATGGCGGCAAGGCCGAGGCCGACCGGCAGGGCGAGCGCCTTGCGGTCGGCCGTGAGCGGCGCCACGCGGGCACGCATCAGCGCCATCGCGGGCCAGCTGCGCGCCCGCACCAGCGGCGGCGCGGAGAATATCAGCGCGACCAGCAGGCCATAGGCCGCCGCCGTCGCGAGCGCCGCGGGGGAGACGGTGAAGCCGGGCTCGACCGGCAGCAGGCTCTGCAGCGCCGAGGCGAGGAGCGGGGTCACGAGCACGCCTGCGGCGAGCCCTGCCAGGCTGCCGACCAGGGCGGCCGCGCCGACCTGCAGGAGATAGATGCGCGCGATGTCGCCGCTGGTGGCGCCGAGCACCTTCAGGGTTGCGATCGAACTGCGCCGTGCCTCCAGATAGGACGAGACGCCGCCGCCGATGCCGATCCCGGCGATCACCAGCGCGGCAAGCCCGACCAGCACGAGAAACTCGCCCATGCGGGTGACGAAGCGCTCGGTCGAAGGCGAGGCTGCCAGCCGGGTGCGGGTGTCGAAGCCGTCGCCGAAGCGGGTCTTGAGGGCGTCGATCACCGCTTCTGGGTCGCGCGCGGGGTCGGCGAAGCGCACCCGCACGACGCTGCGGTACATGGCGCCCGGCGCCGTGAGCCCAGCACTGCCAGGGAGGGAAAGCGGGACGACGGCGGTGTCGCCCAGCGCGAAGCCCTCGCTCATCTGCTCGGGGTCGGTCGCGATGATGCCGCCCACGATCACCGGCACGCCGCCGATGGCGATACGCTGGCCCTTCCCGGCACCGAGGCGGGCAGCAGTGCCCTTGGCGATCCATGCCGTGCCGGGGGCGGGGGCGCCGACGCGGCGGCCGTCGGTCAGTTCGAGGCGGCCGTAGAGCGGCCAGTTCCCGTCCACCGCCTTGAGCGCGACGGGCGCGGTGGCGTCTCCCTTCGTGGCGATGGCCTGCATCCGTGCCCCGCGCGAAACCCGGCCGAGGCGGGCGAGCGCCGCATCCTCGTCCTTGCCGAAGGCGCGCTGCCAGACTCTCAGTTCGATGTCGCCGCCAAGGATTTCGCGTCCGCGTGTTCCCAGCTCGCGCTCGATCGAGCCGGTCAGCGTGCCGATCGCGGCGATCGCGCCGACGCCGAGGAACAGGCAGACGAGCAGCAGCCGCAGCCCCTTGAACCGGGCCGACAGGTCACGGCGGGCGAGTGTCCAGGCGGTGCGCCAGGGGAGGGTGTCAGCCAAGATGTGCGCTCGCACGTACGTCGCTTGCGATGCGCCCGTCGCCGATGGTCACCACCCGCTCGCAGCGGTGGGCGAGGCTTTCGTCGTGAGTGATGATGAGCAGGGTCGCGCCGGTCTCGGCCCGGCGGGCGAAGAGGAGGTCGATGATCGCCGCGCCGGTGGCGGCGTCGAGGTTGCCGGTCGGCTCGTCCGCAAAGACCAGCGCCGGGCGGGGAGCGAGGGCGCGGGCGATGGCGACGCGCTGCTGCTCGCCGCCGGAAAGCTGCGCGGGATAGTGCGACAGGCGATGGCCCAGCCCGACCGCCGTGAGTTCCGCTTCGGCCCGCGCGCGCGCATCGGGCATTCCCGCGAGTTCCAGCGGCGTGGCGACGTTTTCCAGCGCGGTCATCGTCGGCAGCAGGTGGAAAGCCTGAAGCACCACACCGATCCTGCCGCGCCGCGCGCGGGCAAGGGCGTCCTCGTCCATCCCCACGAAGTCCTGTCCGGCGACCTCCAGCGTGCCCGAACTGGCGCGCTCCAGCCCGCAGAGCACCGCCATCAGCGACGACTTGCCCGATCCCGAAGGACCGAGCAGCGCCAGCGTCTGGCCCCGGGGTACGGAAAGGTCGATCCCCTTGAGGATTTCGACCGCACTGTCCCCGGAACCCAGCGTCAGGCGCAGGTCGCGGGCCAGAATGGTGTCGTCGGAAGCGGGGGAAGGAGTGCCGGAAAGGGCGGAGCGGGCTTGGGCAGGGCTTGTCACCATCCCCATATGGGATAGCACCAGTGCATCCGACAAGTCGGTCCCTTCAGGAGAATGCCTTGCGCCTCGTTTCTCTCGCTCTCCTTGCCGCCTCCACCCTAGCGCTTTCCGCCTGCGATAAGGCCCCGGCGCCGCCCGTGCAGGAGAGCCGGTCGGCCGTCGATGCGCCGCCGCAGATACCGGTCATGGGGCCGGAGCGCAGGATACTCGCCTTCGGGGATTCGCTGCTGGCGGGCTACGGACTCGAGGATGGCGAAAGCTACCCCGACCGGCTCGAACAGGCCCTGCGCGCGCGCGGCGTCAACGCGCGCATCGCCAATGCCGGGGTTTCGGGCGACACCACGGCGGCGGGGCTGCAGCGGCTCGACTTCACGCTGAAAAGCCAGCCTGCGAAGCCCGAACTGGTGATCATCAGCCTCGGCGGCAACGACATGCTGCGCTCGCTGCCCCCGGCCGAGACGCGCGCGAACCTGGAGAAGATCCTCCAGCGGTTGCGGCAGGAGAAGATCGGCGTGGTGCTGCTCGGAATGCTGGCGGCGCCGAACCTGGGCAGGGACTATGCCTCGGGTTTCAACCCGATCTATCCGCAGCTGGCGGAGAAGTACGGGGCGGTGCTGGTGCCGTTCTTCCTCCAGCCGGTGATCGACAAGCCCGATCTGATGCAGGGCGATCACGTGCATCCTACGGCCATCGGCATAGACGCGATCGTTGCGGCGACGGTGGACGATGTGGCGGATGCTTTGCCGAGGAGGTGAGGTCCCCTCTTCACTTCGTCATTGCGAGCGTAGCGAAGCAATCCAAGGCGGCTCAAGACTGCCCTGGATTGCTTCGCTACGCTCGCAATGACGACCGAGTGGTCAGACCCGCCGCACCGTCCCCGCGCTGACCTCCCATACCGCCGCTTCCGCCGCGATTCCGTCGAACGGCGCGAGTTCCGTTCCCGTTAGCCAGACTTGCGCGGAGCCCGCCCGCAGCCGGTCGAACAGCGCCTCGCGGCGCAGCGGGTCGAGATGCGCGGCGACCTCGTCCAGCAGCAGCAGGCGCGGGCGGTTCTCCCCATCTGCCTCCAGCAGCTGCGAATGCGCGAGAGTGATGGCGATGAGCATCGCCTTCTGCTCGCCGGTCGAGCATTCCGCCGCCGCTTGCCCTTTGCCCGCCATCGTCACCGCCAGTTCGTCGCGGTGGGGGCCGGTGAGGGTGCGCTGGGCCGCCCGCTCGCGCGGCCGCCCGTCGCGCAGGGCGATGGCAAGCGCACCGGCCTCGACCGGGCCGCCGGGCTGGTAGGTCAGCGAAGGGCGCGCGAAAGGCGTGTCGGGAAGCCGCGCCAGCGCCGCCTCCAGCCGGGTGACGAGGCGCGCGCGGGCCGTCGCCACCAGCGCCCCGGCCTCGGCGATCTGCACCTCGATCGCGTCGAGCCAATGCGGATCGGGGGAACGTTCGTCGGAAAGCAGGCGGTTGCGCTCGCGCAGTGCCGTCTCCAGCCGCGCCGCATGGCCGGCATGGGCCGGCTCGATCGCCAGCACCAGCCGGTCGAGGAACCGCCGCCGCGCGCCCGCGCTCTCGACGAAGAGGCGGTCCATCGCCGGGGTCAGCCAGCCGATCGAGAGCCACTCGGCCAGGCTCAGGGCGGATGCCTGCGCGCCGTTCACCTGCACAAGCCGCCGCCCGGGACGCTCCGCCGCGACGCCGGTGCCGAGGCGGACGGGCTCGCTCCCTTCCCCTTGGCCGGGCATGCGCAGTGCAGCGTTCACCGCGAACCCGCCGTCGCCGTCCTGCGCGGGCACGTCCACCAGCTGCGCCCGGCGGAGGCCGCGTCCGGGCGCGAGCAGGCTGATCGCCTCCAGCACGTTGGTTTTACCGGCGCCGTTCTCGCCGACCAGCAGGTTGAACTGCGCCGTGCCTTCCACCGCGGTCTCGTGGTGGTTGCGGAAACGGGACAGGAGGATGCGGTCGAGCATGGTCGGCGCGGCCTAGAGCATTTTCAAGTCAGGTGGAAACAGCTGACGACTCGGAAAATGCGGCAGCCCTGTAAAAAGCGCGGCTCAGCGCCCTGCTCACAACGTTCAGACCGATTTTGCCTTGGCGAAAGGCGAGAAATCGAGATTGTCGTCGAACACCTCGACGCCCTCGCGCTTCTTTAGCCAGCCGACGACAACGTAAGTTACCGGCGTCAGCACCGCTTCCCACAGCACCTTCATGCCCCAGTTGGTGACCATGACGGTCAGCACCTGCTCGTGCGTCCAGGTGCCGAGGAAGGCGATGGGATAGAACAGGGCGCTGTCGGCGGCCTGTCCCACCACCGTCGAGCCGATGGTACGCATCCACAAGTGCTTGCCGCCGGTCATCAGCTTCATCTTGGCGAGGACGAAGGAATTGACGAACTCACCCGCCCAGAACGCGGTCAGCGAGGCGAGGACGATGCGCCAGGTCGAGCCGAATACCGCTTCGTAGGCGGCCTGTCCGGTCCAGCCGGAATCCGGCGGCATGGCGACGACGACGAAGCTCATGAAGGCCATGAAGATCATCGCGAAGAAGCCCGCCCAGACGCAGCGGCGGGCATTGGCATAGCCGTACACTTCGGTCAGCACGTCGCCGATGACGTAGCTGACGGGGAAGAACAGGATGCCCGCGCCGAACGTCACGCCGCCGATATTCGCCAGCTTGGACGCACCGATCAGGTTCGACAGCAGCAGGATCGCGACGAAGGCCGCCATCACGTAGTCGAAATAGCGGAAGTGCCGACGGGCGCCGGTAAGGCCGTCGATGCGTGACAAGGGGCGGGACAGAGGCGATGGAGCGTCGGTAGCGGCGGTCATTGCCTGTGCGTAACGTGGCTTTGCTGCAGCGCAAAGCACAAGTTTGCGCTGCCAGCGGTTTGCGCCGCGCGGTAACCACGCTATGGGAAATCCGGCGCGCGCCCGTAGCTCAGCTGGATAGAGCACGAGCCTTCTAAGCTTGGGGTCACAGGTTCGAACCCTGTCGGGCGCGCCATTGTCTTCGGAAATGGTCGCCCTGCTTCCCGGATTGAGTTCGAACCGTGTTCGAACGGGCGCGCGATGAAGTTTAAGCGATCATAAACCGATCGGTTGTATTCTCCCGCTCATGACCCGCACCGTTCTTCCCCGGCGATCGCAGCGACGCTCCGTCGCGCTGGCCGTTCAGTGCCGCACGCAGAGCGGTCTGCGGGATGACGGCGAGATTTCCGACATCTCGGTGGAGGGCTGCTGCCTGCGCATGCGCGGCATCTATTTCCGCGTCGGCGCGCGCCTGATCGTGCGGCCCAAGGGGATGGAAGGCATGTCGGGCGTGGTGCGCTGGGTCAGCAGCGACCTTGCCGGGGTCGAGTTTGACCGTCCGCTCTACGGCCCGGTGCTCGAGCACATCGCCGCAACGCACGGATCGCACGCCAGCGTCTGAGCGATAACGTCGCCCCGGCGAATTCTCGTTCATCCGGCCGGAAAGTTCTGGCCAAGCCGAGCGGCAGCCCCGCACTCTCTTGCGAACAGACCGGCATGCAATCGCCGGCACGCTAGGAACATTGGGTTCAGGCATCGGGAGAGAGCGCTTGGCAGCACCTGTCGGAACGGGGAGCGATGCTCCCAACCATCCGCTTGCGGTACGCATGGGCGTGATCGCGGGCGTGTCGCACAACATGGTGATCGGCACCGTCATGGGCTCGTTCGGGCTGATGCTGGCCTCGGTCGAGCAACGCCTCGGCGTCAGTGCGGAAGAGGCGGCGGCGGGCATCCCGCTGGTGCTGGTGGGCTCGTCGGTGCTCGCGCCTTTCGTGGGCGTGCTGATCGCGAAGGTTTCGCTCCGCCTGTTGTTGCTCGTCGGTGCGCTGCTGACGGTGGCGGGCTATCTCACGCTGGCATGGACGCAGAGTTATGCGCTTTACCTGCTGGCTTACGGGCTTTGCTTCGGCCCTGCGCTGAGCCTCGCCGGATCGATCGGCCCGGCGACGCTGGTGGGACGCTGGTTCAACCGCAATCGCGGGTTGGCGCTGGGTATCGTCCACTTGCCGGTGGTGATCGCGGTGGTGCCGTGGACACTGGAGCGGGCGCTTTCCGTCGTCTCGCCCAGCGTGATCTACCTGTCCATCGGCCTGATCGCGGCGGCGCTGCTGCTGCCGCTGGCGCTGCTGGCGATCGATCACCCGCCGGGGCATACCGAGACGCTGGCGCCCGAACCCGATGCGAAGCGCACCGCCGACGGATCGTTCAGCGTCGCGCAACTGCTCGCGCGGCCGCGCTTCTGGGCGATCTCGCTGGCGGCGGTGGCCAGCATGACGAGTTCGGTGCTGCTGGGCTCGCTGCTGGTTCCTATGGGGCTTTCCTGGGGCTTCACCCGGCCCGAGGCGGCGCTGCTGCAGTCGATCATGTCGCTGGTCGGGATCGCCGGCTCGATACTGTTCGGCTGGATCGCCGACCGCATCGGCGGGGCGAGGGCGCTGGCGCTCATCGGTTTCGACTGTGCAGTGCTGTGGACTCTGCTGTTGCAGCACCCGCCGTTCTGGATGGCGGCCCTGTTGATCGGCCTCATCGGCATGCACGGCGCGGGCGCGATCCCGACGCTGGGCAAGGGGCTGACCGATTCGTTCGGACAGGCGAGCTACAGCCGGGGCTTTGGGCTCAACACGCTGATCGGGCTGCCGTTCATCGCGGTCGCCGTCGTGGGAGCGGCGCGGGTCCATTCGGTCACCGGCAGTTACGACGGTGCGATCGTGGCGATAGCCGTGTTCTTTGCGGCAGCGGTCGCGCTCGGTCTTTACGCCGCGGGTGGTGCGAAAGGGCAGGAGCCGACCGCCGTACCGGCCTGACCTAACCGCGCCGCACCGTCGCCTTGAGCTGGCCCAGCACCGGATAACCGAGCCCGGCAGGGATGACGAGCCATTCGCCGTCCTCGCGCATTTCCAACTCGGGGTGGATGCGGACGACGGGGTGGGCGGCGATGTCGGCCAGCGCTTCGGTATGATCGGCGTACTGCGCAAGGCGGTCGAGATTGCGGCGGGTCGGAAAGATCACCGAAATCTCGCCCCGATCGGCCATCGCCAGAGCATCGGCGGCGCTCGCCCAGAACAGGCGCGAGTTCTCGGTGGCATCGACCGTGACGTCCACCGCGCCGGTGCCGATGTCGGCGACGAAGAAGCGCGTGTCGAAGGCCTTCTCCCACAAGGGGCACCAGTGCGCGAAGAAGGTCAGCGCCTGCGGGTCCAGTTCCCAGCCGAAGCGCTCCAGCACGGTGTCGAGCCGGCCGACCTCCAGCAGCATCGCCCGCGCTTCTGCGGCTTCGCGGGCGGTGACGGGGGCGCGGGTGGCGATCATGAGGCCCGCTTCCTCCAGCGTCTCGCGGATCGCGGCGATGCGGGCGGAGGCGATCTCCTCCGATTCGCCGGGCAGCAGGCGGCGGGCGAGTTCGCGGTCTGCGGGATCGACGCGGCCGCCGGGAAACACCGCCGCTCCGCCCGCGAAGCGCATGCCGTCCGAGCGCTGGAGCATCAGCAGTTCGGGCGGTCCGCCGTCGGCGGCGTGGCGGAACACCACCACGGTGGCGGCAGGGACGACGGCGGGGCCGTCTGTCGGCATCGGCTGGTCGGAGGGAGCGGTCTGGATCATTGCCGCCGATCTTGCCGCTGGGGAAGGGGCACGCAAGCGGAAAAGCGCCAGGCGACTCAGGTGGCAGTGTCGGCAGAATTTACAGGGCATGACGCACGCGCTGACACGTGAACCGAAGAAATGGCTGATTTTCGGGAAAAATCAGAACTGGCACAGGCCATGCTTATGAAGTATCGTACCCCGAGAGAAGCAGTCTCGATAGAGGCGGGGCCGGACAGTCTCCCGGCCCCGCCTCCCCGGGGTTCCCCATACATCCAGGCATTCGTCGTCCCAGCTTTGTCCGGGACCGGTGGCTGTCTTTAGCCCGGTGCAGGCCGCGAGGCGCCTTGACGCAGGCGCCGCTGTTCACGGCCAGCGATCCCGGATCAGGTCCGCGATGACGGGCGATGAAAAGGCCCGGGAATCGCTTCCCGAGCCTTCGTAATCCGGTGCTGTCGGCAGATCAGCCCTGCGCAGCGATCCCGCTGTCGGTCATGAGCTGGTGCAGTTCGCCGGCCTCGTACATCTCCATCATGATGTCGCTGCCGCCGAGGAACTCGCCCTTGACGTAGAGCTGGGGGATCGTCGGCCAGTCCGAATAGGACTTGATGCCCTGACGGATTTCCATGTCCTGCAGCACGTCGACGGTCTCGTAAGGCACGCCGAGGTGTTCGAGGATGGCGATCGCGCGGCTGGAGAAGCCGCACTGCGGGAACAGCGGGGTGCCCTTCATGAAGAGGACCACGTCGTTGCTCTTTACGATATCGCCGATACGGGCATTGACGTCGGACATTTCAGTAAAACCCTTGAGTAGTATGCTTGCGTCAGTTGGGGACGGCGGTGGTGAGTTGCAAGGCGTGAAGGACGCCGCCCATGCGGCCGCCCAGCGCTTCGTAGACCATCTTGTGCTGCGCGACGCGGGGGCGGCCCGTGAAGGCGGCCGAGACGACGTGCGCGGCGTAGTGGTCGTTGTCCCCGGCGAGGTCGGTGATCGTGACTTCCGCGTCCGGCAGCGCGGCGCGGATCATGGTCTCGATTTCGGTAGCGGTCATGCCCATCGGATAGTCCTCAGCCCAGGAAAGCGCGGCGCGCTTCGACCTGCTTGGCGGCCAGTGCGGCGCGCACTTCCGCTTCGGTGGTATCGACGCCGGCGGCGGTCAGGTCGCCCAGCAGCTTGCGGATGACGTCCTCGTCGCCCGCTTCCTCGAAGTCGGCCTGGACGACGGCCTTGGCATAGGCATCGGTTTCGGCCTGCGACAAGTCCATGCGTTCGGCCGCCCATTCACCGACGAGGCGGTTGCGGCGGGCCTGGATGCGGAACAGCGTGTCGGCGTCGTGAGCGAACTTCGCTTCTTCGGCGCGCTCGCGGTCCTGGAAACTCGTCATCGGACAACCTCGGGTTAAAGCGTTGTCCATGCCGATAGGGAACGCGGGGCTGCGGGGCAATCCTTGATTCGCAATAGCGACCGATGGATCGAGAGGCGAAGAATCCTCCCTGTCGCGAAGCGATGGGGAGGGGGACCGCCGCCGCAGGCGGGGGTGGAGGGGGAGAAGACCCCTCCGTCAGCCCTGCGGGCTGCCACCTCCCCATTCCTTCGGAATAGGGAGGATTTTGCGGTCAGGCCGCCAGCACCGGGCTTGCAAGGAACGGCAGCGTTTCGCGTGCCTTGCCTTCGTAGGTGGAGATCGTTTCGCCCTGCGCCATC
This sequence comes from Novosphingobium sp. fls2-241-R2A-195, assembly GCF_030209485.1. Taxonomy (NCBI): domain Bacteria; kingdom Pseudomonadati; phylum Pseudomonadota; class Alphaproteobacteria; order Sphingomonadales; family Sphingomonadaceae; genus Novosphingobium; species Novosphingobium sp. fls2-241-R2A-195. The sequence goes on from NZ_JARVRY010000027.1 coordinate 279,264, forward strand.
GTCAGGCCTACTTCGTCGAGGCCGTTCAGCAGGCAGTGCTTGCGGAACGGATCGATCTCGAAGGTGTAGCGATCCTGGAACGGCGTGGTCACCGACTGCGTGTCGAGGTCGATGTCGATCGTCTCGTCCTGCGCCACTTCCATCAGGCGGTCGATCGCCTCCTGCGGCAGCGCCACGGTGAGGATGCCGTTCTTGAAGGCGTTGCCCGAGAAGATGTCCGAGAAGCTCGGCGCGATCACGCACGTCACGCCCATGTCGAGCAGCGCCCAGGCGGCGTGTTCGCGGCTGGAGCCGCAGCCGAAGTTGTCGCCCGCGATGAGGATCGGCGCGCCGGCCCAGCGCTCGTCGGTGAAGACGTTGCCGTCTTCCAGCTTGATCGATTCGAACGCGCCCTTGCCGAGACCCGTGCGGGTGATTGTCTTGAGCCAGTGCGCCGGGATGATGACGTCGGTGTCGACGTTCTTGCGGCCGAAGGGAATCGCCTTGCCGGCGACGTGGTTGATCGCCTGCATCAGTCGGTTTCCGAGGGGAAGTGCGGGGCCGTGTTGGTCTTCGGCGGCTGCGCGTCGGCCTTCTTGCGGTCGCTGCGGCGCTTCACGAAGAGCAGGGCAGCGGCGATGGCGGCCGAACCGATGGCGGCACCGGCGGCGATGGCGGCGCGGCCTGCGAGCGAGTTGTCGGAATCGTTGGACATGGGGGAGATCCTATCAGCTTAGGCCGGTTCAGTCATTGGCGCGAGGTCGCGCACGTCGGTCAGCTTGCCGGTGACGGCGGCGGCGGCGGCCATGGCGGGGCTCATCAGGTGGGTGCGCGCACCCGGACCCTGGCGGCCGGTGAAGTTGCGGTTGCTGGTGGAGGCGCAGCGCTCCCCGGCAGGCACCTTGTCGGGGTTCATGGCAAGGCAGGCCGAACAGCCCGGCTCGCGCCATTCCAGACCCGCATCGATGATGATCCTGTCCAGACCTTCGGCCTCGGCCTGCGCCTTGACCAGACCCGATCCGGGGACGACGATCGCCCACTTCACGTTGTCGGCCTTGTGGCGCCCCTTGAGCACTTCGGCGGCGGCGCGGATGTCCTCGATGCGGCTGTTGGTGCAGCTGCCGATGAAGACGTTCTGCACTTCCACGTCGGTCAACTTCGTGCCGGGCGTCAGGCCCATGTAGTCGAGGCTGTGCTTGACCGCATCGCGCTTGGAGGCGTCGGCGAAGTCCTCAGGCGCGGGGACGAAGCCGCCGATGCCGGAGGTGTCCTCGGGGCTGGTGCCCCAGGTCACGGTGGGCTGGATGTCCTCGGCGCGGATGAACACGGACTTGTCGTAAGTCGCGCCCTCGTCGGTCGCCAGGCTCTTCCACCACGCCACGGCCTTGTCCCAGTCCGCGCCCTTGGGCGCGTAGGGGCGGCCCTTGACGTAGGCGAAAGTCGTCTCGTCCGGTGCGACGAGCCCTGCGCGGGCGCCGCCCTCGATCGACATGTTCGACACGGTCAGGCGGCCTTCGACCGACATCTCGCGGAAGACGTTGCCGGTGTACTCGATCACGTAGCCGGTGCCGCCGGCAGTGCCGATGACGCCGATGACGTGCAGGATCACGTCCTTCGGGGTGACCCCGGCGCCGAGCGTGCCCTCGACGCGGACTTCGAAGGTCTTCGACTGCTTGAGCAGCAGCGTCTGGGTGGCCAGCACGTGCTCGACTTCGGACGTGCCGATGCCGAAGGCCAGCGCGCCCAGGCCGCCGTTGCAGGCGGTGTGGCTGTCGCCGCAGACGATGGTGGCGCCGGGCAGCGAGAAGCCCTGCTCGGGGCCGACGACGTGGACGATGCCCTGTTCCGGATCGGCGTCGCCGATGTAGCGGATGCCGAACGAAGGCGCGTTCTTCTCCAGCATGTCGAGCTGCTGGGCGCTCTGCGGATCGGCGATCGGCACGCGGTTGCCGTTCGCATCGCGGCGCGCGGTGGTGGGCAGGTTATGGTCAGGCACCGCGAGCGTAAGATCGGGACGGCGCACCGGGCGACCGGCGGCGCGAAGGCTCTCAAAAGCCTGCGGGCTCGTCACTTCATGGACGATGTGCCGGTCGATATAGATGAGGCAGGTGCCGTCGTCCCGTTGGTCGACGACGTGGGCGTCCCAGATCTTCTGGTAGAGGGTGCGCGGTGCGGTTGTCATGATCAGGCGCGATTAGGCCCCGCCCTTGCGAAATTCAAGTGGCAGGGCGATTCGCTGCGCCCCTCGAATGAAATTTTCATTCAATCCGAATTGACCTGACGATCGATCGTTGCTGTTGCGAGGCGCTCGCACCGCCATGTAAAACGCGCCCGGTCCTTGCGGCCGGGCGCGTTAGGGAGTGTGCGGGCCGGAATTCAGGGTTACCGGCCCGGTCGATCAGTGGTGGCGACGATCGTAACGGTCATGGCGATCGTAGCGCGAACGATAGCGGCGGTCGTCGTGGTGGCGGCGGTCATTGCGCCAGTAGTGCTTCGAAGCGCGGTGATGCTTCACGTAGCGCGGCGGGGCGTGGTGGCCACGGCGCGCATGGTCGCGCTGGTCGTGGTGGTAGGGTGCGGCCTCGGCGACGGCAGGGGCCAGCGAGGCGCCGCCGAGCAGCGCGACGAGGGCCGGGGCGATGATCTTGGTCAGCTTGTTCATGGGGGGATTCCTGTGTGGGGGGATTGTTCTGCCGGGAGGGAAACCGCGGGCTACGGCAAAGGCTGCCGGATTATTCCGCGACTTGGGGTTCCCGGTCGCCGATCAGCCGCGGCGGCGGTCGTAATCGTGGCGCTCCATCCGCAGCGAGGCGTAGACCTTGTTGACGCGGTTGCCGAGGATGCGGGTCTCCTGCGCGGAGAGGCCGCCGCGCGAATACTGGCCGTAGAGGCGCTGGATATCGACGACGTCGCGGCGCAGGCCCGTGGCTTCGCGCTGCGAGATCGTCCGGCGGGCGGCGGCGCGGTCGATATTGGCGCGCAGGCCCTGGATGTCGGAGCGAATGTCGTAGTGGCGGGCTGCCTGGACGTGGCGGTTCGGCGCGGCCTCGGCGATGCCGGGGGCGATGGCGCCCAGGCCGGTGACGGCGATCAGGGCGGGGGCGATGAACTTGGTGAACTGGCGCATGGGTCGCACTCCTTGCTGGAAACTGTTTTCGGAAGGTCGCTTCCGATGCATTCAGGATTAGGCTTGTGAAACTGAACGTCAGCTAGACGGCCCGTCGCAATGATGTGTGCAATTGTAAGAGAGTGTCGCAGCTTCAGTCGCGTCATCCCCGCCTGCGCGGGGATGACGGGATTTTGTGTGTGAAGAGAGGCGTTGGCAGTATAAGGGCAAGGCCATGTCCGCCCTTGCCGCCGTCCTGATCGTCCTTGCCTCCGCTGCCGCAATGGAGTTCGTCGCGTGGTCGAGCCACAAGTACATCATGCATGGTTTCGGCTGGGCCTGGCACCGCGACCACCACGAGCCGCACGACAGGATGCTGGAGAAGAACGACCTCTATGCCGTGTTCGGGGCGGCAATCAGCATTTCCATGTTCGCACTCGGCTCGCCGATGGTGATGGGCGCAAGTGCGTGGTGGCCGGGCACGTGGATTGGTCTCGGCGTGCTGGTCTACGGCGTGATCTATACGCTGATCCACGACGGCCTGGTCCACCAGCGCTATTTCCGGTGGGTGCCCAAGCGCGGCTATGCCAAGCGGCTGGTGCAGGCCCACAAGCTGCACCATGCGACCATCGGCAAGGAAGGCGGCGTCAGCTTCGGCTTCGTCGTCGCGCGCGATCCGGCGGTACTCAAGCGGGAACTGCGGGCGCAGCGCGAACAGGGCATCGCCGTCCTGCGCGACGCGGTGGATTGAGCTACTCCGCCCGCGTCCAGATCCACGTCCCGATCGTCGCCAGCACCGCGAGGGGGATCAGCGCCCACATCTCGCCTGCGGTGAACCATACGATCGCGACGCTCAGGCCCATGGTCGAGATCGCCGCGATCTTGCCCTTGCGGCTGATCGCCCGCCGGTCGCGCCATTCGCGCAAGTGGCGGCCGTACTTCGGGTGTTGATAGAGCCGCTCCGCCCATTCCGGGTGGCTCTTCGAGAAACACCCGGCGGCGAGAATCCAGAAGATCGTCGTCGGCAGCAGCGGCAGGAAGATGCCCAGCGTGCCGATCCCGACGAGAATTACCCCCGCCGTGATCCAGAGATATTTCCTAGCCCTGGGCATATCGCGCGGCAGTTTCCCGGATCAGCGCGATCATGTTGGGCACGCCCTGCGTCCGGTTGGACGAGAGCTGGTTGCGCAAGTCGAACGGTTCGAGCGCCGCCGCAATGTCGGTCGCGGCCACCGTCGCGGCAGGCTTGTCCTGCACCGCCGAGATCACCAGCGAGACGATGCCCTTGGTGATCGCCGCGTTGCTGTCCGCTAGGAAGTGCAGGGTGCCGTCCTCGCGCGCCATGGGATAGACCCAGACGCTGGCGGAGCAGCCGCGCACTTTGGTGGCGTCGGTCTTGAGCGCGTCGGGCATATCGTCCAGCTCGCGCCCCAGTTCGATCAGGAGGCGATAGCGTTCGTCGCCATCGAGGAATTCATACTCTTCGCGGATATCGTCCAGGTCACGCATAGACCCGGCATTTAGAGGCGGGCGCGGCGAGGGCAAGAGGATATTGCGAACATTTCGCAAAGGCCAACCGTCGTCCCGGACTTGATCCGGGACCGCTGGCGGTCTTTAGGTGAGCTTCATCGTGCAGGGTGCCCTGCCGAGAGGAGGGCTGTTCACGGCCAGCGGTCCCGGATCAAGTCCGGGACGACGAATTCGAGGAATGCCGATGACCGACACCAGCCACCCGTTCTTCTCCATGCACGAGCATGGCTTCGTCCGCGTCGCCACCTCGACCCCGCGCGTGAAGACCGCCGACGTCGCCGCCAACCGCGATGCGATCCTCGCCGAAGCGCGCCGGGCCCATGCGGCGCATGTGGACCTGCTGGTCTTCCCCGAACTCAGCCTGTCCTCCTACGCCATCGACGACCTGCACCTGCAGGGCGCGATGATCGAGGCGGTCGAGGCTGCGGTGGCGCAGATCGTCAAGGCCAGCGCCGACCTTTCGCCGGTGCTGCTGGTCGGCGCCGCGCTGGAGCGCAAGGGGCGGCTCTACAACTGCGCGCTCGTCATCGCGCAGGGCCGCCTGCTCGGCGTAGTGCCCAAGTCCTACCTGCCCAACTACCGCGAGTTCTACGAGAAGCGCTGGTTCGCGAGCGGCAAGACCGTCCGCAATTCCACGATCACCGTGAACGGGCAGGAGGTGCCGTTCGGCGTCGATCTCGTCTTCGCGTCCGAGGTGCTGAAAAACTTCCGCTTCTTCGTCGAGATTTGCGAGGACTTCTGGGCGCCGACGCCGCCGTCCTCGCTGGGCGCGATGGCGGGGGCGACGATCCTCGCCAACCTGTCCGCCTCCAACATCGTCATCGGCAAGTCGGACGAGCGCCACATGCTGTGCCGGGCCCAGTCGGCGCGCGCGATGGCGGCCTATATCTACTGCGCGGCGGGGCACGGCGAAAGCACGACCGATCTCGCATGGGACGGGCAGGGCATCGTCTACGAACTGGGCGACCTGCTGGCGGAATCGGAGCGTTTCTCGCTCGAGGCCGAACTGTGCGTGGCCGACGTGGACTGCGATCGCATCGTCATGGATCGTCTGCGCAGCCCCACCTTCAACGATGCCGCCGACGTCGCGGGCAAGCCGGAGGAAACGTTCCGCACCGTACCGTTCCGCCACGCCCCGGCCGGCGGCGACATCGGGCTGGTGCGCCCGGTCAGCCGCTTCCCGTTCGTCCCCTCGCGCGCCGACAGGCTGGACGCCGACTGCTACGAAGCGTTCAACATCCAGGTCGACGGCCTGATGCGGCGCATCGAATCGACCCATGCGAAGTCGATGGTGATCGGCATCTCGGGCGGGCTCGATTCGACCCACGCGCTGATCGTGGCGGCACGCGCCTGCGACCGGCTGGGCCTGCCGCGCAGCTTCATCCGGGGCTACACGATGCCCGGCTTCGGGACGAGCGAGGGCACCAAGTCCAACGCGTGGAAGCTGATGGACGCCGTCGGCATCACCGCGCAGGAGATCGACATCCGGCCCGCCGCGACGACGATGCTCCATGACATCGGCCATGCCTTCGCCAATGGTGAGCCGGTCTACGACGTGACGTTCGAGAACGTCCAGGCGGGGCTGCGCACCGACTATCTGTTCCGCCTCGCCAGCCAGCACGGCGGCTTCGTTGTGGGCACCGGCGACTTGTCGGAACTGGCGCTGGGCTGGTGTACTTACGGCGTAGGTGACCAGATGAGCCACTACGCGGTCAACGCGGGCGTGCCCAAGACGCTGATCCAGTACCTGATCCGCTGGTGCGCCACGACCGACCAGTTCAGCGCCTCGACCGAGGAAATCCTGCTGGCAATCCTCGCGACGGAGATTTCGCCCGAACTGGTGCCCGCCGGTGCCGACGGCGCGATCCAGAGCACCGAGGCGAAGATCGGGCCTTACGAACTCAACGACTTCTTCCTCCACCACGTCATGCGCTTCGGTCAGAAGCCGTCGAAGGTCGCGTTCCTCGCCTGGCACGCCTGGCGCGACACGGCGGCGGGGGAATGGCCGCACGCCTTCCCGGAAGCCAAGAAGAACGCCTACGAACTGCCGGTCATCCGTTCGTGGCTGGAGAAGTTCGTGGGCCGGTTCTTCGCGTTCAGCCAGTTCAAGCGCTCGGCGATTCCCAATGGCCCGAAGGTGTCCACCGCCGGAGCCCTCAGCCCACGCGGCGACTGGCGTGCGCCATCCGACGCCAGTGCGGCGGTGTGGCTGGCGGAACTGGAGAAACGGGTGCCGTAACTTCCTCCCCGGAACGGGGAGGACGCGCGCCTAACCCCGTCATCCCAGCGAAGGCTGGGACCGCTGGCCTGTTACGGCGAGCCAACGTTCAAACGCCCTGCCGAGGGTTGAGCTTTGCGCGGCCAGCGGTCCCAGCCTTCGCTGGGATGACGACGCCGTGCGTGCAGTCAGCGCACGCGGAAACGCCCGCTGGCGAGTGCGGGCCGTTACGCCAGGGGAAATCAACGCGAATACCGAGAACATCGGGTCGGCGTCGGGAGCGTCCTCACCGGGACGCGGGGTTTTGTGTTCCGTGAAGCTCTGGCGAGCGGCCGGGTAACTCACGGTGCAGCCCGGCTCGACCTGTATTCCATCGGAAAGTCCCATGTGGCCGTCGTTAGGGTTCGCATCGTTATCGGCCGAAGGCTATCCGGGATGGCCGTCCCAAGTCCTGCCGTATGTCGCAGGAACGTATGGACGGCGTTTCCGGTAGCGCAGAGACAGTCCGGGTCTTCGATGGACGCGTGGTTTGCGCGATCGCGGCTAAACCGCATCCCGGCCCACGACGCCGACCCGATACACCTCTCCGGCGTGATCATCGCCGGATCGGATGCTGGGCCATATAACCTATTTGGCGATAAATGTCAATCCCGCAGGGCGTCGATCTCGCGGGCAAGGTCCTTGCCGCGCCGTTCGTCGGTGGCGATGCGTTCCAGCACAGCGATGCGCTTGCGCATGGTCTCGACCTCGCGCTCCAGTTCGTGTTCGCGGGCGGTGTGATCGTAGCCGCCGGCCTCGCGGTCCCGCTTGTCGCCCAGCGCGCGGTAGCGCTGGGACTTGAGCCAGGTCACGCAGCCGATGGCGAAAAGAACGACTACGGCAGTCCAGAAACTCATTGCTTGGTCACCTTCACCCTATCGCCGTCGTGCGCGTCCTCGACTCGAAGCGCTTCGATCTGGAGCGCGATGTCGTGGCCGCTGCCGCCGTCGGTGATGATTCTTTCCAGCACCCGCACGCGATTTTCAAGCGTGCTGTTTTGCGCTGCGTACTGTGCGGCCTTTTCGGCGGTCGCGCCGACGGTGATCTCCAGCTTGCGCTCGAGGAAGGCCAGGCGACGCTTGTAGGCGCCCATCAGGATCGCGAAGACCGAGATGATGGTGATGAGGACGGCGCAAAGGCCGAGGAAATCGCCGGGGCTCATTGCGATGCTGCCTTCTGAAGCGGCGCGCGCAGGCTCTCTATCTGCGCGGCGGTCGTGTATCCGGTATCGGTGACGATGGTTTCGAGGCTGGCGGTGCGGCTCTCCAGCGCTTCCAGCCGGGCGCGCAGCTGCGCGTTTTCTTCAGCCAGTCGCGCTGCCGCCGCGTGATCCGCACGCTCGGTCTTGCCGCCCCATTCGTCCTCCAGCGCATAGCCGTGGCGCGCGCGGATCCAGGTGTTGAGCACCCAGCCGCCGGTACAGATGCCGACGATGACGAGGACGAAGTCCGGTCCACCCCATTGCATGGCGGTCTCCTCAGTTGATCTTGGGCTCGGCCGTGCGGGCGCTTTCGACCTCGCGCCGGTCCCGCAGCGCCTCGATCTGGAGGGCGGTGTCATAGCCGCCGTCGGTGATGATCCGCTCCAGCACCCGCACGCGCTCTTCGAGTTCGCGGCTGTGTGAGGCGTATTGCGCGGCCTTTTCGGCGGTCGCCTCGATCTGCAGTTCGGCGAGCTTGCGCTGGTGCTTGGTCCAGATCGCGAAGCCGCCCATGATGAACGGTGCGAGCGGGATCAGCACCCAGATTGCGTCTTCCATGTCGTCGTGTCCCTGTTGCCCGGATGGCCGCGTGTCAGCGCAGCGAGTCGATCTCGGCCGCAAGGCGCGAGTTGCTGTTGGAATAGTGTGCCTCCATGTCCGCGATCCGGCGGTCCATGTCGGACAGATCGGTGCGCAGGCGGCTGGAGGAAGGCGCTGCCGTCAGCCCCTTGCGGGCGCGGCGGCGTTCCATGCGGCGCAGCAGGCGCATTTCCTCGTCCTCGGAATAGAGGCCCATCGGGCGGCTGTCTGCCAGCCAGGCCACGCCGAAGTAGATGGCGATCACGATCGGAAACCCGGCGAACAGCAGCAGCACGGCGCCCAGCCGGATCCACAGCGCATCGACGCCGGTGTAATCCGCGATCCCCGAGCACACGCCCGAAATCTTGGCGTTCGACTTGTCGAGATAGAATTGTCCGCGAGACATTGCCTGTTTTCCCTTCCCTCGAATGTCTTACTGTTGCTTGTCGGCCATCTGGCGCTTCATCTCCGCGAGTTCCGCGTCGATGGAGTCGCCATCGGCCAAGGCCGCGATTTCCTCGGCGAGCGTCGGCTGGCGGCGGTCGGAGAGGCTCATGGCCTCGGCGCGGCCTTCCGCGTAGTCGACGCGGCGCTCCAGCTGGTCGAACCGGGCCATGGCTTCGTCCACGCGCTCGTTCGCCAGCAGGGTGCGCAGCTTGACCCTGTTTTCCGCGCTCTGCAAGCGGGCCGCGATGGACGACTGGCGGCTGCGGGCCTCGCGCAGGCGGGTCTGCAGCTTCTCGATGTCAGCCTCGTAGGCGCGCAGCGCATCGTCGAGCACCAGGATCTCGGCCGAGAGCTGCTCGGCCATGTCGGCGGCCTTCTTGCGCTCCATCAGCGCGGCGCGGGCAAGGTCCTCGCGGTCCTTGGACAGCGCCAGCTGCGCCTTGTCGTTCCAGTCGGCCTGCAGCTTGTCCAGCTTGCCCACGTGACGGCGCAGTTCCTTCTGGTCCGCGATCGTGCGGGCCGAACTTGTGCGCACTTCCACCAGCGTCTCCTCCATCTCGAGGATGATCAGGCGGATCATCTTGGCCGGGTCTTCGGCCTTGTCGAGCAGGTCGTTGAAGTTGGCGGCGATGATGTCGCGGGTGCGGGAGAAGATGCCCATGGCGGTGGTTCCTGTGGTGAAGCTGCGGCCCGAGGTGAAAGTACCCGTCGTGGCCCGGATGTCATCGGCGTCGAAGCGGTAGGCGCGCCCCGGATTGAAGTGTGCGTTCGGGGCGGGATTCTGGAGCACTTCGATCTCCGCGTCGAGCCTGCTCATGCGAGCGGCGCTCCGCACGAATGCACCGAGGAGGCATGCGCCTCGGGCACCGCGACCTTGTCGGCCAGCGCCACGAGATTGAGTGCGCCCATCGCCAGCATGCTGACGATGATCGCCCAGTCGAGCTTGGTGCGGGCCAGTGTCGAACGCGGGGTGGTGGAGCGTCCCTGGCCGGTGCTGTTCGCAGTGATCGGGAGCATGTCGAAGTTTCCTCTAGTCCTGAACTTGGTCTTGCCGAGGTAATAGCAACCCCCGTGCCAAACTGCGCGAATGGCGGATTTGCGGGATTTCGGTTTCTCCGTGCGAAAGTGCGCGTAAAATGAATTGCCAATGAATGGGAAATTTCGCTAAGTTTCAGGAATGGAGCGCGACACCCACTTCATCGGCCAGTCCTCTGCCTTCCTCGATGCGGTCGAGCGGGCCAGCCGCGCCGCCGCCGTGCGCCGTCCGGTCCTCGTCATCGGCGAGCGCGGGACCGGCAAGGAACTGATCGCCCAGCGCCTGCACCATCTCTCGCCGCGCTGGGGCGAGCCCCTGGTGACCCTCAACTGCGCGGCGCTGCCCGAGACGCTGATAGAGGCCGAACTGTTCGGCCACGAGGCGGGCGCGTTCACCGGGGCCACACGGGCCAGGGCAGGACGGTTCGAGGAGGCGGATCGCGGCACCCTGTTTCTCGACGAACTGGGCAACCTGTCGATGGCGGCGCAGGAGCGTCTGCTGCGCGCGATCGAATATGGCGAGGTGGTGCGCATCGGCTCCTCGCGCGCGGTGACGGTGGACGTGCGCATCGTCGCCGCCACCAACGCCGACCTGCCGCGCATGGCCGCCGAGGGCACCTTTCGCGCCGACCTGCTCGACCGACTGAGCTTCGAGGTCATCACCCTGCCGCCGCTGCGCGCGCGGGAAGGGGACGTCGCGGAACTGGCCGACTACTACGGCCGCCGCATGGCCAGCGAACTGGAGTGGGGTCGCTTCCCCGGCTTCTCGGGCGCCGCGATGGAGGCGCTGGAGGCGCACGAATGGCCCGGCAACGTGCGCGAACTGCGCAATGTGGTCGAGCGCGCGGTCTACCGCTGGGGGGATGAGGCTGCGCCGATCGCGGAAGTGGTGTTCGATCCCTTCGTCAGTGCATGGGGGCTGCGCGCGATGGCGGAGGTGGTGCCTGCGCCGCTGCCCTGCGCGGCGGAGCCGGAAATGCCGTCAGAGGCCCCAGCCTCTCTGCGCGACGCGGTCGAGGCGCACGAGCGCGGCCTGCTGCTGGCGGCCCTGGAGCGCCTGCGCTGGAACCAGCGCAAGGTGGCGAGTGCGCTGGGCCTGACTTACGACCAGTTGCGCCACTGCCTCAAGAAGCACGGGTTGCATCAGGGGCGGGCTTAGGCTCGATATCGGACATTTAATGCTTTGAGGCGCGTTGCCTGCGCATGTAGGATGCAGGCATGTCCAAGGCTTCTGCTCCCGTAGTCCGCAAGGCTGCCAGCGTTTCGCTGGATTCAGCGCTTCTCGATGAGGCGCGTGCTCTGGATGTGGACGTATCCAGTGCCTGCGAACGGGGTCTTGCCGAACAGGTCGCGGAAACCCGCGCCGAACGCTGGCGCCGGGAAAATGCCGAGGCGATTGCCTCTTTCAATGACTATGTCGAGCGCAACGGGTTGCCTCTGGCTCGCTATCGCCCGTTCTGATGGCCAAATTCGATGTGTATCGAATGGCGCATCGTGATGGCTACATGCTTGATTGTCAGGCTGACCTGTTGAGCGACTTCGCGACCAGGTTTGTCGCGCCCTTGTTGCCACTTGCCGAAGCACCGCCTCCGGTTCCGCGTCTCAATCCCGTTTTCGAGATTGAGGGCGTGCGCTGCGTCATGGTGCCTCAACTGGTTACATCGGTGCCGGCGTCGGATTTACGGATTCGGGTGACGTCGCTCCACGAACACGATCTCACGATCGGCAATGCCCTCGACATGCTCATCTCCGGGTACTGACCCTTCTCCCCTTGCATTTTTCCAGAATCGCGACTATCTGGCCGTCATCCCGTAATTGGTGAAACAACGAACGGGCTGGCGCCGGTAGGGGCCGGCGCGAAACCGCGTTGCTCATCACACGGCAAGCACAAACGAAACGGAAGCCAGATTGGTCGATATCGCACGCCTTACCGAAGTCATCGAGCCGGAGGTCAATGCCCTGGGCTTCGATCTCGTGCGCGTGCGCATTTTCGGCAAGAGCGAAGTCGGTGACGACGAGATTGCGCTCCAGATCATGGCTGAGGACCCGAAGACCGGCCAGCTCGTGCTCGACGACTGCGCGGCGCTGTCGCACCGCATCTCCGACCGCATGGATGCGCTGGAGGAAGCGGGCGAGACGCTGATCGAGGAGGCCTATCGCCTCGAAGTCAGCTCGCCGGGCATCGACCGTCCGCTCACCCGCATCAAGGACTACGCCAACTGGGCGGGCCATGAGGCGAAGATCAACCTGATCAATCCCGTCGAAGGCAACCGCAAGGGCCTGCACGGCGACCTCGTCGGCATCGAGGGTGAGGCAGGAAGCGAAGTGGTCACGCTGGAGGACAAGAAGTCCGGCCGCGTGTCCTTCCCGCTCGCAGACGTTCAGTCGGCAAGGCTGATCCTTACCGACAGGCTCATCGCAGCAAGCCGCCCGCAGGATACCAGCGGCGCGGACGACATTCTTGAGGAACAGGAAGACTAAGCCATGGCCAGTGCGATTTCCGCCAACCGCGCCGAGCTGATCGCGATTGCGAACTCCGTTGCTTCGGAAAAGATGATCGACAAGTCGATCGTCATCGAGGCGATGGAAGAAGCCATCCAGAAGTCGGCCCGCAACCGCTACGGCGCCGAGAACGACATCCGCGCGAAGCTCGATCCGCGTACCGGCGACTTGCGCCTGTGGCGCGTCGTCGAAGTCGTGGAAGAGGTCGAGGACTACTTCAAGCAGGTCGACCTCAAGCAGGCCGAGAAGCTCCAGAAGGGCGCTGCGCTGGGTGACTTCATCGTCGATCCGCTGCCTCCGGTAGACCTCGGCCGTATCGACGCGCAGTCGGCCAAGCAGGTGATCTTCCAGAAGGTCCGCGACGCAGAGCGTGACCGTCAGTACGAAGAGTTCAAGGACCGCGCCGGCGAAGTCATCACCGGCGTCATCAAGTCGGTCGAGTTCGGCCACGTGATCGTCAACCTCGGCCGCGCCGAGGGCGTGATCCGCCGCGACCAGCAGATCCCCCGCGAAGCCGCCCGCGTTGGCGAGCGCGTGCGTGCGCTGGTCCTGCGCGTCGAGCGCCAGAACCGCGGCCCGCAGATCTTCCTCAGCCGCGCCCACCCGGACTTCATGAAGCGCCTGTTCGCGCAGGAAGTCCCGGAAATCTACGACGGCGTGATCGAGATCAAGGCCGCTGCCCGCGATCCGGGCTCGCGCGCCAAGATCGGCGTGATCAGCAACGACAGCTCGATCGATCCGGTCGGCGCCTGCGTCGGCATGAAGGGCAGCCGCGTGCAGGCCGTCGTGCAGGAAATGCAGGGCGAGAAGATCGACATCATCCCCTGGAGCGAGGACACCGCGACGTTCGTGGTCAACGCGCTGCAGCCCGCGACCGTCAGCCGCGTCGTCATCGACGAGGAAGAAAGCCGCATCGAAGTCGTGGTGCCTGACGACCAGCTCAGCCTCGCGATCGGCCGTCGCGGCCAGAACGTGCGTCTGGCATCGCAGCTGACTGGCTCGCAGATCGACATCATGACCGAGGCGGAATCCTCGGAGAAGCGCCAGAAGGAATTCGTCGAGCGCTCGAAGATGTTCGAGGAAGAGCTGGACGTCGATGAGACGCTCTCGCAGCTGCTGGTCGCCGAAGGCTTCAGTGAGCTGGAAGAAGTCGCCTACATCGATGCCGCCGAACTGGCGAACATCGAAGGCTTCGACGAGGAGCTGGCCGAAGAACTGCAGAACCGTGCGCAGGAAGCGCTCGATCGCCGCGAGGAAGCCAACCGCGAAGCCCGCCGTGCGCTGGGCGTCGAGGATGCGCTTGCCGAACTGCCGCACCTCACCGAAGCGATGCTGGTCGTGCTGGGCAAGGGCGGGATCAAGACGCTCGACGACCTCGCCGACCTCGCGACCGATGAACTCATCGCCAAGAAGCGCACTGAACAGCGTCGCCGCGACGGTTCGGTGAACAAGCGCGCTGGCCGCGACGAGGACAAGGGCGGCGTGCTCGGCGAGTACGGCCTGACCGAAGAGCAGGGCAACGAGATCATCATGGCGGCCCGCGCGCACTGGTTCGAAGACGAACCCCAGATTGAGGAGGCCGCCGATGCGGATTCCTCGCAATGAGCGCGTAAGCTCCGACATCGAAGGCACCCCGGCGGAGAGGACATGCATCCTCTCCGGTGGGAAAGCTGCGCGGGGAGAGTTCATCCGTTTGGCGATCTCGCCTGACGGCATGGTGCTCCCCGACATCCACGCGCGTGCCCCGGGGCGCGGCGCGTGGATCGGCGTTTCTCGCGCAGACCTTGAAATCGCGGTGTCGAAGAACAAACTTAAGGGAGCACTGGCGCGGGCCTACAAGGGCGCGGCCATCACCATCCCCGACGATCTGGCGGATCGGATCGAGGCTGCGCTGTCCCGCGCACTGACTGACCGGCTGGGCCTCGAACTGAAATCGGGCAGGCTGCTCATGGGCTCGGACCGCATCGCGCAGAACGCGCGTGAAGGCCGGGTCGAATGGCTGGCCCATGCCGCCGATGCGCGTGAAGACGGATCGCGCAAGCTGGACCAGGCCTGGCGGGTCGGGTCCGAGGCGGAAGGAACTGGTTTACGAGGCGTCACCTTGCCTCTGGACCGGGACACGTTGTCTGTGGCATTGGGCCGCGACAACGTCGTTCACCTGGCGCTGAGCGATCGCGGAGCGGCTGACCGAGTCGAAACGCTGCTAAAGCGCCTCCTGCATTTCCAAGGGCAGGTCATCAGCCGGGAGGCCTCGAACGGGGACGACGGCCAAAGTGACTTACACAGGCCCGGCATGGATGACACTTACGGAGCGGCCCAGGCCGACTCCGTGACGACGAATTGAGCGAAGGGCGAAGACGAGAAATATGAGCGAGACCGACAACAAACCGACCCTGGGCCGCAAGCCGCTTGGGCTTAAGCGCTCGGTGGAAGCGGGTGAGGTCAAGCAGACCTTCAGCCACGGCCGCACCAACAAGGTGGTGGTCGAGGTGAAGCGCCGCAAACTGATGCCCGGCGGCAAGCCCGAAGGCGAGGTGACTCCGGCGCCTGCCGCTGCCGCACCTGCTCCGCAGGCTGCGGCACCGCGTCCTGCGGCTCCGCCCCCGCCGCCCGTCCGTCGCCCTGCGCCCTCGAACGAAACCCCGCAGGAGCGCGTCGCCCGCATGCAGCGTGAGGCTGAAGAAGCCCGCATGCAGATGCTCGAGGAGGCGACCCGCCGCGAGCAGGAACAGCGCCAGCGTGCGATCGACGAAGAGAAGCAGCGCGTCGAAGCCAATCGCCGCGCCGAAGAGGAAGCGGCTGCTGCCGCCGCTGCCCCGGCCGAACCCGTCAAGGCTCCCGAGCCTGTCGCTGCGCCCGAACCCGCACCAGCGCCCGAGGTTGCCCCTGTGGCCGCTGAGGCACCGGCGGTCGTGGAAACTCCGGCTGTTGCCGAGACTCCTGCACCTGCCCCGGCTCCCGCACCTGTAGCGACGCCGGTTCCGGCCGCACGCCGCTTCACTCCGGTGCAGCGCCCCGAGCCGCGCCGTCCCGAGCCGACCGCACCTGCGGCGGCCCCGACTGCGGGTGGTGGCAATGCCGGTAACGGGAGTAGCGCCGGTGCCACCGCACCCCGCGCTCCGCTCGGCGCCAAGAAGGGACCGGCGACCCCGGCCCGTCCCGCGCCGAGCCAGCAGACCGACCGGAACGCCAAGGGCGGCGATCGTCGCCAGGCCGGCAAGCTGACCGTCAACCGCGCGCTCAACGACGACGAGGGGGCCCGCGCCCGCTCGCTCGCCGCGCTCAAGCGTGCGCGTGAGAAGGAGCGTCGTTCCAGCTACAGCGGCCGTTCGCAGCCACGTGAAAAGCAGGTTCGCGATGTCATCGTGCCGGAGGCGATCACCGTCGCCGAACTGGCGAACCGCATGGCCGAAAAGGCGGCGGACCTTGTCAAGTCGATGTTCAAGATGGGCATGATGGTCACCGTCAACCAGACGATCGACCAGGACACCGCGGAGCTGCTGGTCGAGGAATTCGGCCACAACGTCCAGCGCGTGTCGGAAAGCGACATCGACATCGACCACACCGTGGACGTCGATCCCGAGGACACGCTGAAGGCGCGTCCGCCGGTCGTCACGATCATGGGCCACGTCGATCACGGCAAGACCTCGCTGCTCGACGCGCTGCGCGGCACCGACGTCGTGCGCGGCGAGGCGGGCGGCATCACCCAGCATATGGGCGCCTACCAGATCAAGACCAAGGGCGGCGACTTCGTCACCTTCCTCGACACCCCGGGTCACGCCGCCTTCACGCAGATGCGTATGCGCGGTGCCAACGTCACGGACATCGTGGTGCTGGTGGTCGCGGCCGACGATGGCATCATGCCGCAGACGGTCGAAGCCATCAATCACACCAAGGCCGCCGGCGTGCCGATGATCGTCGCGATCAACAAGTGCGACAAGCCCGAAGCCAATCCGCAGAAGGTGCGCGAGCGCCTGCTCGAACACTCGATCGTGGTCGAGGACATGTCGGGTGACGTGCAGGACGTCGAAGTCTCGGCCAAGACCGGCAAGGGTCTGGACGAGCTGATCGAGAAGATCCTGCTCCAGGCCGAACTGATGGAACTGAAGGCCAACCCGGACCGCATGGCCGAAGCCACCGTGATCGAAGCCAAGCTCGACAAGGGCAAGGGTCCGCTCGCGACGGTGCTGGTCAACCGTGGTACGCTCAAGGTCGGCGACATCCTCGTCGTCGGCACCGAGAGCGGCCGCGTGCGCGCCATGCTCGACGACAAGGGCCGCCAGATCAAGGTCGCCCCGCCGGCAATGCCGGTCGAGGTGCTGGGCATCGGCGGCGTGCCGATGGCCGGTGACATGCTCACCGTGGTCGAGAGCGAGCAGCGCGCCCGCGAGGTTTCGTCCTGGCGTCAGGAGCAGGCGACTGCCAAGCGCACCGCGATGGCGCCCGCCAGCCTCGACACGATGTTCTCGGCGCTCGCCGACAAGCAGAAGGTCATCGAGTACCCGGTGGTCATCAAGGCGGACGTGCAGGGTTCGGTCGAGGCGATCAACGCCGCGCTCCACGCCCTTTCGAACGACGAGATCAAGGTTCGCGTCCTGAACTCGGGCGTCGGTGCGATCACCGAGACCGACGTGACGCTTGCCGCAGCTTCGGGCGCGCCGATCGTCGGCTTCAACGTCCGTCCGAACGCCAAGGCCCGCGAACTGGTCGAGCGTACCAAGACGCCGATGATGTACTACGACGTCATCTATGAACTGACCGCCGAGGTCGCCAAGCAGATGGCGGGCATCTGGGGTCCGGAGCGCATCGAAACCGTCGTCGGCCGCGCCGAAGTCAAGCAGGTCTTCCCGGCCGGCAAGCGCGACAAGGCCGCCGGTCTGCTGGTGGTCGAGGGCTACATCCGCAAGGGTCTCAGCGCGCGTCTCACCCGCAACGACGTCATCGTTTCGGCGACGACGATCTCCTCGCTGCGCCGTTTCAAGGACGACGTGGACGAAGTGCGCGCCGGCCTGGAATGCGGCGTCGTGCTGGCCGACACGAACGACATCAAGGCGGGCGACCACCTCGAAGTCTTCGAAGTCAGCCACCGCGAGCGTACCGTCGGCTAAGGCTCGATCTTACATCAACGCTGATCGATGCGGCCATCGTCGGGGAGACCCGGCGGTGGCCGCTTTCGTTTGCCGGGATTTAATCGGGAGCGGATGCGCATCGCGCCTATACCTCGCTGGTCGCAACTGGCGGCGGAAGGGCAGGTGATGCGGATGGATTTGCAGACGACGGTAACACTGGTTCTGGGCGTAGCGACATTGATCGTCGCGCTCGTGACCCTGACGATCAAGCTGATCGAACTGGGGCGTAAATAGCCGGTGAGGAGGTCGGCGCTGCAACGCCGGCCTCCGATATGCCCAGCCTCCAAAATGGAAAGAGCCCGGACGCTGCAACGTCCGGGCTCGGCAGGCTGAATGGACATTCAAACCACGGTAACGGCCGTAAATTACATCGCTCCACGCCCCCTTGCAAGGGCGCGCCTTCCGGGCCTTGCGGAACTTTAACCGGGCGCATCAATCGTGGTAGGCGAGGTCGGCCTTCATCAATCTTCGGAAACATTCAAGATGACCCGCTACTGCGCCTTCTTCGCCTCGATCAACGTGGGCGGTAACCGCCTGACCATGGCGGACTTGCGCTATGCCTTCGAGCGCGAGGAGTTCGAGAACGTCGAAACCGTCGTCGCCAGCGGCAACGTCCTGTTCGATTTTGACGAGCGGCCTACCGACGGGCTGGAAGACCTGTTCGCGCACATGATGCTCGACCGCTTCGACATGAACACCTTCGCCGCCGTGCGCAACGCCGGGGAAGTACGCTCGGCGGTGGAGGACAATCCGTTCACCGGAATCGGACAGGACCATTACGTCCACACGCTGTTCCTGGAACGCGATGCCGATCAGTCGGCATTCGACAAGCTGGTGGCCGACCATGCCGGGCGCGGGCCGGAGAAGATCGCGATGGGGCCGCGCTGCCTCTACATCGATTATGTGGACGGCGCGGGCCATTCCAAGCTCACCAATGCCTTCATTGAGCGGCGTCTCGGCTGCCGGGGCACCGCGCGCAACGTGCGCTCGCTCGCGCGGATCGCCGCGAAGATGGCATGAAAAAGGGCGGGCCGCGCGAACGGCCCGCCCTCTGATCCCGCCAGTCGGCCTTAGCGGAACTGGCCCGCCAGCACCGAGGCGACGATACCGCTGGTGATGCCCACGAGCAGCATGTCGTTGCCCGAGCGCACGTAGTGGTAGCCGCGCGGCGGCGCCTTTACGTTGCGGTACTTGCGATAGTCGACGACCTGATAGTTGCGCGCATAGCGGCGATCGAACTTCTGGCCTTTGCGGAAGGACTTGTAGGTCGTCTTCTGCGTCACGACGGTCTTGTGTGGGCCGCGATCGTCGCGATTTCCACGATCGTCGTGGTGGGCGGGCTGCGCCATGGCAGGCGCTGCGGCGATGCCGGGGACCAGCAGCGCGGCGCTGAGCAGGGCGGCGGTGAACTTTTTCATGGTGCGACTCCTTTGACGGCACGTTTCATCCGGGATAACGCCAAGAGCCGGGTAAGGAGGCGTAACAGTTTGTTGCAAATTGTCGCGCCCGGCCCACATGGACGCATCAAATGGCAAAAAACCAGACAACTCCCGAACAGCACTCCGTCCGCCTCCTCAAGGTGGGTGAGCAGGTGCGCCACGTCATTTCCGAGATTCTCGCCCGCCAGCAGGTCCACGACGACACGCTGAGCGCGCATACGGTCTCCGTCACCGAAGTGCGCATGACACCCGATCTGCGGCAGGCCGCCGTCTTCGTGAAGCCCTTGCTGGGCGAGCACGAGGAGGAAGTGCTCAAGGCGCTGCGAACCAACACCGCCTATTTCCAGCGCGAGGTCGCTCAGCGGCTCAAGCTGAAGTTCGCGGCCAAGATCCAGTTCCGCTCCGACCAGACGTTCGACGAGGCGCGCCGCATCGACGCACTGCTCAACGACCCGCGCGTGAAGCGCGACCTCGAGGGCTGATAGTCCGCACCGCTGGGACGATCACCCGGCGCTGCCTCTTCCTCCGCTCGCCCGGCCCGCTACCCTGATCGCAATTCGATGATCGGGAGAGCGGGTATGCGCGACATGGTGTTCCTCCATGGCGGCGGACAGGGCGGCTGGGTCTGGGAGGAGACGATCGCGGCGGTCGGGCGTCAGTCCGGCGGGGCAGTGCGCTGCCTTGCGCTGGATGCACCCGGTTGCGGCGCGAAGCGCGGCGTGGATACCGCCGCCTATGCCTTCGCCGACACGACGCGCGAACTGATCGGCGACATCCTCGCCTCCGGGCTGCGCGAGGTCATGCTGGTGGGCCATTCGCAGGCAGGCATGACGATCCCGCACATGGCTGAACTTGCGCCCGGCGGCCTCATCGGCAAGCTGGCCTACGTCACCTGCTCGGCGCCCCTGCCGGGCCTGACGACGCTCGATCAGATGGGGCGCGGGCCGCGCGGGTCGAGTGTCGAGGAAGTCGGCTATCCATTCGGGGCCGAAGCCGAGCGCTACGCAACCATGTTCTGCAACGACATGGAGGAGGGCGAGGCGGCAGCCTTCCTTGGAAAGCTCGGCCACGACGGATGGCCCGCGAGCGCCTATACCTACAGCGAATGGCGCTACGACCACTTGCGCGCGATCCCGGCCTGCTACGTAGTCGCCTTGCGCGACATGGCCTTGCCGGCTTCGTGGCAGGAGCGCTTCGCCGACCGGCTTCATGCGCGCCGACTGCACCGCATCGATGCCGGGCATCAGGTCATGAATACCCGTCCCGAAGCGCTCGCCGAAGTGCTGCTGGCCGAGGCGCGGTCCTGACCGGCCGGCCTGTCAGTCCGTCTCGAACGCCAGCGTCGCTGCCTGCCAGTCTCTGGTAAGCAGGGCCTGGGCGCCGATGCGGAAACGCCAGGCGCCGGTTTCCTCCCATGCCCACTCCATCAGGTCGTCGTAGCTGAGCTGCAGCAGCAGGACTTCGCTGCCATCGGTTTCGGCGTCGAGCATCCGGTGGTGATGAACGGGCGGCATGCGGTATTCGCGGTTGATCCGCGAGAGCACGGCGTCCGGCACGGCGGCGAGGGTTTCGGGTGGGCCGGACACCATCGTGCGCAGCGAGATCGTCGCGAGGTCGGCAAGCGTGCCGGGCAGGTGCGCCTGCACCACTTCGCCGTACCTCTCGTGCAGCTCGGCGAGGATGTCGCCGACCACCGCAAGTTCCTCGGCCGTCAGGCGCTTCATCGGCTCGCGCCCGGCGATGAACTGGTCGAGCGCGGCGACCATAGCGGGCAGCGCGGCGCATTGGTCCTGAAGCAGCGCGTATTCGCCCTCGATCTGCTCGGCGATCTCCTGCGCATCTTCCAGTGCGTAGGGGATCGCGGCCGCATCGGTGCGCAGTCGGGCGATTTCCGCGTTCTGGCGCGCCATCTCGTCACGGCGGCGGGAAAGCAGGCGCGGTGCCTCGTCGAGCGCCTCGTGCAGGCGGTCGGACAAGTGGATCACCGCATGCCACCACAGGGCCTCGACCGGAGCGCCGACGCCTGCCGCGTAGAAGGTATGATCACGCAAGGCCGCGCCGAGGCGGACGGAGAGCGCCGCGTCGCTCTGCGGGCCGGTCGGGTCGAGCGCCACCGGGCTCACCGGCCAGAACGGGAAGAACCAGCGGGTCAGGCGGGTGTGGCGGGTGGGGAAGGGCAGCCCTCCCTCGTCATAGGCGGGCGGCAGGTCGGTGGGCGGGTCTGTGAAGTCGTGGATGCCCTCCGGCACGGCGACGACTGCACCCGCGCCGAGGAAGAACGCCAGCGATCCACTGCGCGGCAGCGGCATGTCCGGGCGGGCGGCGGCGAGTTCGGACAAGTCGATCTGCGCCGCGAAGGGCAGCGGCGTCCCCGCTTCGTCGCGCGGCCATTCGGCATTGCCGAGGCGCGGCAGGCCGCCGAGCCAACTGGCATCGCCGAACCAGTCGCGCCGCCGCTCGCGCTGCTTGCGCACGAGCACGACGGGGGCAGACGCCACCGTCGGCTGCGGGGAGAGGGCGGGGGCTTCCGGCTCGTCCGCGGGCTCTTCGGTGGCAGGCTCCTCGAACGGGAGGGCGTCCTCATCGAGGCTCTCTTCTTCAGCCGGGTCCGGCTCGGCGGTGAGCTTGCGGCGGCGGCGGCCGAATTGCTGCGGTGCGACTTGCGGTTGATACGTCAGTCGTTCGGCGGGTTTGCCGCGCACCGCGAGCGCGGCCAGCACGGCAAGGCCGATCCCGGCCATCAACAGCGCGAAGACGGCCGCATTGCGCCCCTGCATGCCGATCACGCGCTCGGCGAGCGGATCGAGCGAGGCATACTGCCCGCCCAGCGGCGCGAGCGCCAGCCAGGCGGCAAGGAGCGCGGGCAGCGCAAAGGCCGCCAGCGCGGCGATCAGTTTCTTCATGCGCCCGGCTTCTTCATGACCACGGCCTCATCCGGCACTCCCTTGGACTTCGATCTTGATTGTTAAGGGCAATTGACCCGGGGAGAAGCCCGGGAAAGACCGTGCGCCGCATTCGGGGCGGTGTTATCCCCAGCAACCGATGGCCAAGCTCTATTTCTACTACGCCAGCATGAACGCGGGCAAATCGACGACGCTGCTGCAGGCAGCCTTCAACTACCGTGAGCGGGGTATGAAGACGATGCTGTGGACCGCCGCGATAGACGATCGCAGCGCCGGAATGGGCGCCGACCACGCGATCGAAAGCCGCATCGGCCTGCATGCCTCGGCGCACCGGTTCGGCCCGTTGACCGACTTGTGCGAACAAGTGCGCGCCGCCCACGCGGTGGAGCCGCTGTCCTGCGTGCTGGTGGACGAAGCGCAGTTCCTCACCGCTGCGCAGGCGTGGCAATGCGCGGACATCGCCGACAAGGTGGGCATTCCGGTCCTCTGCTATGGCCTGCGCACCGATTTTCGCGGCGATCTGTTCCCCGGAGCGGCGATCCTGCTGGGGATCGCGGACTCGCTCATCGAGCTCAAGGCGGTGTGCCACTGTGGGCGCAAGGCGTCGATGAACTTGCGCGTGGATGACGGCGGCCGGGCCGTCAGCGAGGGCGCGCAGACCGAGATCGGCGGCAACGACCGCTACGTGGCGCTGTGTCGCCGCCATTTCAGCGAGGCGCTGGGGCGGTAGGGCTATTCGGACTGCCCATTGCGGACATTGCCTGATCCTCCCTGTCGCGCAGCGATGGGGAGGGGGGGCGCCGACGCAGTCGGTGGTGGAGGGGGCAAACCCCTCCGTCAGCCCTGCGGGCTGCCACCTCCCCATTCCTTCGGAACAGGGAGGATAGCACGGCCGCTTCCCGTCAAAAGCGTGCCTAAATCAATTTTAATCCGGGTATATTGACAATTTCATCCGGGTTAATGTAGCGGCGCTGTCCGAAAGGAAGTGCCCATGGCCGTCACCGTATTCTACAAGGACGACGTGATCGCGCGCGGACAGCCGGGGGATTTCACCCAGGCGCTACGCGATCTCGGTCCGCTCGCCCGCAGCAGCGATCTGCTCGCCTTCGACGACGATACCGGGAGGCAGGTCGATCTCGACCTGACCGAACCCGCCGCACCGCGTCCGCGCGGGCGGCCTTCGCTCGGCGTGGAGGCGCGCGAGGTCACGCTGTTGCCGCGCCATTGGGAATGGTTGGCCGGCCAGCCCGGCGGCGCCTCGGTCACCTTGCGCAAGCTGGTCGAGGCGGCGATGCGTGCCGGACGCAGCGAGCGCGAGTGTCTCGACGCCGCCTGCCGTTTCCTCACCGTCATGGCGGGCGACCGTCCGGGCTACGAAGAGGCGATCCGCGCGCTCTATTCGGGGGATCGGGAGAATTTCGATGCCCTGTGCGTGCTGTGGCCGACCCCCATCGCGGATCACGCGCGGTTGCTCGCATGGCCGAAGGAAGCATGATGCCGCACGGATGGATCATTCTCGACAAGCCGCTGGGCCTCGGTTCGACGCAAGCCGTGGCGGCGGTGAAGCGCAATTTGCGCGAGGCCGGGTACGGCAAGAAGGTGAAGGTGGGCCACGGCGGCACGCTTGACCCGCTGGCGACGGGGATTCTCCCGGTGGCGCTGGGCGAGGCGACCAAGCTGGCGGGCCGGATGCTCGATGCCACCAAGGCTTATGAGTTCACCGTGAAGTTCGGCGAGGAAACCGACACGCTCGACCTCGAAGGCGCGGTGATCGCGACCAGCGACGTGCGCCCCTCGCGCGGGGATGTGGAGGCGGTGCTGCCGCGCTTCACCGGGCCGATCGAGCAGGTGCCGCCTGCCTACTCGGCGCTCAAGGTCGATGGCGAACGCGCCTATGACCTTGCCCGGGCCGGGGTGGATGTGCAGCTTAAGACGCGCAGCGTGACCGTGTTCGACCTGCAACTGTTGAATTTCGATCCCGAAGCGGGCGCGACACTGCTGGCCACCGTTTCCAAGGGCACGTATATCCGCAGCCTCGCGCGGGACATTGCGCAGGCGCTCGGAAGCTGCGGCACCGTCACCATGCTGCGCCGGACCAAGGCGGGGCCGTTCGACTTGTCTCACGCGATTTCGCTGGACAAATTGAACGAATTCGGTAAGGGCGCGCCTCTTGAGCAGATACTCTTGCCGCTGGAGGCGGGGCTGGACGACATCCCGGCCCTGAACCTCGACCCGGAGCAGGCAAGGGCGGTCCGACAGGGCCGCGTTCTCACCGGAATGCCCCAGGAAGACGGGCTATACTGCGCGTACGAGGGCACCGTCCCCGTCGCTTTGGTACAGCTTACGGACCGCGAGGTCCGCGTCGTTCGGGGGTTTAATCTATCCGATGTCGCGGAGTAAATGAAATGTCGGTTACCGCTGAAAAGAAGCAGGACATCATCACGGACAACGCACGCGTCGCTGGCGACACGGGCAGCCCGGAAGTCCAGGTCGCGATCCTCACCGAGCGCATCCGCAACCTGACCGAGCACTTCAAGGCTCACCACAAGGATAACCACTCGCGTCGCGGTCTGCTGGCCATGGTCAACAAGCGCCGCTCGCTGCTGGACTATCTGAAGAAGAAGGATGTGGCGCGTTACAACTCGCTCATCCAGAAGCTCGGTCTGCGTAAGTAAGATCAAGCTACGGCCCGCTTCGGCGGGCCGTTTTGCATTTGAAGCATGAGGCGTGGTAAAGCCCGCGCCGATGAAATTTCCGGGCATCCTCGCAATTCGGCGCAGGCAGCCCAGGGGCGACGAAAAAGCCCCGCACCGGACCGGGACGGTATCCCCGGCAGTAAGCCCCGCATGGCAATAGGGCCGCGCGGGTCAAGGAAATCGAAAATGTTCGACGTAAAGACCGTAAGCATGGAGTGGGGCGGCAAGACCCTCACCCTCGAAACCGGCCGCATCGCCCGTCAGGCCGACGGCGCCGTCCTCGCAACCTACGGCGAGACCGTGGTGCTCTGCGCCGTGACCGCCGCGAAGTCGGTGAAGGAAGGCCAGGACTTCTTCCCGCTGACCGTCCACTACCAGGAAAAGTATTCGGCCGCAGGCCGCATCCCCGGTGGCTTCTTCAAGCGTGAGCGCGGCGCGACCGAAAAGGAAACGCTGACCAGCCGCCTGATCGACCGTCCGGTCCGTCCGCTGTTCCCCGAGGGCTTCTATAACGAAATCAACGTCATCGCCCAGGTCCTGAGCTATGACGGCGAAACCGAGGCCGACATCGTCGCGATGATCGCCGCTTCGGCCGCGCTGACCATCTCGGGCGTGCCCTTCATGGGTCCGATCGGCGCCGCGCGCGTCGGTTTCGTCGACGGCGAGTACACGCTGAACCCGAAGCAGACCGCGGCCCTCACCGACGGCCGCCTCGATCTCGTCGTCGCCGCCACCGGCGATGCCGTGATGATGGTGGAATCGGAAGCCAAGGAGCTGACCGAGGAAGAGATGCTGGGTGCCGTCGTGTTCGCGCATGACGAGATCAAGAAGGTCGTCAATCTCATCATCGACCTGGCGGAAAAGGCCGCCAAGGAGCCTTGGGACATCGACCTGTCGGACAACACTGCCGACATCAAGGCGAAGCTCAAGAAGGCCGTCGGCAAGGACGTCACCGCCGCCTACAAGCTGACCGACAAGTCGGCCCGCTCCAACGCCCTGAACGCCGCACGCGCCAAGGCCAAGGAAGCGTTCTCGGGTGAAACCCCGCAGCTGCAGATGGTCGCGATCAAGACCATGAAGAAGCTGGAAGCGGACATCGTTCGCGGCGCCATCCTCAAGGACGGCAAGCGCATCGACGGTCGTACGCTGGAGCAGGTCCGCCCGATCGAGGCGATCGTCGGCTTCCTGCCGCGCACCCACGGTTCGGCGCTGTTCACCCGCGGTGAAACGCAGTCGATCTGCACCACCACGCTGGGCACCAAGGACGCCGAGCAGATGATCGACGGCCTCGAAGGCCTGTCGTACTCGTCGTTCATGCTGCACTACAACTTCCCGCCCTACTCGGTCGGTGAAGTCGGCCGCTTCGGCGCCCCGGGCCGCCGCGAAGTCGGCCACGGCAAGCTGGCATGGCGCGCGCTGCACCCGGTGCTGCCCGCCAAGGAAGACTTCCCCTACACGATCCGCGTTCTCTCGGACATCACCGAGTCGAACGGTTCGTCCTCGATGGCCACCGTCTGCGGCGGTTCGCTGTCGATGATGGACGCCGGCGTGCCGCTGGTCCGCCCGGTCTCGGGCATCGCCATGGGCCTGATCCTGGAAGGCAAGGACTTCGCCGTCCTGTCCGACATCCTGGGTGACGAAGATCACCTCGGCGACATGGACTTCAAGGTCGCGGGCACCGAAGTCGGCATCACCACGATGCAGATGGACATCAAGATCGCGGGCATCACGCGCGAGATCATGGCCAAGGCTCTGGAGCAGGCCAAGGCCGGCCGCGCCCACATCCTGGGCGAGATGACCAAGGCTCTCGGCTCGTCGCGCACCGAGCTGTCGGCGCACGCCCCGCGCATCGAGACGATCCAGATCGACAAGTCGAAGATCCGTGACGTCATCGGCACCGGCGGCAAGGTCATCCGCGAGATCGTCGCCGAGACCGGCGCCAAGGTCGACATCGACGACGAAGGCGTGATCAAGATCTCGTCCTCGGACATCGCGCAGATCGAGGCCGCCAAGAAGTGGATCCTCGGCATCGTCGAGGAAGCCGAAGTCGGCAAGGTCTATCAGGGCAAGGTCGTCAACATCGTCGACTTCGGCGCCTTCGTGAACTTCATGGGCGGCAAGGACGGTCTCGTCCACGTGTCCGAAATGAAGAACGAGCGCGTGGAAAAGCCCACCGACGTCGTCAAGGAAGGCCAGGAGGTCTACGTCAAGGTCCTCGAGATCGACCAGCGCGGCAAGGTCCGCCTGTCGATGCGCGTCGTCGATCAGGAAACCGGCGCCGAGCTGGAAGACACTCGTCCGCCCCGCGAACCGCGTGAAGGCGGCGACCGTGGCCCGCGTGGTGGCGGCGATCGCGGCGGTGACCGTCGTGGCCCGCGCCGTGACGGCGGTGGTCGCGGTGGCGATCGCGGTCCCCGTGGTCCGCGCCGTGACGGTGGCGGCGAGGGTGGCAACCCGAACCACATGCCGGCCTTCCTCAAGGAAGACTGATCGGCACACTCCGCTTAGGACGCAAAAAAAGGGTCGCGCGAAAGCGCGGCCCTTTTTGCTTTGTGACCAGCACGAAAGCTGCTTGCGAGCACCGGACCGTGCGATAAGCTGATGAACAGGCTATCGAATTTTGCGCGGAGACGGGGAATGCGGGTTCTTGCACTAGCGATACTGACAGCGGCACCGGGTTCCGTGGCCATGGCGCAGGCACAGCAGGCGCCGCAGATCCTCGTCTCGGCCAGCGGCACAGCGAAGACGGCGCCCGACATGGCGACGATCAACTTCACGTTGCGGGGGGAGGGTACGACCTCCGACGAGGCGGCCACCAAGCTGAAGGATCAGGCCGCAGCGATGAGCGCGGCGATCAATGGCCTGCTGCCCAAGGCGGCGGATTTCCGTTCATCCAATTTCTCGCTCGCACAAGTGCGCTCCAAGGAGTGCGATGCCAGCCCCTATGGGCAACAGCGGCTCTCGACCGGGGCCTGCGCGATCATCGGGTACATTGCGACGCTGCCGGTGTCGGTCGATACCTCGCGGCCGAAGGATGCGGGGACGCTGGTGAGTCTGATCGGCCGCATGGGCGGTCTGGATGCCTCGCTGCAGCGCTTCTGGCTGCGCGACGATGCCGCTGCCCGCAATCAGGCGATGCAGGCCGCTCTGGCGAACGCACAAGGCAAGGCAAAGCTCATAGCCGAAGGTTCCGGCACCCGTTTGGGGCCAATCCTGCGTGTGCAGGATTCGGACTATCGTGAAATCGCGATGGAGCCGGAAATCGTGCAGGCAGCAGGTTCCCGCGCATCTGCGCCGCCGCCGCCCGCTCCGCCACCGCCGCCCGTGCAGGTCGAACTGGCGCCCCGGCCGATCGAGACGACGGTGCGCCTAATGGTCGCCTATTCGATCGGAAACTGAAGGGCGACCGGAAGGGTCAATTGCCTGCGGGTAGAGCCTTGGTCCGGCGGGCGGTGATGATCTTCACGTCCTGCGCAAGGATCTGCCCTTTCATCACGCCTTCGCCCTTGGTGGCGGAGCGGGGGAGGTTCCAGAGCGCCTTCACTACGTCCATACCCGCCGCGACATGGCCGAAGGCGGCGAAGCCCGCGCCGGGGTCCTTGCCGTCATTGCCGGGGGCGGCGTCGAGCGAGGGCATGTCGGAGAGCAGGATCAGGAAGTCGGCCTGGGCCGAGCCCGGCGCGAAGCGAGCCATCGAGATGGCGCCGGCGACATGCTTGATCCCGGTCTTGCTATTGGGCTCGTGCGCGACCGGGGGCAGCAGGTTGGCGCCGTTGCGCACGCCGCCTTGCAGCAGGCCCTGTTCAGGGTCGTGATCGAGATGCATGGCGCGGTAGAACACGGCGCCATCCATCTTCTTCGTATCGACGTACTTGAGGAAGTTGGCCGTCGTCAGCGGCGCATGAGTCTTGTCGAGTGCGAGGGTGATGACACCCTGCGGCACCGTCAGCGCGACGTAGACGTACTCGGCCGGGACTGGAGCAGGTGCCGCAGCCGGTGCAACCGGCGCGGCGTCCTGCGCGAGGGCCGGGGACAGCGCCAGCGGCGCCGCGAGAAGAGCGAGCGCCGCCCGGAGCTTCATCCCCGAACCCATTCCGATCAGCGGACCCGATCAGCGAACACGGGGGCCACCGAACGGCAGCGGCGGGGGCGCACGGCGTGCACCGCGCGGCAGCTGGGCTTGGTAGGCGCGGCCGCAGTGCTCGACGCAGTAGGGGAACCCGGGGTTCACCTTGTCGCCGCAGAAGTGGAAGTCCGGCTCGCCGGGGTGGCCCATCGGCCAGCGGCAGATACGGTCGCTGAGGTCGAGCAGGCTGGTCTTGTCGGCGATTTCCGGGCTCGGCTTCGCGGGCACGAGGCGGCGCGGCGGCGCGGGCGGGATCGGCTGTTGCTGGTCTCCGGGGCCCTGGCGCAGGAAGCCGCCGGGACCGACCGAGACGATGCGCGGCTGCGGCGGCGCGGCCGGAGCATCGACAGCGGGCGCCGACGAGGGCTCTGCACGCTGCACGGGCGGCTGCGGCGCGGGGGCGGCGGCGCGGGCGACCGGTGCTTCGACTCGCGGCGCGGGGGCGGGAGCCGGTTCGGGCGCGGCGGTGACTTCGGGCTTGGGCTTCTTCGGAGCGGGCGCGGGGCGCGCGGGCTTCTCGTTCGCCTTCACCGGGGAAGGGCGCGCCTTGAGGCCGAGGCGATGCGCCTTGCCGATCACCGCATTGCGGCTGACGCCGCCGAGTTCGTCCGCGATCTGGCTGGCGGTGGAACCGCCCTCCCACATCTTGGTCAGCTTCTCGATCCGCTCGTCAGTCCAGCTCATTCCAGTTCCATCACTTCATGCGGGACGAGAGAATCGCCCCTGATTTCCAGGCGCCGCTTGCCTCGGAAGGCATCAGCCGATAGTCGCCGGTGCATGGCCGATCAACCCCATTCGACTGAGCTGCCCGGCACCTCCGGGATCCTGAACCCCGACGGCACCAACGGCAACACGACTCGCCGTTTTCCGGCAAAGGGAGAACCCCTGATCCACCAGGTGAACTGGGAGGGGCTCAAGACGCTCTATATGAAGGAGGTCAGGCGCTTCTTCAAGGTCCAGACCCAGACGATCTGGGCTCCCGCGATCACGACCATGCTGTTCCTGGTGATATTCACCGTGGCGCTGGGCCGGGGCGACCGTCAGGTGCTGGGCGTCAACTTCGCGACCTTCGTGGCGCCGGGGCTGATCGTCATGGGCATGATGCAGAACGCCTTCGCCAATTCCAGCTTCTCGTTCCTGGCGGGCAAGGTGCAGGGCACGATCGTCGATTACCTCATGCCGCCGCTGACCGAGGCGGAGTTGATGGTCGCCATGATCGGCGCGGCGGTCACCCGCGCGGTGCTGGTGGGCCTCGCCCTGACGCTGGCGATGCTGCTGTGGCCGGGCGTGAGCCTGTCGATGGCGCATCCGTGGGCGGTCGTGTGGTTCGGCCTTGCGGGATCGGCCTTCCTGGCGCTGTTGGGCCTGCTCTCCTCGGTGTGGGCAGAGAAGTTCGACCATAACGCGGCCGTCACCAACTTCGTCATCGCGCCGCTCTCGCTGCTGTCGGGCACCTTCTACGTGATCGACAACCTGGCGCCCGCTTTCCAGGCGATCAGCCGGGTGAATCCGTTCTTCTACGTGATCTCGGGCTTCCGCTTCGGCTTCCTGGGCCAGAGCGATATCGGCGACACCAACATGGCCGTGCTGCACAGTGCACTGGGCGTCGGTGTGCTGGATGCGGCGCTGGCGACGGTGCTGTTCTTCGTCCTGCGGTCAGGTTGGAAGCTTAAGGGCTGAAAAGGCCCGTTATCCGTAAATATTCACATCGGACGACAGGCTTTCGTTAAGGAAAAGTTATTCGCTCTGGTGCAGGCAGTCGTGTGTGACATCACGATTGGCCTTGGGCGAAAATCGCAAGCGGATGGTCGGTCGGTTTACGGCTCCGATCGTGGCGGCGGCGTTGTGCCTGCTCGCCCTCATGCTCGGCCTGCTGGAATGGTCCGGGCACGAAGTCGATCGCATCGCCCGCAACCGCGATCACGCCATCGTCTCTCTGGTGCTGGCGCAGAGTATGGAGCGCGTCGCCCATGCGCAGGAGTCCTCGACCGTATGGGACGAGGCCGTCCGTGAGGCGCGGAAGCGCCCGCTGGACGAGCGCTGGCTCGACCTGAACCTCGGCGTCTGGTTCGAGGACTATGCCGGGATCGACGAGGTCTATCTGCTCGACCCGCAGGGCGCGCCGATCTACGCGATGCGGGCAGGCAAGCGCGCGCGTCCGGAAAGCTACATCGCGGTGGAAGACGCGACGCGGCCGCTGCTGTCAGGCCTGCGCCGCGCGCCCATCATCCGCAAGCGCACGGAAGCCGACGTGGCGATGCTCTCGCCCGGACAAGCCGACATCGCCATCGTCCGCGGGCGCCCGGCGATCATCAGCGTCAAGCCGATCGTCACCGACAGCGGAACAATCCGGCAGAAGCCGGGAACGGAAGCCCTGCATGTCGCAGTGGTCTATCTTGACAACCAGTTCTTCGGCGGCGTGGCCGAGCAGTACGGCCTTGCGGGAGCGCATTTCGCCCTCGCACCGCCCGCTAATAACGGGCAGCGCTCGGTAGCGCTCCACGACCGCGCCTCGCGCGTCGTGGGCTACCTCGTGTGGCAACCTTTCGCGCCCGGCAGCCAGGTCATCGCGGCACTGGCTCCGGCGCTGGCGATCGTCCTGCTGCTGATCACCGTAGTCCTCTTCGTGCTGGCGAGCCGTCTGGCCCGCCGGACGCACGACCTCGAGGAAAGCCGCCTCCACGCGCAGCACCGCGCCATGCACGACGATCTGACGGGGCTCGGCAACCGCGCGATGTTCGAGCAGCGGCTCGACGAGGCGCTTGCCCGCTCGCGCCGCCACCGCACGCTGCTGGCATTGCTCTACATCGACCTCGATCGTTTTAAGCAGGTCAACGATACGCTGGGCCATCCGGCGGGCGATGCGCTGATCCGGCAGGTGGCGCGGCGGCTGGTCGCCGAAGTGCGCGGCTACGACATCGTCGCCAGGCTGGGCGGCGACGAATTCGCCATCCTCATCGGCGAGCCGGAAGGGCGCGCCTCGATCGAAGGCATCTGCGCACGCATCGTCGCGGAACTGGAGCGCCCCTTCGACCTGGCCGGCTCGCAGGCGTTCATCGGCGCCAGCATCGGCGTGGCGGTCTCCCCGGTGGATGGCCTCGACCGTACCGAACTGACCCGCAAGGCCGACATCGCTCTCTACAAGGCGAAGACCGACGGCCGCAGCCGCTACGTCTTCTTCACGCAGGACATGGAC
Organism: Novosphingobium sp. fls2-241-R2A-195; assembly: GCF_030209485.1. Taxonomy (NCBI): domain Bacteria; kingdom Pseudomonadati; phylum Pseudomonadota; class Alphaproteobacteria; order Sphingomonadales; family Sphingomonadaceae; genus Novosphingobium; species Novosphingobium sp. fls2-241-R2A-195. Next base: position 311,389 of record NZ_JARVRY010000027.1, read on the forward strand.
CACGACGTCCGCTCGCGCGAGGAGACCTACCGGGAGCTGCGACTGGCGCTGGCGGACTGCGACCGTCAACTGGAACTGCACTACCAGCCCATCTGGTCGCTGGAAGACCGCCGCATGGTCGGCGTGGAGGCGCTGCTGCGCTGGCAGCATCCCGAGCAGGGCCTCGTCGCGCCCGGCGCCTTCATCCGCTCGGCCGAGGAGAGCGGCCTCATCACGGTGCTGGGTGAATGGGTGCTGCGCCGCGCCGTGCAGGATGCGCGCGCCTGGCCGGGTCTGCGCGTTGCCGTCAACGTCTCGCCGATCCAGCTGCGCAGCCGCAAGTTCGTCGAGATCGTGCGCGAGGTGCTGGGGCACGGCGGCGTGACCGCCGAGCGGCTGGAACTGGAACTGACCGAGACGGCGCTCATGGCGGCGTCCGGCGAAGTCGCCCGCTCGCTTGCGGATTTGCGCGGGCTTGGCGTGCATTGTGCGCTGGATGATTTCGGAACCGGCTACTCCTCGCTCAGCCATATCCGTGACATCGCAGTGGACCGGATCAAGATCGACCGTTCGTTCGTCAATGCAGTCGATACGGTGCCCGGGGCGGCATTGGTGGAAGCGATCGTCGGTCTGGCGCGCGCCAACGGCCTGCGCCTTACCGCGGAGGGCGTGGAAACCCCCGAACAGCTCGAGTTCCTGGAGCGGGTCGGCTGCCACGAAGTGCAGGGCTACCTGTTCTCGCGGCCCGTCCCCGCCTCGGCGATCGCCCGGCTGCTGACGAAGCGGGCGGGCGAGGGCGATCGGTCCTCCGCAGCGCTCTGAGCCGTATCGACGGGGAAATCAGTGCGCCAGGCCGGGGCGCAGCTGGTAGCGGCCGTTGTCGTAATCGTCGAACATCTGCGACAGTGAGGGATGATCGACCGGCCCACCATCGGCGTCCCCGGTCAGATTCTGCTGGCTGACGTAGGCGACGTAGCTGGAATCGTCACTCTCTGCGAGGAGGTGGTAGAAGGGCTGGTCGCGCTTGGGGCGCACTTCGGCAGGGATTGCCTGGTACCATTCCTCGCTGTTGGCGAAGACGGGATCGATGTCGAAGACGACGCCGCGAAAGTCGTGGAGTCTGTGGCGCACGACATCACCGATGGCGAATCGTGCCCGCGTCCGCAGCGGTGCGTCGATGACACGCCCGGCCTGGGGCGAGAAGAATGACGCTCTGTTCATGGCCGAGATATAGGTTTCATGGGCATTTCAAACAAGCGAGCATGCGGGGCTGTTCCCGAAAATTTGAAATGAGGGCTTGGCAAGCGCGATCAGGTCCGCTAACGGCGCGCTTCCCGACCCGGTGGAACTTGTTTCACCGCCTAAATCTTCTAGCGGAGAGGTGGCAGAGTGGTCGAATGCGCTGCACTCGAAATGCAGTGTACGGGAAACCGTACCGTGGGTTCGAATCCCACCCTCTCCGCCACTTACATCCTCATATCTAAGCTCATATGTGTGCTCGTTACGACGGGGCATATCGCTTGCTAATCCCTTTGGGGCGCATGTTTCAGCGTCCATGGCGGAGACGTAATCGCTTAACAACCAATGTCAGTGGTGGCAGAGTGTGCAGAATAGTACGCTGTGGTTGGCGCATTTTGTTCGCTGTGTTGATTGTGATCCGACAGGTCGGATTAAGGCGAATATCAGAATATTGCCGCCAGTTTAATCAAATGTATAAGTCATTATATTGTATTGATTTCTGATACGCACAGACCTGGCAGGCTGATTTGGGAGGATCGCCATGGGACAGTCGGTATCGCAGTGGCTCAAGATGGACCAGGCTGCGCTCGATGCGCTGTTTTCCGCGCACGAGGCGGGGCCGATTCCCGATGGAGAGGCCAAGGGGACGGCGATCATCGCGCCGGGCACCTCGGTTTCGGACGAGATCGCCAAGCTCATCAACATCTTCGCCTGGCAGGGCAAGGTCTTCGACGGCGAGCATGGTTTCCTGCGCAACACCATCCTGCCGTTCGGGCTCAAGGCGATCGTCGCCAAAGTCTACAAGGAGCCGAGCTGGCTGGACGGAAAGGAGTGCATCGTGCTCGACTATTCCGACACCTCGCTGCTGGCATCGCACGTGCGCGACGAGATCCGGATGATCGAGCCGGGGCTCTATCTGGGCAAGGTCTACTGGGACAAGACGCGGCTGATCGACTTCGCGCTCGAGTTCGGCGGCTGATCGGGCCGCCGTGATCCGGCAGGGACACATCTTCATCGCCTCGCCCCTCCGCTTCGGCGTACGCGTCGAACTGGAGCGGACGCTGGCGTCGATGACCTCGTCTCCCGGCCAGGCAGAGCCCGAGAACTGGCTGGTGCCGTTCGGGCGGCTCAAGCGCATCCATGTCGCGCGGTTCGTCGTGCTCGACGATCCCTCGCTGCGGGACCGCATCGCGCTGGCCGAGAGCCTGCCGGTGACCGAGCCGGTGCGATTGGCGTTCATCGCCGACTACGATGGCGGGGATGCGGAGTTCCTCGAGGCGCTGGCGGTGGTGGCGGGGCCGGGGCTGCGCAAGATATTCGGGTTCTGCATCGACTTCGAACCGCGCACCGACCTCATCGCGTGGATGCGCGCGCATCGCTGCCGGACGGCGGCCAATTACATCAACTGGCGCGGGCGGGGCACCCGGCAGATTGCCGAGGAGGCGGCGCTCCATCGTGCGCTGCGCGCGGCGCGGCTGGCGCACCGGACGGAAGATCCGGAAACGCTCTGGCCGATCCTTGCGCAAGCGGGGCAGGCGGTGCCGCTGACGCCGCTGCAGAAGATGCCGCTGCTGCACAGGCTTGGCGACATCGCCCACTTCCTGCTGCTCCCGGTGCTCGCCCTGGCGCTGCTGCCGCTGATCGTGCCGGGCCTGCTGCCGTTCGTGCTGCTGCTGCGCCGCCGGGAAAAGACCGACCCGGTGCTCGCCCCGGTGCCTGACCGGGAGCGCAACCGCATGCTCTCGGCGCAGGAGGACCACGACATCACCAACCAGTACAGCGCGATCGGCTCGCTCAAGCCGGGGCGCTTCCGGCGGTGGCTGGCGGTGGTGGTCCTGTGGGTAATCGGCTGGGGCGCGCGGCACATCTATCGCAAGGGGCGGCTCGCGCGGGTGAACACGATCCACTTCGCGAGTTGGACGTTCCTTGACGACAGGCGCCGCGTCTATTTCGCCAGCAATTACGACGGCAGCCGCGAGGCGTACAACGACGACTTCATCAACAAGGTGGCCTTCGGGCTCAACCTGTCGTTCTCCAACGGCCTGGGCTATCCGCGCACCGACTGGCTGATCCGCGGCGGGGCGAGGCGCGAGGAGGATTTCAAGCGCTACCTGTTCCACCACCAGATCCCGACGCAGGTGTGGTTCAAGGCGTTCCCGGGGCTCTCCAGCTACGACATGGCGCGCAACGCCCGCATCCGCGCGGGGTTCGAGGCAAGGCCGCGCGGGCGTGCGCTGCGCCGCTGGATCGCCGAGATATGAACGGGCTGAACGCCGACGTGCAGGCGCTCGTCGGGCGCGGGTTCGGGTCGCTCGGCGGCGCGCGCTATGTGCTGCTGCAGGTTGCGCAGCCGGGCGCGGCGCGGGCGTGGCTACGCTCTCTGGCGGTGACGACGCTGGCCGAGGCGGAGGCGCGGCGGCTGGAGCGGGTCTGCCAGCTGGCCTTCACGGCGGCGGGACTGCGGGCATTGGGCCTGCCGGTGGACGATGTGCCCGGCTTCGCGCCCGAGTTCCTCGACGGGATGGCGGGCGATCCCTCGCGCTCGCGGCGGCTGGGGGACGTGGAGGAAAGTGCGCCCGAATACTGGCGCTGGGGCAGCGGCGAGGCGGAGCCGCATGTGCTGCTTATGCTGCTGGCCGGGGAGGGCGACGTCGCCGCGTGGCAGGATGCGATACTCGGCGCGATGCCGCCGGACGCCTGCACGCTCCTGCGCATCAACGACGCGAGTGGACCGGTCGGGCGCGAGCCGTTCGGCTTCGTGGACGGTGTCTCGCAACCGGAGGTCGACTGGGAGGGCACGCTGAGACCCGGCGGGGCGAAGGACCGCTACTATCGCGATCGGATCGCGCTCGGCGAATTCCTGCTGGGGCATGGCAACGAGTACGGGTTCGTGGCGGATCATCCGGTGGAGCGCGGGATCGGGCACAACGGGACCTATCTCGTCTATCGCCAGCTGGTGCAAGACGTCGGGGGCTTCTGGGACTGGACGGCGCGGATCGCCGGCAGGGACGGGGCGGTCGCGCTGGCCGAGCGGATGGTGGGGCGGGGCATCGACGGGCACCCTCTGCCTGAACTGGCGGCGCAGGGGCTCAACGGCTTTACCTTCGCGGGCGACCCGGACGGGATTGCATGCCCGGTGGGCGCACACGTCCGCCGCGCCAATCCGCGCAGCGGCGACGATCCGCAAGGACGGCGCGGGTTCCTGCGGGATGTGGTGTCCTCGCTCGGGTTCAAGGGCACGGCCATCCATGACGCGGTGGCCTCGGCGCGGTTTCACCGGCTCCTGCGGCGGGGGCGACCTTACGGGGCGGCGCCGGAGCCGCTTGCGGTGATCGCCGGAGAGGCGGTGGCGCAAGAGTGCGGGCTGCACTTCATCTGCCTCAACGCCAGCCTCGCGCGGCAGTTCGAGTTCGTGCAGGGCAGCTGGATCGCCAGCCCCTACTTCGGCGGGCTTTCGGGCGAGCAGGACCCGCTGCTGGGCAATCGCTGTCCGGTGCGCAGCGGGCGGGCGACGGATGCCTTCGCGTGGCACGACGGGGATGGCAATCCGCGCCTCGTCGCCGGACTGCCGCGCTTCGTGACGGTGGTGGGCGGGGCGTACTTCTTCCTGCCGGGGATCGGCGGGCTGGCGCGGATACTCGAGGACGCGCCCTAATTCGTCGTTGCGTTCGCGGGTGACGAAAAGTTAGTCGAACTGCTCGAGCCCGGTCGGCTCGGCGTGGCTTTCGCCGTTCTTGCCCTGCCGGTAGCGCGACATCTCGAAGTAGAGCCGTCGCCGTGCGCGGTTCTGGTTGCCGAGGGGGCGGTGTTCCGGGACGCAGTGCCAGGGGTTCCACGTCAGTTGCCGGGCGAAGGCGAACTGTGCAGGCGAGCGGAATTCCTGGGCGGGGATCGTGATCCGCGCCACCGGGATATAGGGCGTGCGCGCCGGGTCCCACAGCACCGCGCCCTGCTCGATCGGCTGAAGGAACGGGTCGCGCTGCAGCCTCAGGCGCATCTCGAAGCAGGCTTCGCCCTCGCGCAGCGAAGCGGCGAGGTTGTCGCGCAGGTAGTCGTCGCCGGGGCGCAGCGGCAGGCGAGGAATGCGCGTCGTGACGGGGGTGAGGGGGTGGAAACTGTACTGCATCGCCTGCCCCTCTCCCAGCAGGTAGGGCGTGCAGGAGAAGTACGTGTTGGCCAGCGGATTGGCGAGCGTACGGTTCCACAGCGCCTGCATGATGAAGTCGCGCACGTGCGGGCGCCTGAGGTTCAGGAAGTACCAGACCCCCATCTCGCGGCGGCTCCAGTATTGCAGGTGCGCGTTGGTGCGCGTGTCGGGCGTGGGGAAGGTGATGACGGTGACCGAGGTGAAGTCCTGCGTGAAATGCTCGTCGTCCATCAGCTTGGGGCCGGGCACGTCGCATAGCTTCACGCTCATCGAGCCGAAGCCGACGTCGTCGATGTCGGGCTCGACATGGGGGCCGGGGTTGGAGAAGCGGACCCATGCCGGAAAGCTGCGCTCCGCCGCGAAGACGCCTCGGCGCACGTGCTCTGGCAGGCCCGGCAGTACCGTGAAGGTCGCCCGGACGAGGCCGTGCGTCTTGGTATTGCCCGCGCGTTCGTAAGTGCCGGGAGTGAAGTCGAGGTCGAGGTGATGCTGCATCTCGGCGATGATGGTGTCGAGGCTGATGTCCTCGTCGGGATCGATGCGCTCCTGCGCCAGCGGCGGCACGTCGCGGCTGCGGGTGACGTTGATGGTCCAGTTGAAGAACCGCGTCAGCGGCATGCGCACCACCGCGTCGAGTGCGGGGCGGAAGAAGGGATCGAAGCGCCGCTCGAAGTGGAGGCCCGCTTCGAGCAGGCGGTGCAGAAAGCGCAGCATCGGTCAGCTCTCCCTATTCAGGCGCAGGATGTCGGCGGCCAGCTTCTCCGCCGCGAGGTAAATCGGCGCGGCGATGAACAGGCCGGGGATGCGCGGGAAGATCGAGGCATCGACCACGCGCAGCCGCTCGATCCCGTGGACCCGGCCCGAGGGATCGAGCACCGGCCCGATCGCCGCGCTGCCGCAGGCGTGGTGTCCCCATGCGTTGGCGCGAACCCAGTCGCGCAAGGGCGCGCCGGTGAGGTGAGGGCCGGGCAGTTCCTCCTCGGCGATCACCCCGCGCGCGATCAGCGGGCGGGCGAGGGCGCGGGCCATCTCCAGTCCTTCGACGAGGCCGGTGAGGTCGGCCTCCCCGTTCTGCGCGAAGTGGGCGAAGTCGATACGCGGCGGATCGCGCGGGTCGGCGGAGGCAAGGCGCACGGTGCCCGCGCGGTTGCCGGTCTGGCCCTTGAGCACCGTCCAGCTGAAGCCGTCGAGCCCCGGCCAAAGCTCGGCGGAATAGCCAGGATAGTACCCTTTAAAGCGCGCCATGAGCCCCATCAGGAACAGGTCGGGCGCGTGGTCCCGCGCGGTGCTGGAGCGACGCAGCGCGGCGAGCGCCGCGCCGTTCGAGATGTACATGCCCCGCCGCCGCTTCCGCCACATGTGGTGCAGCGGATCGCCGGGGCTGAAGGTCGCGCCCTGCAGCGAGCGCCAGGGCTTCGCCATGCGGTGGACCAGACCGATCTCGTAGCGGTCCTGCAGGTTGCATCCGACTTGCGGCAGATGCTTGCGGCAGGCGATGCCGTGTTCGGCGAGATGGCTGGCGTCGCCGATGCCCGATAGCATCAGCAGTTGCGGCGTGGCGAAGGCGCCGCCTGCGAGGATGACCTCGCGCCGGGCGAAGCTGGCGCCTTCCTCGCCTCCTGCACGGGGCTGCGGGCTGGCGCGGTGGAGGTGGCGGCCTTTCAGCCAGGCGACGCCGTTTGCGACCCCGCTCCTGTCGAACAGGACGCGGGTAGCGAGGCAGTCCGTCAGGATGGTGATGCGGTCGGGGTGAGCCTCGCGCACGGCCTCCAGCCGCTCGCGCGCGCCGCTGCGGGCGTGGCCGCGCGTGGTGAGCGGGGTGTAGCAGACCTGTTCGCGGTCCTGCCGCCTGTCGTCGTTGGGATCGCCCCAGTCGCGCAGGAACACGCCGATGCGCGAGAGCCAGTTTCGGCCCCGCGCCACGTCCACCAGCGTCGCCAGCAGCAGCGAGCGGATCAGCGCCGCATCGCGCAAGGCGCGCATGGGCGCCGCTTTCTCGACCGGCAGCCAGCCGTCCCAGCCATGTCCGGTCGGGTCGATGCCGAGGCGGGCGAGCAGGCGCCAGAACGGGCGGTGACGGCAGTCCTCGACCACCTTGCGGTGCCTTCGCATCGCTTCGGGCGACCAGCCCGGATCGCCGGTCAGGGTGGCCAGATGTGCCCAGTCGCTGTCGGGGGGGACCAGGAAGATCATCGCATTGTGCGCCGTGCAGCCCCCCAGCGCGCCTGCACGGGGGTAGCTGACGAGATCGCCTGCAGGAGCGGCGAAATGCCGCACGCGGTAGTCCCACGCGAATTCAGGGTTCTCCGAGGCGAAGGGATGGAAGGCGGGCACCGCGTAGTCCGCCTGTGTCCTCGCGTCCCCGGCGCAGGGGTCCGGCCCGGCCTCGATCACCAGCACCCGCATTCCCGCTTCGGCAAGCCGCGCCGCGACGGTGCCTCCGGCCGCGCCCGACCCCACCACGATGTAGTGGTGTTCGGGCTGCGGCACCGCCTGCTCAGAGCGTCTTGAGGTATTCGACCAGTGCCCGCTTGTCCTCGTCGGACAGGACAGGCTCGCGGCCGAAATCGCGCTCGTCGCGGGTGCGCTGATAGCGGTTGAACTCCTCGGTGCCGAAGTAGTGGCCGCGATTGACCACGAAGTCGGGGCATTTGTTGAGCGCCATCAACGGTCCCCGCAGCGAGGCGAAGTGAGCGCGCACGGCCGCGTCGTCGGCACCGCGCGGCAGGGTCAGCAGGCCCTTCTTGAGCTGTGCCAGCAGCACGATGAGGTCGCGGTAGTGGCGCGCGATGGTGGCCGGATCGCGGCTTTCCGCCAGCGGCTGGAGCGAGGCGAGCAGGTTCACGGGCATTCCCTTGGGGATCGGCCCCAGTTCGATGTCGCCGTCCGCGTTCTCCAGCGAGCGCAGGGCCTTGCGCGCCTGATCGTCCAGCGGTCCCGGGGCGTCGGGGATGAACGAGGAGGGCACGTAGAGTTTGCTGCGCGTCGTCGTGCGGTCGACCATGCCCCAGGCGCCGGGCAGCATCGCGTCGCGCTCTCGCAGGTTCGGCCAGAGCATCTTGGCGATGCCGTCGTCGAAGGCCGCCATTCGCCCGGCGACGGACGGGTCGCCGTTGAACGTGCCGACCGTGTTGGCCAGCAGGAACGGCGCGGTCGACCACAGCGAGACCAGCGAGGGCACGCGCGTATAGCCGCGTCCTCCGGCGGGCATGCGATAGGCGCGGGCCTCTCCGGTGAAGGGGTCCTGATAGGCGACGGTGCCGACCGAGGGCAGGACCTTGTAGCTTTCGGACGAGAAGTTGTCCCAGATGTTCCCGCGCAGGGCATTGGTCGCCAGCGGGCTGCACAAGTTGGTGCGCAGCAGCGTCACCGGGATGCGCGCATCGGTGCTGAAGTAGTTGCCCTGCCGGAAGTCCGGCCGCGCGACGAGGGCGCGCATCCTGCCCTTGAAGTCCTCGCTCTGGGTCCAGCGCCACCATGCCTTGAAGCGCGTCAGGTAGTCGGGGCCGATGGCATCGACCAGCGAAGCGCCTGCGGGCGCGTCGGGCTGCTTGCTGGAGTGGCAGCGCGCGCAGGTATTGGCGAAAGCCATCGCGCCGCGCTGGAGCACTTGCGGGCTCGCCTTGAGGTAGCCCGCACCGCCCGGCGCATTGGCCAGAGGATCGGGCCGCGCGGCCTTGAGGAAGAACAGCGCGGTAAGCGGCGTCCCCGCCTCCGTCGCGCGCCAGTAGGCGGAGTTGCGGCGGGCGGTGGCGATCTCGATCGGGCTGATGATCTTGCCGCCGACGACCGGGTTGAAGTGCGTTAGCCACTCTTCCGAGAACAGCCCGATGTTGAGATAGACGCGGTTCAGAGCCCCCAGCGCGCCCACCGCGTCGGCGCCGTCCTTGAGCACGTGCGGTGTCCAGACCGTCGCAGGCTTCTCGAAATACTGCGTGAGCGGGCCGGAATCGAGGATGTCGTTGAACTGGACGTTCTTCGTGCTGCCGCCCGCCAGCGTTTCGCGCCCGAACTTGCGCGCGGCGCCGAGCCGGTCGCCGAGCAGGTAGACCGCGTTCATCGTGCGCGGGTTGTTGATGTTGTCGGTGGAAACCAGCGAGGTGTCCATCGCGCCAGGCCGGTACGTCGAGACGAGCTGGTACATGTAGTTCGCCGGGTCGGCCTTCCACATGAACAGCCGGTCCACCCACATGTACTGCGCGCCGACCGTGGAGTTGAGGTTGGCGAAGGCGGGTTTCTCGGGATCGGCGGGCGGGCGCGTCGGGCTGGGGCCGAGGTGGCAGAACCCGCAGCTCATGCCCACGCGGTAGGGGCGCACCAGCCTGGGATCGTTGTAGTAGCGCGCGTCGCTGTAATAGCGCTTCGCGTCCCAGCGGGCCTTGGCCTTCTCGTCGAAGTCCGGATTGGGGAACAGGCGCAGGCCGAGGATGCCGGAGGGTTCGCCGAAGTAGGAGCCCACCGGCACCGTCGTTCCGCGCGCGCCGATGCGGATGCCCGGGTACTTCTTTTCATTCGCGAAGGGATCGGGTGCGCAGCCCGGATCGCGCGTGTCGCGCCACAGGCCGTAGCCGTCCGGCTTCGTCGGCGCGGAAAAGCAGGGTTCGTTGACAAGGCCCATGACCTTCCAGCGCGTCGGCCGGGCATTGGGGCTGCCGGGCGGCGGGGCGACGATCTTGAGCAGGTCGAAGCCGCCCAGCGTCGGCTTGCTCATGGTGTCCCAGAAGCGGTCGTTGCCGCCGCTCCACACCAGCCACATGTTGCGGCCCTTCACTTCGTCGGGGGTGAGGGTAACGCCGTCGTCCATTTCGTGGAAGTAGTCTTCGTCCGCCTGGACGAGCGTGTCGTCGCGCACGCCGACTTTCTGCGCCTCGTCCTTCGGCCCGCCGTGACAGGCGGCCAGCGCCGCGAGCGATCCGCTCAGGAGTATTCCTCTGGCGATCACCATGCTCCCCCCTTTCGACAGCACCTTGCCTGACTATGCCCTTCAAGGAAGGCTCCCGTTTCGCAGGGCGGTCAAGTGACGATATTTGTAATGGAAGAAGACGATGGTTTCCGGATTGCCGAAGTTGACCAATAGTCGTCATGATATTCAACGGCTTGTAGAGTGAACGGCGTTCGGTGAAGTTGAGCGGTCCTGTTTGATGGCATGTATCGTCATGATTTGGGGGCTTGCGGCGTCCGGTAAATAGTGTTCGTGAAAAGCGCCGGTAAATACGGCGGATTTGGGACAATGTTGCGCCCCTGAGGTAAATGCTTAAGGGCGTCTTCGGATAGGGGCATGCCGGTGGCCGGATGGTTTCGCCTTGCAGGTTCGTTGCGGCGCGGGATCGGCTGACGTGGCCGGCGTCGCATCCCTGCCGGGCGTCCGCTCGCTCGCCGTGCTGTTGTCGACAACGATCGCGGTGGTGTTGTTCTTCGGACTGCTGCTGATCCAGGCGCGCTCGGACCTCGTGCTGCGGCGGCAACAGGCGGACTTCGGCGAAGTGGCGCGCATGGCCAGCCTGTTCCGGGACCTTGGCGACATGGTGACCCGGCGCGCCTCGCAGGACGGACAGCGCGACGGTTCGAATCTCGACAGTTCGAGCGACCGCTTCCAGGTGCGCTACGCGGCGCAGGACCGGTGCCGCGCGATGCCGACCGCGCCGACGAAGCTGCGCCTGACCCTCGACGGTTTCCAGGCGCGTGACCGCAAGCCGGTGATGTCGGCCTTCGCGACCGAGGACGGCGAGCCTTTCTGTGCGCAGAGTTCTGCGCAGTCGGTGATCCAGGCCCCCGTAATCCCGGGACGCAGCGAGCAGACGCGGGCGCGCGAACTGGCGATCACCGGGCCGGACGGCGAAGTCCTGCTCGTGCTGCGCGGGGACTGGCCCCAACGCATCGAGCCGCTCGCAGCGAAGGACAAGGCCGCGCTCGAAGGCGGCGCGGTGCCCGCGCCCGACACTTCGGGCAAGACCCCGAAGATCGAGATCGGCGGGCGGGAGCGGCTGGTTTACCAATGGCCGCTCGACCTTGGACGGCCGGTGACGATCCAGCGGGAGGAAGGCCACTACGTCTGCGCGCCGCGCCGGTGCCTGCTCAGCGCTCTGGGCGATCCGCCGAGCGCAGGGGCGGTGCTCAACAATCTGAGCCCCTTCACCAAGGCGGCGTTCGGATTCTCGGTGGTCGTGCTGCTGCTGCTGATCCCGCTGATCAAGCTGGCCTCGATCGACCATAATGCCTCGCTCGGCTGGATGGACGTTGTCGGCATCATCGCCGCGGTGCCGCTGATGGTGGCGACGCTGGTGACGGCCTGCGCGGTGATCGCGTTCTGGGGCGACCTCAGGCGTGACAACGACACGATGGCGCAGGGCCTTGCCGCCGCCATCGCGCAGGACGTCGATCGCGAAGTGGGCTTCAGTCTCGGTGCGATCGAGCGGGATACCAGGGCCGTGTGGGGGAATGGCTGGGCCTCGTCGCAGCAATCGGGCGCAGGGGCGGCGTCGTCGCCGTGGCAGACTTACCCGGCGCCGCTGCCGCTTGCTGCGCTGCAGTTGCGCAGCATGGTCGGCAGCACGATCATCGACCAGTTGCCGACGAAGGACCGCCCGCTCGCCGACATTCGCGAGCGCCGCTATTTCGGCCGCCTGCGCGCCGGGGAGGTGATCCCCTGCACCGGACGCCAAGGGGAGGCACACGCTGACGGCGGCTTCGGCTGCGGGAAGGGGCAGGTCTACACGATCGACCAGGTGCCTGCGGCGGCCAACGGCGACGCTCGCATGGTGGTGCTGCTGACGCGCGCGGGGGCGGCGAACCTCGTGATGTCGGGAAAGCCGCCCGCCGCGACACTGGCGGTCCCGGTGCCCGAGGGCTTCGGCTATGCGGTGATCGATCCCGCCAGCCTCGAAGTACTGCAGCATTCCGACCCCGCGCGCGCGCACAACGAGACGTTCGGCAGCCAGCTCGATGCCGTCGATATGCTGTCGCGCATCGCGGGATCGGTGGACGAGCGTTGCGGGCTTGCGGATGCTGCGCAGCATGGCCGGGCGGCAGAGCCCATTGCAGGCGCTCCGTTCGACGCGCGCTACGGCGGCAAGCGGGTGCGCATGTCGATCGGCGTCGCCTGCTCGGCGCACTGGCTGGTGGCGACGTGGTACGACCGCTCGAAGCTGCAGAGGGCGGCGCTCGATCCGGCTTTCGTCGCGGGGGTCACGATGCTCTGCGTCGGGCTGGTGCTGGCGGCGGGGCTGGGCGTGATGGCCTCGACCGACCCGCGGTCGCTGCTGCGCAAGCTCTGGCCCGATCCCGAGCCATTTCACAGCGCCGAGGCCGACCAGTGGTATCTGCGCGGCATGTCGGCGCAGCTGGCGGTGGTGGTGCTGATGGCGGCCGGGCTGCTGCTGGCGCGGGGCGACGCGGCGTTCCTGCATGCCGCGCTGGGGCTGTTCCTGCTGCTGATCTTGCTGGCGCGCAAGGATGCCGACCATAGCTGGGGCACTCTGCCGGTCGGCTGGGGCAAGGTCGCGACTGTGTTCTACGCCGCGCTCGGCATCTATGCGAGCGTGGTGCTGGCCTGCTGCCTTGGCGCGAACTGGCGGGCCTTCGCCTATCCGGTGCTGCTGGTGGCGATGTGGATAGTCGCGGCGCTGGACTGGTTTTCGCTGCGCAAAATCGACGTCAGATTGCCGGCGTGGATGGAGCGGATGCGCGCGGCGCCTGCCGGGTTCGTGCCGCCTTCCGTCATGCGCCGCGTCAACCGCGTGCTGCGCCATCAGTTGGTGACGATCTACTTGCTGGCGGTCATCCCCGCACTCGCTGCGTGCTGCGCGGGGGCTGGGCAGTTGCGCGCCGACCGCTCGCTGTCCGATGCCTGGGTGCTGCAGCAATCGCGCACGCAAATCGCCGACGACATCGCGCAGATGCGGCCCTTCTACGACAGCGCGCCCAAGGCGAAGACGCCCGCGCCTGCCGATCTGTCCGCCCGCAAGCTCGTCGCCGACCATGCTGCAGCGGAGCCCGGCGCGCCTTCGCAGATGGCCTCCGCGATCATGCAGTTGTGGACCGACGATCCGGTCCGTTTCGATCATCCGCTCGACCTTCGCCTCGGCGTGCTGGCCGACTACGCGCGCTGGGCGCAGGCGCGCACCGGCATCTCGCTCGTCACCATGCCGCGCAGCCCGGGGCTGGTGGTGCTGCGCGACTGGCTGCTGGCGGTCGGCGCCATGGGCGTGGCGACGTTCCTGACCTGGCGCCTGCTGGTGCTGGCGGCGCAGAACCTGTTCGGCCTGCAGCATTTCGGCTTCCGCGCGCTCCACCCGCGCCACACGCCCGAGCAGATCCGCACCAAGTCCACCCGCCCGATCAAGGCCGTCTTCATCAACTATCCCACGCGGGAATTCCGCAAGCTGCAGAACTCGCTCGACACGCGCGACCGGCTGGAGATGTTCGACCTTGCGCTCGAACGCGGCAAGCTGGGCGAGAAGAGCATGGCGCTGCTCACGGCCAAGTCGTGGATCGTCACCGGCTTCGAAAGCATCGTCGCCAACCGCGATCTGCGCGTGAAGACCTTGGCACTTCTGGAGCAGCTGACCGCCCGGCCCGAGGTCAACGTCTACTTCTTCGTCCAGACGATGCCGCTGGTCCGGCTGCGGCAGGCGCGCGACCGCGAGAAGCGCGAGGCCGAGGTGGCGGGCAGCGCCGGGATCATGAACGAGAGCGAGTCCTACCGCTGGGCCGAGCTGTTCTCCGAATTCATCACCTACACCTGGACCGAGACGCTGGCCGAGCCCGCGCCGCTCGACCCTGAGCCCGATCCGCCGCGCGGCGGCGCCAATCTGGAGCGGCTGCTGGAACTGATCGACGACCCGGTCAACCGTGCCTCGGTGCGGCGCTGGGCGGCGCGCAATCCGGCGGTGGCGGAGGCGATCGCCAGCGAGATGATCCAGGTGCCGTCCGACCGCATCCAGGACCAGATCCGCTCCTTCGGCATATCGATCGACGACATGACCGCGCCCACCCCGCCGGGAGAACTGGGCGTGCTCAACGATCTCAACGACGTCTACCGCGAGCAGATCCACGAATACATGGCGAATTTCCTGGGCGACTACTACCAGGGCGAATGGGTGCGCTCCAGCAAGGAGGAGCATCTGACGCTGCACCATCTGGCGCACGGCAAGTTCATCAACACCAGCAACTTCCCGGTGCTCAACAGCCTGCTGACGCGGCGGCTGGTCAAGACCGATCCCAACTTCCGGCTGATGAACGAGAGCTTCGGGCACTGGATCCGCACGCTGGAGCAGCCCGAGTGGTTCCACCAGTTCCGGCAGGACGCGCAGCGCGGCGGGGCGTGGAACGTGCTGCGCGTGCCGCTGCTGCTGCTGGTCGCGGCGGGCTCGGTGCTCATCACCTTCCTCGATCACGAGGGCTCCGGCTCACTGCTGACCCTGCTTCCCGGCGTCGTCGCGACGATGCCGATGCTGCTGTCCCGTTTCACCCGGCCGCTACAGGCCAATGCCTAGGAGGATGCTCATGGCCGCTGCGCAGAAGGACTGGCTCGCGATCGAGTGGGTCGGCAATGTCCCGGTCAAGGAACTGACCGAGCAGTTGAAGGCTTCGGCCGCGCTCAGCCAGCGCTTCCACTACCTGCTGTTCCCCGACGGATCGATCCGCGCCAACCGCAGGCTGGAGCCGGGCCAGCCGGTCGAACTGCTGGTGGTGCGCGAGGGCGCTGAGCCGGGCGCGGAGCAGTTGGAGCGGATCGCGGCCTTGCGGGATTACTTCGCGGCGTGGAACGCGGCCGAGGACAAGGCGGGTGTCGTGGCACCGGACTGGCTGCCCTCGGCCGGGGAAGCGCCCGAGGCCAGGACGCGCGGTGGCGACACCGTGGCGGTGTCGCCCTGGCCGGTCTTCGTCGATCCCGGCCCGTTCACCGGCGCGCCCGAGCAGCTGCGCGAACTGGCGCTCCATGTCGTCAATTTGCGCAAGGGCGTGCTTTCCGACGACGGGATCATGGCGACGCACGAGACGGATCTCGACCGGCTCGTCAGCGCCATCGTCGACAAGGCCAAGCAGGGCTACCGGCTGATGCTCTACGCCCACGGCGGGCTGACCGACGAGCGCAGCGGCCTCGCGGCGGCATGGGCCTATCACCGCTGGTGGATGGCGCATGGCATCTACCCGGTCTACTTCATCTGGGAGACCGGCGGGCTGGAGACCTTCTGGCAGATCGTCGAGGGTGACCGGCGCAAGGGCCGCGCCCTCTCGCGCGACATCTACGATTATACCACCGACCCGGCGGTGGAGCTGATCGGCGGCAAGGTCGGCACCTTGCTATGGGACGCCATGAAGGACAGCGCCCGCCGGTCGAGCGACACCGGCGGCGGCGCGCGCCTCTTCGCCGAGAAGCTGGCGGCGGCGTGGAAGGAGCCAAGCGCGATCTTCGCGCTGGGGCACAGTGCGGGCTCGATCTTCCATGCGTATTTCCTGCCGGTGCTCTGCGCTGACAAGCTGCGCGTGAAGCAGATGCACCTGCTGGCCCCGGCGATCACCAACGACCTGTTCGCGCAGACGCTCGGCAGCCTGATCGGCAAGAAGAAGATCGAGGAGGCGAGCCTCTTCGCGATGACGCGCGAAGCGGAGCGGGCGGACAACTGTGCCAACATCTACCGCAAGTCGCTGCTCTACCTCGTCAGCCGCGCGTTCGAGCCGAAGAAGGGGACGCCGATCCTGGGCATGGAGGACTTCATCCGCACCGACCCGGAGGTGAAGCGGGCTTTCCGCGACGCGGTGATCCTGTCTCCCACCGCGCCTGCCGCGAAGCCGACGATGGCCTCGGGCTCGCGCTCGCACGGCGGGTTCGACAACGACGTGGCGACGCTCGAGAACGTGCTGCGGCGGATGCTGGGGCTGAGCGATGCGGGCGCGGTGAAGCCGCGCTTTCCGGCGGGCGAGCCGCGCGTCGGCCGGGCGATTGTGGCGGCGAACTACTACGGCATGCCGGCGGGGCTGTTCGAGCAGCCTGCCGAGTTCGTGCCCGTCGCACCACCTCCGCCTCAGGCGACGGCGCCGGTGCAGCTCGGGGGCCAGAAGATCGCGCTGTGCATCGGCAACGACGCTTTTCCTGAAGGCATGCGCCTCTACGGCTGCGTCAACGATGCGAACACCTGGGCGGATACGTTCCGCCAGCAGGGCTACGCCGCCACCGTTCTCTCCGATGCCGGGGCGGGACAGATCCGCGAGGCGCTGCGCGGGGTTCTCGGCAAAGCGCGCGCCGGGGACAGCGTGATGATCCATATCTCCTCCCACGGCACCCGCGTCCTCGACGTCGACGGGGACGAGTTGCAGGACAAGCAGTTCGCCGATGACAAGGACGAGGCGCTGGTGGCGCTCGACTGGCGTGACGGCGGGCTGATCATCGACGACGAATGGCCCGATCTGATGAAAGTGGCGGACGGCGTGAAGGTCATCCGCTTCCATGACTTCTGCCATTCGGGCCGGTCGAGCCGGATGGTGCTGGGCGGCTGCATCGACCGCCGCCCGCGCAGCGTCAGCCTGCCGGACGCGATCGCGCTCAAGGCTTACGAAGCACGCAAGGCGGCGCGCGGAAGCCGGGCTGCGGCCGCGCCATCCGAGATTTACGGCGCCGACTTGTCCTATGTCACCTTCTGCGCCTGCCTGCCCGAGCAGTCGGCGATGGAGGAGGCGGGCTCAGGCGTATTCACCCGCGCGGCGACGAAGATCCTGCGCGGGCAGGGCGCCGGGATGACCGCGCAGGACGTCTTCGCCGCCATTGCCCGCGAGATGGCGGGCGAGGACCAGAAGCCGCTGCTCGAAGGCTCGGCGCTCTACAGCGCGCAGGCGCTGTTCGGCCTGCCCGCATGACTGACGGCGTGGTCATAACCGTCTCCCCCCGCGTCCTGCGCGAAGTGCGCAGCGCCGAGGACGAGGCGGACGAGCGCAAGCGCGCGAGGGACCGCTGCCCGGCCGCCAATACTGGCGCCGAGACCGACATGCCGATGGTGCGCCGGATGCGGATATTCGCCATCGACCCCACCGCCCGCTCCGATCGCGGCGGGGTCGTCACCGTGTCCGAGCCTTACGAGCCGCTGGAGTTCTCAGGCGACGGCAAGACCCTGCGCGGCCGCCGCTTCGCCGTCACGTTGCCGGTCTGGTCGGAGGACAAGCCGCAGTGGCGCTCGGTGCGGACGATCATCGACGCGATGAAGCCCAACAGCATCGTCACGATCGCCGATGCGGGCTATCCGCCTTCGCTGAGCGATCCGCGCTTCATCGCGCAGATGGTCTATGCCACCGCTTCGCAGCTTTACGGCACCTTCCGCAAGGCGCTGGGGCGCGAGATCGTGCTTGGCCTCATGCACGATCCGGCGACCGGCGAATGGTCGCGCGCGGATCGCTTCCACCTCGCGCCGTGGGAGGTCGAGGAGGCGCAGGCGTGGTTCGACCCGGCGCGCGCCTGCGTGGTCTTCGGCTACTACAAGGCGCGCAGCGACACGGTGGGCTATCCCCCCGGCAGCCGGGTGTTCACCGCGCTGTCGCACGACGTCATCGTCCACGAGATGACGCACGCCCTGCTCGACGCGGTGAAGCCCGAGTTCATGACCGCCACCCACCGCGACGTCCTTGCCTTCCACGAGGCTTTCGCCGACCTCGTGGCGATCTTCCAGCGCTATTCCTACGGCGAACTCGTTGCCGCCCAGATCACCGAGGCGCGCGGCGACATAGAGCGGCTGGGCGTGCTCGGATCGCTGGCCCGCACGTTCTCCGAAACGGCGGGCGGCGGCGCGACGCTGCGCCCGCTGATCGGCGACCTGCTCTATGACAGTCCCGAGATCGGCGATGAACCGCACCAGCTCGGCAACGTGCTGGTGCAGGCGGTCTACCGCGCGTTCCAGAAAGTCGCTGGCGCGCGGATCGAAGGGCTGATTGCCATCGCCACCAACGGCAGCGGCATCCTCCCGCGCGGCGCCCTGTCGCCCGCGCTGGCGCAGGAGATCGCCGCGCGGCTGGGCAAGACGGCGCAGATGTTCCAGTCGATGCTGATCCGCGCGCTGGACTATGCGCCGCCGTTCGGCATCACCTTCTTCACTTTCCTGCGCGCGGTGATCTCGGCCGACATGCGCCTCGTGCCGGTGGACGACGAGAACATCCGCGTCGCGTGGATGGAAGCGTTCCGTCACCACCGCATCTTCCCGAGCGACGGGCTGCATTATGCCGAGGAACAGCTGGCATGGCCCTTGCCGGAGGACGTGGCGGCCTTCGATCTCGCCATGCTGAGCTTCGCGCAGACCGCGTTCCAGGGCAATCCGGGCGACCTGCTGTCGCTCGACATCGCCGCGATTCAGGCGGCGCGCGTCGCGGCGCACATGAACGGCGAGGAAGCGGCGGCGTGGCAGGCGCTGCTGGGCCTCGAGGGCGCGGGCAGCGAGACCACCGCCGACATCGTCGGCTTGCGCAGCTTCGCGAGGCCCGGCCCCGGCGGCATGACCGAGTTCGGCACCATGCTCGAAGTCGTCTGCCGCAGCTTCACCGATCGCGACGCCAGCGGTTTCATGGGCGCCACCGGGGCCAGCCTGGTCTACGACAGCGCCGGGCGGCTCATGTCCTGCGCGATCGAGCCGCAGCAGGCGGGCGCCGTCACAGGCGGGGGAGGCCGCCGCGAGGACATCGAGGGTTACGCCGTCAGCAAGGAAGGCGCGCGCAGCTGGCTGCTCAAGCAGGGCCGCTGGCAACTGCGCCCCGACGTCGCGCGGGGGTTGTGCATGCGCTGAGCGACCGCGCGTTGACGCGGCGCTCCTGCTGGGCGATGGCAGCGAAATGGCGTCGGGGCGGGTTACATGAGAATCGTCATCATCGATGACAGCGGCCTGCGCGCCACGGTCCTGGAAGAGGGCCTGCGCGAGGCCGGCTACGACGACATCCACATCGTCCCCCCGCGCGGCGCGTTCGTGGCGCGGCTGGAGCGCATGGCGCCCGACGTCGTGCTCATGGACCTCGGCAGCCCCAGCCGCGATACGCTGGAGGAAATGCTCACCGTCAGCCGGGCGCTGGCCCGGCCGATCGCGATGTTCGTCGACCAGTCGGACGAGGCGATGATCGGCGCCGCCATCGACGCGGGCGTCTCCGCCTATGTGGTGGATGGGCTGCGCAAGGAGCGGGTGAAGCCGGTGCTGGAACTGGCGGTGCGCCGTTTCAACGCCTTCTCGCGCATGCAGACCGAGCTTGAGGAGGCGCGCACCGCGCTTGCCGACCGCAAGGTGATCGACCGCGCCAAGTCGATCCTGATGAACCAGCGCGCCTTGTCCGAACAGGACGCCTATGCGCTGCTGCGCTCCACCGCGATGAACCAAGGCAAGAAGATCGCCGAGGTCGCGCAGGCGCTGATTACCGCCAGCGACCTGCTGGGAGGGGTATAATGACGACCAATCTTCGCATCGCCTTCCTGCCGCTCAACGACGTCGCGGTGCTCGCCGCCGCCCGCGAACGCGGCTTTGCCGAGGAGGAGGGCCTTGCGCTCGACCTCGTGCGCACGACGAGCTGGGCGACCTTGCGCGACCGGCTGGTCTACGGACAAGTGCAGGCCGCGCACATGCTGGCGCCGCTGGCGGTGGCGGTGACGCTGGGCCTGAGCCAGCAGCCCGCCGCACTGGCGGCGCCGTTCAAGCTGGGCGTCAACGGCAACATGCTGGTCATGGCGAAGGACTTCGCCGCCGCCCTCGCACCCGATCCCGCCGCGCGGCTGGCCGACCCGCTGGGCACCGCGCATGACTTTGCCGCCGCCATCGGGCTGTGGCGCCGCAAGCCGATCATCGGCGTCGTCCACCGCTTTTCCAGCCATGCGCTGATGCTGCGGTACTGGCTGGCCAGCGCGGGCATCGATCCCGACCGCGACGTGGTGCTGCGCGTGCTGCCGCCCTCGCTGACGGTCGAGGCGATCCATGCCGGCGAGATCGACGGTTTCATCGCGGGCGAGCCTTGGGGCAGCGCCGCGATCGAGTCCGGACGCGCGGAGGCGGTGGCGATCGGTCAGCGCATCTGGCAGCGCGGGGTGGAGAAAGTGCTGGCCTTCCGCGAACTATGGCTTGAGGAGAACCCCGAGACCACCGACCGCCTGCTGCGCGCGCTCGCCCGCGCCGCCGTCTGGTGCGACGAGCCGGACAACCGCGAGATACTGGCCGACATTCTCGCCGACCCGCGCTATGTCGGGCAGCCCTCCGACCTGATCCTGCGCACGCTGAGCGGCACGATCGTCCCCAGGGCGGGCGATGCGGCGGTGTCCTGCCCCGACTTCGTGCTGTTCTCCCGCGAGGCGACGCCGTTTCCGTGGCGCAGCCAGGCGCTGTGGATCTATTCGCAACTGGTGCGCTGGAACATGGTGGAACCTTCCGCCGAAACCGAGGCGCAGGCGGCGGCGGTGTTCCGTCCCGACATCTACCGCCGTGCGCTTGCGGGCAGCGACCTGCCGATGCCGGGGGCGAGCATGAAGCTGGAAGGGGCGGTGGGTGCGCCGCTCGGCGTGGGTTCGCGCAAGGGCGACCTGCTGCTGGGGCCTGACCGGTTCTTCGACGGCCGCGTGTTCGACCCGGAGCGGATCGAGGACTATCTGGCGGGTTTCGCCCGCTAGATAAGGGGCGACATTGGGTTGACCCTCAATCGTCATTGCGAGCGCAGCGAAGCAATCCAGGGCGGCTCAAGACAGCCCTGGATTGCTTCGCTGCGCTCGCAATGACGATCGAGGGTAGGGCTGGCCTTTCCGGGATTTTGCAGCATTGAAAATACCAGTGCGCTGAAAACGCGCATAATTTTACGTCTTGCCAGATCTGCGGAATCGCGTGACTATATAGGGGTCTCGCGATGAAGCGCGACCACACCGGATAGGCTGTCCCAAAGGCGGGACGCCATCCTCACCGAAATTCGCAGCAAAGCCGCTGACCGGGCTCACCGCAAGGGTGACGTCCGGCCTGCGGCTTTTTTCGTGTCCGCTTTCATGATTTATGGGGGACGTACCATGGCAACCGCATTCTTCCGACCTGACGAAGACAATGACGTGCTTGCGCCCGCGCAGAAGCCCGCCGTCGGCTTCTGGAAGGCCGGCCACACGCCGACTCTGATCGCAGCTTTCCTCTATTTCGACCTCGCCTTCATGGTCTGGGTCCTGCTCGGCCCGCTGGCGCCGGAGATTTCGAAGACTCTCGGGCTCACGCCCGCGCAGAAGGGCTTGATGGTGGCGCTTCCCACGCTGGCGGGCGCTCTCCTGCGCGTCGTCAACGGGCTGCTGGTCGATCGCATCGGGCCAAAGCGCTCGGGCGCGATCAATCAGGTCATCGTCATCACCGGGCTGTTCTTCGCCTGGTCGATGGGCGTCACCAGCTTCGGCGGGACGCTGGCGCTGGGCGTGATCCTGGGCTTCGCGGGGGCGAGCTTCGCGATCGCACTGCCGCTCGCCAGCCGCTGGTATCCGGCCGAGCATCAGGGCAAGGCGATGGGCCTGGCGGGCATGGGCAATTCGGGCACCGTCTTCGCCGCGCTCTTCGCGCCGACGCTGGCGAAGATGTTCGGCTGGAACGCGGTGCTGGGCCTTGCCTGCATCCCGCTGACCGTGGTGCTTTGCATCTATCTCGCACTCGCCAAGGACGCACCGAACCAGCCCGCGCCGCGCAAGCTGGTGGACTATGCGGCGCTGCTCAAGCAGGCGGACGCATGGTGGCTGATGGCCTTCTACGCCGTGACTTTCGGCGGTTTCGTGGGGCTTGCTGCGTCGCTGCCGATCTATTTCACCGACCAGTTCGGCCTCAGCACCGTCGCCGCCGGATATTGCACGGCGGGCTGCGTCTTCGCCGGATCGCTGGTCCGTCCGATGGGCGGCGCGCTGGCCGACAAGATCGGCGGCGTGAAGGCGCTGATGATGGTCTATGCGGTTGCCGCCATCGCGCTTGTCGGCGTGTCTCAGGCGCCGAGCCTGATCGCGGCGCTCGGGCTGTTCGTAGTGGCGATGCTGGCGCTCGGCACCGGCAACGGTTCGGTGTTCCAGCTGGTCCCGCAGCGCTTCCAGGCCGAGATCGGCGTGATGACCGGCCTCGTCGGCATGGCGGGCGGTGTCGGCGGGTTCTACCTCGCCAGCTCGCTCGGCCTTGCCAAGCAGTTCACCGGCAGCTTCGCGCCGGGCTTCCTGATCTTTGCCGGCCTTGCGGTCGTGGCTCTCGCCTCGGTGGCGAGCGTCAAGGGCCGCTGGCGCGCGACCTGGAAAACCGGCGCGCGCATCTGAGCCGACAACCGGGGCGGCGGCACCCCAGCGCCGCCGCCCCACTTCCTTTCGTCCTGAGGGGGACGCTTTCACCATGAAAAACATAAGAAAAGCGGCGGCCGTGCTGGTCGTCGGCGGGGTCGCTTGCGCGGGATCAGCTCAGGCCCAGGACATCACCGTCAAGCCGGTCGCCGAGGCGCGGGTGCGCTACGAGCATGTCGATCAGGACGGCATCGCCGCCAAGGCCGATGCGCTGACCGTGCGGGTACGCGGCGGCGCGCAGGCCACCAGCGGGGCGCTGAGCGCCACCGTGGTCGCGCAGGGCAACCTCGCCGTGGTCGATGACTACTACGATGGCGTGAACGGCGCGGCCACGCGGCCGCTGGTGGCCGATCCGCAGAACATCGCGCTCTACATCGCGCAGTTGCAGTACAAAGCGAAAGGCGTGACGCTGACCGCCGGGCGCCAGAAGATCGCTCTGGACGACGAGCGCTTCGTCGGCAACGTCGCCTTCCGCGACAATGCGCAGACCTTCGACGCGGTGCGGGCCGAGGTCACCCCGGCCAAGGGCCTGAAACTGGACGTTTCCTACGCCTGGAGCGTGCGCACGATCTGGGGCATCGACGGTAATGCTGCGCGCCAGCAAGCGGTGAGCGGGGATACTATACTCGCCAACCTGTCGTGGGAGACGCCGCTTGGGGTGCTGACCGGGTTCGCCTACCTCGTCGATCAGGATGAGGCGGCGGTGCAGGCCTTCCGCCTCTCCAGCCAGACATATGGTGCCCGTTTCGCGGGGACTCATGCGTTCGGCAAGGCGGTGAAACTGGCGTATCAGGCGAGTTACGCGCGCCAGTCGGACTGGCACCGCAATCCGGGCGACTACAGCGCCGAATACTGGCTGGCCGAGGCGACGCTCGACGTGAAGGGTTGGAAGGCCAATGCCGGTTACGAAGTGCTCGGCGCCGACAAGGGCGCGGCGCTGACCAGCTTCCAGACGCCGCTGGGCACCAACTTCAAGTTCCAGGGCTGGGCGGACAAGTTCCTGACCACCCCCGCGAACGGCGTGCGCGATCTCTATGTCGGCGGCGGGTATGGCACGAAGCAGATCGGCGCATTGTCCGCCGTCACCCTGCAGGCGACCTGGCACCGTTTCGACAGCGACCGGCTGGATCAGCACTACGGCAACGAAATCAATCTCCTGGCCTCGGCAAAGCTGCGCAAGACGACGATCGCGCTGCGCTATGCCCACTATGACGCGAAGACCCTCGCGACCGACACCGACAAGGTCTGGGTCCAGTTCGACTGGGCGATTTGACAGGTTCGTTACGGAATCGCTTGAGCCTTCGGGCGATTCCATTTATGTTGCAGTGCAAAGGGCAGCGTTGTCCTTCCTACATCGCCGAAATGTCCCACTGACGGGGCACGTAGGCACCGAATGATGGCAAGGCCGCCATCCTGACTTCCGGTTTCGAACCGGGGGTCTGGATGGCGGCCTTTTCTCGTTTTCAACTCCCTTTCCCATGACATTGCCGGAGTTTCGAACATGGACTTTCAGGACGGGATCGAACCCAATTCCGACTATGACGACGCGCTGATCGTGCCGAGCGACGATGCCAATGGTGATGACAGGCGCGAGCATCTGGTCGTCGTCGGCAACGGCATGGCGGGCTGCCGCGCGGTCGAGGAACTGCTGGCGCGCGATGCGGATCGCTACCGCGTGACCATCTTCGGCGCCGAGCCGCACGTGAACTACAACCGCATCATGCTCTCCCCGGTGCTGGCGGGCGAGAAGACCTTCGAGCAGATCGTCATCAATACCCGCGAGTGGTATGACGAGAACGGCATCGACCTCATCACCGCCGATCCCGTCACCGCGATCGACCGCGCGGCGAAAACCGTGACCTCCCGCTCGGGCCGCACGGTGCATTACGACCGCCTGCTGATCGCGACCGGCTCCGATCCGTTCATCATTCCGGTGCCCGGAAAGGATCTGCCCGGCGTGATCTCGTTCCGCGACATGAACGACGTCGATACGATGCTGGCGGCTGCGGAAGCCGGAAAAGCGCAAGGCCGCGGCTCGGCCGTGGTCATCGGCGGCGGCCTGCTGGGCCTCGAGGCGGCGCATGGCCTGACCCTGCGCGGCATGAAAGTCACCGTCATCCACCTCATGTCCACGCTGATGGAGCGCCAGCTGGACGAGGCCGCGGGCTGGCTGCTCAAGTCCGCGCTGGAAGGGCGCGGCCAGACTATCCTGACGGGCGCCGACACCGCCGAAATCTACGGCGAGGGCAAAGTCGAGGGCGTGCGCCTCAAGGACGGGCGCGAGATTCCGGCCAGCCTCGTCGTCATGGCCGTGGGCATCCGTCCCGCCACCGCGCTGGCGCGCGAGGCGGGGCTGGACGTCGGGCGCGGCATCAAGGTCGACGACCACATGGTCACCAGCGACCCCTCGGTGCTCGCGGTCGGCGAATGCGTGGAGCATGACGGCAACGTCTACGGCCTCGTCGCGCCGCTGTGGGACATGTGCCGCAGCCTCGCCGACGGGCTGACCGACCGGCACACCGGCTATCGCGGCTCGGTCACCTCGACCAAGCTGAAGGTCGCCGGGCTCGACGTGTTCTCGGCCGGCGACTTCTCCGGCGGAGAGGGCTGCGAGGACATCGTGCTGCGCGATGCCGCGCGCGGCGTCTACAAGCGCGTCGTGGTGAAGGAAGACCGCATCGTCGGCGCGGTGCTCTACGGCGACACGGCGGACGGCGGCTGGTACTTCGACCTGCTGAAGAAGGGCGAGGACGTTTCCGAAGTCCGCGACCTGCTGATCTTCGGCCAGGCCTATGCGGTTCTTGGCGCCTCGGGAGGAGGCGCGCTGGACCCTAAGGCGGCCGTTGCGGCGCTCTCGGACGATGCCGAGATCTGCGGCTGCAACGGCGTCTCCAAGGGCCAGGTCGTCGGCTGCATCGAGGCGGGTGCCTGCAGCCTCGACGCCGTGCGCGCCACCTGCAAGGCTTCGGCCAGCTGCGGGCAGTGCACCGGCCTTGTCGAGAGCCTGCTGGCGCTGACGCTGGGCGAAGAGGTCGAGGCAGGGCCGAAGACCTTGTGCAAGTGCACCAGCTTCACGCACGACGACGTGCGCCGCGAGATCGTGGCGCAGGACATGCGCTCGATCCCCGAGGTGATGCAGAAGCTGCACTGGGCGACGCCGGATGGTTGTTCGTCCTGCCGCCCGGCGCTCAACTACTACCTGCTCTGCGCGCTGCCCGGCGAATACGTGGACGACCAGCAGAGCCGCTTCGTCAACGAGCGCATGCACGCCAACATCCAGAAGGACGGCACCTATTCGGTGGTCCCGCGCATGTGGGGCGGCCTCACCAACCCGCGCGAGTTGCGCGCGATCGCCGACGTGGTCGAGAAGTACGATGCGCCGATGGTGAAGGTGACCGGCGGCCAGCGCCTCGACATCTTCGGCATCAAGAAGGAGGATTTGCCCGCCGTCTGGGCCGATCTCAACGCTGCCGGGATGGTCTCGGGCCATGCCTACGGCAAGAGCTTGCGTACGGTGAAGACCTGCGTGGGTTCGGAATGGTGCCGCTTCGGCACGCAGGATTCGACCGGCCTCGGCGTCAAGACCGAGCGGATGACCTGGGGCAGCTGGATGCCGCACAAGTTCAAGATCGCGGTTTCCGGCTGCCCGCGCAACTGCGCCGAGGCGACGATCAAGGACTTCGGGATCGTCTGCGTGGATTCCGGCTACGAACTGAGCGTGGGCGGAAACGGCGGCATCAAGGTGCGCGCCACCGACTT
Organism: Novosphingobium sp. fls2-241-R2A-195; assembly: GCF_030209485.1. Classification (NCBI taxonomy): domain Bacteria; kingdom Pseudomonadati; phylum Pseudomonadota; class Alphaproteobacteria; order Sphingomonadales; family Sphingomonadaceae; genus Novosphingobium; species Novosphingobium sp. fls2-241-R2A-195. The sequence goes on from NZ_JARVRY010000027.1 coordinate 337,791, forward strand.
CCTGTGCAAGGTCGCGACCGAAGAGGAGGCGCTCGAATATTGCGCCGCCTTCATCCAGGTCTACCGTGAGGAAGCGCGCTATCTGGAACGCACCGCGCCGTGGATCGAGCGCGTCGGCGTCGACTACGTGAAGTCCCGCGTGGTCGAGGACGAGGCGGGCCGCAAGGCGCTCGCCGCGCGGTTCCTCCATTCGCAGAGCTTCAGCCAGGACGACCCGTGGGCGGAACGCGCCTCGGGCGACCGCGCCGACCTGCACCAGCCCCTCCAACCTCTTGCTCTCGTAGCAGCGGAGTGAACGCCATGACCGACTGGATCGACATCGGAACCCTGAGCGACATCCCCCAGCGCGGCGCGCGCACCGTGCGGTTCGAGGGGGAGCCGGAGATCGCCGTCTTCCGCACCGGCGACGACAAGGTCTTCGCGCTCGTCAACGAATGCCCGCACAAGAAGGGGCCGCTCAGCCAGGGCATCGTCCATGGCCACGCGGTCGCCTGTCCGCTGCACAACTGGAACATCGCGCTGGCGAGCGGCGAGGCGCAAGGGGCGGACAGCGGCTGCACCCCGACCATTGCCGTGCGTGAGGAGAACGGGCGCATCCTGCTGGCCCGACCCGAAACCCAGAGCCCCGAAGTGATGAGGGACGCGGCCTGATGCGCGAGGCGGTCCGCACGACCTGCGCCTATTGCGGCGTCGGCTGCGGCATCTCGGCCACCCCCACGGGTGCGCGCGAGGTGACGATCCGGGGGGACGAGGCACACCCGGCGAATGCGGGGCGCCTCTGCTCCAAGGGTACGCATCTGGGCGAGACGGTCGGGCTGACCGGCCGCCTTCTCCACCCGATGATCGGCGACAAGCGCGTACGCTGGGACAAGGCGCTGGACCTCGTCGCCAAGCGCTTTCGCGACACCATCGCCCGCCATGGCCCGGACAGCGTGGCGTTCTATGTCTCCGGCCAGCTGCTGACCGAGGATTACTACGTCGCCAACAAGCTGATGAAGGGCTTCATCGGCTCGGCCAACATCGACACCAATTCGCGCCTGTGCATGTCGAGCGCGGTGGCCGGCCACACCCGCGCTTTCGGCGAGGACGTGGTGCCCGCCGGCTACGAGGATCTGGACAAGGCCGACCTCGTCGTGCTGGTCGGCTCGAACACGGCATGGTGCCATCCGATCGTCTATCAGCGCATCCAGGCGGCTCGTGCAGAGCGGGGCACGAAGCTGATCGTCATCGACCCGCGCCGTACCGAGACGTGCGAGGGCGCCGACCTCCACCTGCCGCTGCGCCCCGGCAGCGACGTTGCGCTGATGAACGGGCTGCTGGCATGGCTCGCCGAGCAGGGCATGGTCGACAAGGCGTTCATGACTGCCCACGTCGATGTGCCCGAGGGTTTCTGGGAGCACCTCGCCACTGGCCATGACGTGTGGACCACCGCGAAGACCTGCGACCTCGACCCCGCGCTGCTGTTGCGGTTCTACGAGATGTTCGCCGCGAACCCGCGCACGGTCACGATGTTCAGCCAGGGAATCAACCAGTCGATCCGCGGCACCGATCAGGTCAACGCGATCATCAACGTCCACCTCGCGACGGGGCGGATCGGCCAGCCGGGCGCGGCGCCGTTTTCGATCACCGGCCAGCCCAATGCGATGGGCGGGCGCGAGGTCGGCGGGCTCGCCTCGACGCTGGCTGCGCACATGGACTTCGCGGCCGAGAACGTCGCGCGCGTCGGCCGCTTCTGGGCCGCACCGACGATGGCGACGAAGCCGGGTCTCAAGGCGGTGGACCTGTTTCGCGCCATCGGCGAGGGGCGCATCAAGGCGCTGTGGGTCATGGCGACCAACCCCTCCGTCTCGCTGCCCGACGCGGGCAACGTGCGCGCCGCGCTGGAGAAGTGCCCCTTCGTCGTCGTCTCCGACGTTATCGCCAACACCGACACCACCGCCTATGCCGACGTTCGCCTCCCCGCCGCCGCATGGGGCGAGAAGGACGGCACCGTCACCAATTCGGAGCGCACCGTCAGCCGCCAGCGTCCGTTCATGGACCTGCCCGGAGAGGCCAAGCCGGACTGGTGGATCGTCAAGGAAGTGGGCCGCCGAATGGGCTGGGGGAGCGCCTTCGCCTATGACACCCCCGCCGACATCTGGCGTGAACATGCGCGCCTCACGGCCTATCAGAATGATGGCGCGCGCGTCCTGAACCTTGCCGCCCACGCCGCGATCGGCAACCTTGCCTATGACGCGATGGAGCCGTTCCGCTGGGGCGACATACCGTTCGCCGACGGCCGCTTCCCGACGCCGAGCGGACGCGCGCGGATGGTCAAGGTCGGGCAGATGGACCTTCAGGCCCCGCTCGCCGACTGGCCGCTGACGCTCAACACCGGACGCTACCGCGACCAGTGGCACACGATGACGCGCACCGGGCTCGCCCCCAAGCTGGCGCGCCACCGCGAGGAGCCGCTGGTCGAGGTCCACCCCGCCGATGCCGCCGCGCAGGACCTGAAGGACGGCGATCTCGCCCGCGTTTCGACCCCGCAGGGCAACAGCACTTTTCGCGTGCTGCTCAGCGACGGCCAGCGTCCGGGCGAGATCTTCACGCCGATCCACTGGACCGACCAGATCTCCACCGGCGGCCGCACCGGCCTGCTGCCGCGCCCGCTGGTCGATCCACACTCCGGCCAGCCCGGTTTCAAGTCCACCCCCGCCGCGCTCGCCAAAGTCGAGACCGAATGGAAGGGCTTCCTCATCCTGCGCGGCGATGAACCCGCCCGCGTGCCCTGCCTGTGGGCGACGCGCGTGGCGGTGCCCGGCGGCGCGCTCTACGAGATCGCGGGCAATGGCGATGCCGCGCGCATCGAAGCCTGCCTGCCCAAGGGCGAGCGCATCGAGGCCATCGACCATACCCGAGGCTCGCGCCGCATCGCGGTGATCGTCGAGGGCAGGCTGGCAGGCGTGCTTTTCGTCACCCGCACCGGCCTGCTGCCTTCGCGCGACTGGCTGATCGGGCAGCTCGCGGCGGGCGACGTGGGCGCCACCGTGCTCGCCGCGCGCGGCCCCGGCAGCCAGCCGGACAAGGGCGCGACCGTCTGCGTCTGCTTCGACATCGGCCTCAACCAGATCGTCGCCGCCATCCGCGAACAGGCGCTGGTGGACGTTCCCGCCATCGGCAAGGCGCTGGGCGCGGGCACCAATTGCGGATCGTGCCGCCCCGCGCTCGCCAAGATTCTCACCCAGACCCACGAGGAGGTTCTCGATGCAGCCGAATGAACTGATCGCCGCCGGTGAAGTCTGGCTGGTCGGCGCCGGACCGGGCGACCCGGACCTGCTGACGCGCAAGGCGGAACGTCTGATCCGGGCCGCCGATGTGGTGTTCTACGATGCTCTCGTCGGCCCCGGCGTGCTGGAGCTGATCCCGGCCGGGACTGAAGCGATCAGCGTCGGCAAGCGCTCTGGCCGCCACAGCAAGGTGCAGGGTTCGATCAACGACCTGCTGCTGGACGCGGCACTGCAGGGCAGGCGCGTGGTGCGCCTCAAGGGCGGCGATCCATCCGTTTTCGGCCGTTCCGCCGAGGAGATGGACCACCTTGCCGCGGCGGGAGTGCCGGTACGCGTGTGCCCCGGCGTCACCACCGCCAGCGCGGCGGCGGCGAGCGCCAATGCCTCGCTGACGCTGCGTGGGCGGGCGCGCGGGATCACGCTGGTCACGGCGCATCTCAAGGCCGGGGAGCCGCTGCGGCTCGACTGGACGGCGCTGGCGCAGGCAGGCGGGACGGTCGGTGTCTACATGGGCCGCGCGGCGGCGGGAGAAATCGCTCGCTCGCTGATCGCGGCGGGGCGCGATCCCGATACGCCGGTGATGGTCGCGGTGAACGTTTCGTTGCCCGACGAGCGGCTGATCCGGGGCAAGCTCTCGGCGCTGTCCTTCCTCGTCGCGACGATCAGTGACGACGATCCGACGCTGCTGCTGATCGGCGAGGCGGTTGGCGCGCGAAACCTTCAGGCCGATGCGCGGACGCTGCTGCCTGAGGAAACCCCTGAAGCAGCGCCCGCAGCGGCCTAAGCCACCTGCATCTGCTGGTCCCGCGACACGGCCGTGGCGACGGCGAGGTCGCCGACCACGTTGACCATCGTGCGGAACATGTCGAGCAGCCGGTCCACGCCGACGACGAGGCCGATGCCCTCGGGCGGCAAGCCGGTCAGCGCGAGCACGGCGGCGACCGTGGGCAGGGAGCCCGCGGGCACGCCGATGGTGCCCATGCCCGCCACCGCCGCGACCGCCAGCACGATGCCCTGCCGGCCGAGCGAGAGGTCCATGCCGAAGAACTGGGCGATGAACAGCACGGTGACGGCGGTGTAGATCGCGGTGCCGCCCTGATTGGCGATGGTGCCGACGCCCAGCACCAGCCGGGCCACGCGCGGCGGCAGGCGCAGGTCCAGTTCGGCCGAACGCAGCGCGCTGGGCAGCGTGGCGTTGGAGGAGGAGGTGCAGAAGGCGATGACGGCGGGCTCCTGCACGCCGCGCAGGAACGCCGCCGGGGTCACGCCGCCGCGCATCCACACGACCGCGAAGAAGGTCAGCACCACCTGCAGCATCAGCGCCGCGACCACCACGCCGACATAGGCGCTGAGGTAGAGCAGCAAGTGCCAGCCGAACACCAGCGTCAGGTCGAACATGAAGGCGGCGACCGCGACCGGCGCCAGCCGTGCGACATAACCGAGCACATGCATCCCGGCATCGAACACCCGCTCGCTGGTGGCGAGCACGTGGCCGCTGCGGCGCGTGCGCAGGAAAGTCAGGGTCATGCCGACGAGCACCGAGGCGATGATGACGATCATGATCGGCCGTTCCACGGCGGCGTAGGAGAACAGCGCGCCGAAGCCTCTCGGCGGTGCGGAAGAGTGACCCGACGCGAGGAGTTGCTGGCCGATCTCGGCGGGCACCACGTCGCCGGGGCGGAACAGGTTGACCATGGCCAGCCCGATCAGGGCCGCCGCGACCGAGGCCGCCAGCATGTGCGCCAGCGTGGAGAGCAGCAGTCGCCGCATTCCCGCCATGTTGCGCACCCGCGCGATGCCGCTGACGATGGCCGACACCAGCAGCGGCACGATCAGCAGGAACAGCGCGAAGAGGAACGCCTGCTCCACCGGCTTCACCACCCAGCGCATCAGCAACGTGGTGGCGGGCGAGTCGCTGGCGAACAGCCCGGCCAGGGTTCCACCGCCCATGCCAAGCAGGAAACCTGCCAACAGTCGCACCTGCAGGTGAGGGCGCAGGCGCCTGCGCGCATGGTCGGCGGAAGGGGGGAGAGGCGGGGGGGCAGTCTCGATCATCGCAGTGACCGAACGAAAGGATTTGCGGACATCGGTGATCCTGTTGCCGCGCCCGAAGGCGCCTGGCTCATGATGAGGGTTCTGCCGCGAGAACCCTGTCAGCAAGCTGTCGCGAGCGCGAATTGTTGCGCCTCCGGTCGTGCGTCGATGGCGTGCTCGTCGTTCCGGTCGTCAGGGCTCGGCGGCGCGGCGAAGTCGATGCTGGCGAGCACGCCGCGACCATCCGTGCCGGGCTCCAGCCGGACTTGCGCGCCCATGCGTTCGGCCAGCGCGCGGACGATCGACAAACCCAGGCCGCTTCCGGGAGGCCCGCTTCCGCCAGCACCGCTTTCGCTGCGGGCGCGGTAGAACCGCTCGAACACCCGCTCGCGGTCCTGCGGGGCGATGCCGGGGCCGTCGTCCTCCACTTCGATGCGCGCACGTCCGGCGCGGTGCAGCACGCGCACGGTGACGGCGCCGCCGGGGCGGTTGTAGCGCACCGCGTTGTCGAACAGGTTGCCGATCATCTCGGCAGCCAGGATCGGGTGGCCTCTGGCGAGGAGAGCGCCGTGATCCGGGGCCTCGAAGCCGATGTCGAGGCCGTCCGATCCCGGCTGGTCGATGCGCGAGGCGACGAGGTCGGCGGCGACGGCGGCAAGGTCGAAGGTGGCGTCTTCGGCGATGCCCTGCTCCTCGGTCCGGGCGAGCGCGATGAGTTGCAGCAGCAGCCGTTCGAGCGAGAGCACGGCGTTGCCGATGTCTTCCAGCGCCGCCGCGCCGCGCGGGGAAGCGGGGCCGTAGCGCTCCAGCACGTCGAGATGGACGCGCACCACGGCGAGCGGCGTGCGCATCTGGTGCGAGGCATTGGCGGTGAACTGCTTGAGCGAATCCACCGCGCGCTCGGTGCGGGCGAGCAAGGCATTGAACGACCCGGCCAGCAGCCGCGCCTCGCGCGGGGCGTCCTCCTCCAGCGCGAGGCGGAACTGCGGCGGCGGTTCGCGGCGGGCGGTCTCGATCTGGCCGGTGAGTGAGGCGAAGGGCCTGAGACCCCAGGTGATCGCCCAGTAGAACAGTAGCACTGCCGTCATTGCGATCAGCACGCCTGCGCCCAGCACGCGCAGGAAATAGGTCTGCTGATAGGCCCAGCGATCGTCCACGAAGTCGGCCACCTGAACCACTACCGCATGGCCGTTGCGGTGGAGGCGGCGGATCTCGGTGGCGATGCGCACCGGCTTGCCGCCCAGCATGCCGTCGCGCAAGTACCCGGGCTGGACGACGCCGTCGGCATCGCGCGGGTCGACATAACCGCCGGTCAGCGGGGTATTGCGGTAGGTGCGCGGGAAGCTGGCGGCGGGCAGGCGCTGCGTGGCGCGGCCGGTGCGCGTGTCGTACAGCGGCGGCGGGACGAGGCCGCGCTCGCCCGCGATCAGCTCCGCGCCGTCCCAGATGCTGTAGTGCGTGACGGGCGCGGAACGGCGCTGGAGCAGATGGACGGCCAGCGGCAGCACCTTGTCGCGCACGGCGTCCTCGGTATCGGTGGCGCGGCTGAGCAGGCGCACCGAACCGACGAGGATGCGGTCGGAGGTCGCCGCGCCGGAGCGCTGGATCATCCAGCAGGTAATGCCGCCGAAGGTCACCGCCAGCGCCAGCAGCGGCACCATCACTGCAGCGGTCAGGCGCGATCGCAGAGAGGCCATCAGGTCTCCAGCATGTAGCCGAGGCCCCGGATGGTGCGGATCGTCGGCCCGTCCGGCATCAGCTTGCGGCGCAGGCGGCCGACGTAGACCTCCAGCGCATTAGGGGCGACGGCGTCGGCGAAGTTGAACACCTCGGAATTGAGGCGCTGCTTGGTCACGACTTTGCCGGGTCGGCCCATCAGCGTCTCCAGCACCGCCATCTCGCGGCGCCGCAGGTCGAGTACCGAGCGCTTGAGTTCGACGACGCGGGTGGAACGGTCGAGGCTGAGGTCGCCGACGCGCAGCACCGGGTCGGCAGTGCCTTGGCTGCGCCGGATCAGCGCACGCAGCCGCGATTCCAGTTCGCGCGGGTGAAAGGGCTTGGAGAGGTAGTCGTCGGCCCCCCGGTCGAGCCCGGCGATACGGTCGGACACCGCATCGCGCGCGGTCAGGATCAGCACCGGCGTCGAGTCGCCGCCCCTGCGCAGCGTCTGGAGAACTTCCAGCCCGTCGATGTCCGGCAGCCCGAGATCGAGGATCACGGCATTGTAGGTTTCGGCCGCGAGAACGTCGAGCGCCTCCTCGCCGGTCCCGACGACGTCGACGACGAAGCCGCCCGCGCTCATCGAGGCTTCCATGCCGCGCGCCAGGCGCTCGTCGTCTTCCACGATCAGTATCCGCAACAACTCACTCCCTCACACGAGTTGCGGCATCCTCTTGTCCCTGTTCGGGCACTCTTCAGGCGCCGTGAGGTGCCTGTGAGTGCCTTTGTGTGTCGTTGAGTGCCGGCCCTGTCCCGGCGCAATTTCATGCCGTTTGATTCGGCAGTTTGTGAATGGAACCTGTCATCAACCTGTCGCGCCGGGCAAGATTCTTTTTGGAAAAGGGCGTGCCGGTGACAGCTTCGTGACAGGTGAAGGCCCGCAGCTTTCGTGTGTCGGGAGGGGAAACCTCGACAACGAACCGGGTCCAATCCGCAGCGCGCAGGAGATCGCCAAGGCATCGGCGGCATCGCGGGCGGAGCATGGGCCGGCTGCAACAGGGGGCAATCATGGCCACTCAATACGGTCGCGCTGTATTCTTGATTTCCGTATCCTTGTTCGCTCTGCCGCTGGGGGCGCAAGCGCAGGAAACGGCTCCGCAACAGGCGGTTAGCGAGGGCGTCGGCGACATCGTCGTCACCGCCCTGCGCCGCGCCACCCGCGTCCAGGACACCCCTGTCGCGATCACCGCGCTGTCGGAGAAGTCCCTCCAGAACCTCGGCGCCACGGGCATCGCCGACGTCGTGCGGCAGGTGCCGGGGCTCAACCTGATCGCCGGTGAATCGGGCCGCACCCGCATCTCCATCCGCGGCATCCAGACCGCAGGCGAAAGCACCGTGGGCCTGTACTACGGCGAGACGCCGCTGACGGGTCCGTCGGGCACCAGCTCCGATCCCTCGGGCGTGACGCCCAACCTCAACCTCTTCGATGTGGAGCGGGTGGAAGTTCTGCGCGGGCCGCAGGGCACGCTTTACGGCTCGGGCTCGATGGGCGGCACCCTGCGCGTGATCTTCAAGAAGCCGGACCTCACCAAGTACGAGGGCGCGACCGAATTCGGCGGAGAGGCGGTGGAGCACGGCGAGTTCGGCTATTCGCTGAAGGGCGCGGTCAACGTGCCGATCATTTCCGACATGCTGGCCGCGCGCCTCGTGCTCTATCGCCAGCAGAATCCCGGCTATGTGGACGATCCGACGATCGGCAAGGAGAATCTCAACCGCTCGACCCTCGAAGGCGCGCGTTTCCAGCTGGGGTTCCAGCCGACCGATACGCTCAGCATGAACTTCATGACGATCGTGCAGACCCAGAAATTCGACGGCACCTCGCAGTGGGCGCCTTCGGTGGGCGAGTTCGTGTCCGAGCAGAAGGTCGCCTCGCCGGCCTACGACAAGCTGCAGCTCTATGCGCTGGAGACGAAGTGGGAGACCGGCATCGGCACGCTGGCGCTGAACAATTCGTACTACCGCTGGGACGTGCGGCAGACCAACGACAACTCGGACAACTACGCCAGCATCGCGGCGTCCAACCGCTATTGCGGGCTGTTCCAGAACACGTACGGCGGCTCGCTGCTGCAGGGCACGAGCGCCGGGGCGACGACCAGTTCGAGCACTTGCGCGACCGGTGCGGGCGGGCTGACTTCGGCGCAGTTGCAGGCGGATTATCAGGCCTGGGCCGGCTCGCAGCAGCCGATCGGCAATTATCAGCCGCGCTTCGTGCGCAACTACGTCAACGAACTGCGCCTCAGCTCCAGCGGGAAGGGGCCACTGAGCTACACTTTCGGCCTGTTCCGCGAGGATCGTGACGACCGCGTCGACACGCTCGTCTTCGCCGGCATCCCCGCTACCGGCGAGCCGCAGCAGCCGACGGTCGATCTCGGCTCGCGCTACGTCATCGACGTGGTCAAGCAGACCGCCGTATACGGTGAGATCAGCTATCATCTCTTCGAGCCGCTGACGCTGACGGCTGGCCTGCGCTACTACGACTACAAGAAGACCGTGGGCGGCGAGAACCTGGGCTACAACTATTTCAACGGGCAGGTGCCGAGCGCCTACGCCGAGGTCTCCGCCAACGCGAACGGGTTGATCCAGAAGTACAATCTGGACCTCAAGATCACCCCGGACGTGATGTTCTACGCCACCGCATCGCAGGGCTTCCGCCCCGGCGGCGCGAACCTGACGCCGGGTATTCCGGAATCGGCGCAGACTTATGCGGCGGACTCGCTGTGGAACTACGAGGCAGGCTTCAAGACGCAGTGGTTCGACCGCAAGCTGACCTTCAACATCGACGCCTATCGCATCGACTGGAACAACCTGCAAACTTCTGTTCGCGCGACTTACGGCAACTTCTCGTATATCGGCAACGTTGGTTCCGCGCGGATCGAGGGCGTCGAGGTCGAGGCCAGCGCGGCGCCGGTTTCGGGGCTCAACCTCAACGCGAGCTTCCATTACGTGAAGCCGCGCCTGACCGCCGATCAGGTCAGCGCCGAGGTCACGGCATCGGGCCTCAAGGGCGACATCCTGCCGCTGATCCCGCGCACTACCGCGAGCGCCGGGGCCGAATACACCTTCCCGGCCTTCAACGACTTCGAGGGGCTTCTGCGCGCGGACTGGACCTACACCGGCGAGATGACCTCGCAGATCCGGCCGACCAACAGCCTCTACCGCGAGTTCGGCAAGTACTCGATGGTGAACCTGCGCGCCGGTGTGCAGAACGACCGGATGGGTGTGTTCCTCTACGTGCGCAACCTGTTCAACAAGATCGGCGTGAACTCGATCTCGAGCGCTGCGGGCGTGCCGGACTACTGGGCGACGACGGCTCCGCGCACGCTGGGCGCAACGATCTACAGCAACTTCTAAGTCTTTTAGAATACAGGGGATTTGACGATGCGTATCACACTGCTGGCCGCTACCGCCGCGATCGCGCTGGCCGCTCCGGCGGCGCAGGCCGCCACGGTAGAGGACAAGGCCGCCGCCACGCTGCTGGGCGGGGCGAAGTTCGCCAAGGCAAAGGAATCGCTCAAGGGCGATTACGACAAGATCATCAAGGACATCATCACCCTGACCGAGATCGAGGCCCCGCCGTTCAAGGAGGACGCACGCGGCGCCGCCTACATGGCGATGCTCAAGGCCGAAGGTCTCACCGACGTCGAGCGTGACGAGGTCGGCAACGTCATGGGGCTGCGCAAGGGCACCGGAGGTGGTCCGCTGATCGTCGTCACCGCGCACCTCGACACGGTGTTCCCCGGCGGCACCAATGTGAAGGTGCGGCGCGAGGGCAACGGGCTCTACGCGCCCGGCATCGGCGACGATACCTCCAGCCTGCCGGTGCTGCTCGCTTTCATCCGAGCGATGAACCGGGCGGGCTACTCCACCAAGGCCGACATCCTGTTCATGGGCAATGTCGGCGAGGAAGGCCCCGGCGACCTGCGCGGTTCGCGCTACCTGTTCCAGAAGGGCAAGTACAAGGACGCGATCAAGTACTTCATCTCGTTCGAGCCGGGCGAGTCGGGCCGCGTGACCAATGCCGGCACCGGATCGCGCCGCTACAAGGTGACGTTCAACGGCCCCGGCGGCCACTCGATGGGTGACTTCGGCATCGTCAGCCCCGCCTTCGCGATGGCCAATGCCATGGTCGAGTTCGGCAAGATCAAGGCGCCCGTAACGCCCAAGACGGTCTACAACGTCGGCATCCTGGAGGGCGGTACTTCGGTGAACTCGATCCCGTTCTCCACCGCGATGACCATCGACATGCGTTCCAACGGCAAGCCGGAACTGGACGCGGAGGAGAAGCAGTTCCTCGCCCTGCTGCAGCCTGCGGTGGATGCGGAGAACGCCGCGCGCTCGACCGCCAAGGGCAAGATTTCCTACGAAGCCAAGCTGATCGGCGACCGTCCGGTCGGCACCACCCCGCTCGACGCACGCATCGTCAGGGTCGCCACCGCCGTCGCCAAGGGATCGGGCGTGACGCCGAAGTACGGCGCCGGGTCCACCGACAGCAACATCCCGATGAGCATGGGCGTCGAGGCCGTCACCCTCGGCTCCGGGTTCGACACCTTCCGTGCGCACTCGCTGGAAGAGGGCATGAAGATGAACCCGCCCGAGGACCTCAAGAACATGGCGGTCGGCCTGGCAACGGTCCTGACCCTCGCCGAAGCACGCTGACCCATCCTGACGGGGCGGGCCTCTCCAGCGGTCCGCCCCGGCTTTTTACCGTCTCTCATCCCCCCGCCGGTCCGTTCCGCGCCGCGAAGGAGTAACGCCATGTCCCGTCGCAATCTTCTGCTTGCCGCCACGTGTCTTTCGTTCCCGCTCAGCACGCCGGTTCTGGCCCAGGACGCGCTCGCGACCAGCGCTGCGATCACCGCGCCCGAGAAGATCGTCGGCGGCAAGGTCGGCGCCGACTACTTCCTCGCCGACTACACGAAGATTTCCGCGTGGCTGATGCAGGTCGCCAAGGAGAGCGACCGCATCAAGGTCGTCTCCATCGGCAAGACCGCCGAGGGGCGCGAGCAGTACATGGCGATAGTCTCCTCGCCCGATAACATCCGCAATCTGGAGAAATACCGAGAGATCGCGCAGAAGTTGGCGCTCGCCAAGGGCCTCGACGACGATGCCGCCAAAAAGCTCGCCGCCGAGGGCAAGGCGATGGTGTGGATGGACGCCGGCCTTCACGCCAGCGAGATCGTCAACGCGCAGAGCCACGTCCAGATCATCCACGAGATGCTGACGCGCAATGATCCCGAGACGCTGCGCCTGCTGGGCGACGACATCATGCTGTTCGTCTTCGCCAATCCGGACGGGCTGGAACTCGTCGCCGACTGGTACATGGCCGATCCGCACAAGCTGACCACGGACTCGATCCCGGTGCTCTACCAGAAGTACATCGGCCACGATAACAACCGTGACAGCTTCGCCTCGACCCAGCCCGAGACGACCAACATGAACCGCGCCGGATACCGCGAGTGGTTCCCGCAGATCCTCTACAACCAGCACCAGACCGGGCCGCTGGGCGCGGTGGTGTTCATTCCGCCGTTCCGCGACCCCTACAACTTCAACAACGAGCCGCTGGTCATCAACCAGACGGACGTGGTCGGCCAGATGATGCATGCGCGGCTGGTGGCCAAGGGCATGGGCGGCTCGGCGATGCGCTCGGCTGCGCCTTATTCGACGTGGTTCAACGGCGGCATCCGCACGATCGGGTACTTCCACAACCAGATCGGCATCCTGACCGAGATCATCGGCAATCCCACCCCGCTCAAGATCCCGTTCGTGCCGGAAAACCAGCTCCCCCGGCAGGACGAGGTGCTGCCGATCGCGCCGCAGGAATGGCATTTCCAGCAGTCGCTCGACTACGTGAAGGAGATGGACCGGGCGATCCTCGACTACGCCTCGCGCTATCGCGAGACGATCCAGTACAACCGCTATGTCATGGGCCGCAACCAGATCGCCAAGGGTAGCACCGACAGCTGGGTGGTGACGCCCAAGCGGATCGAGGCGGCCAAGGACGCGGCAAAGACCATGCCCAAACCGGGGCCGGAGGAAACCGCAGGCACCTTCGGATGGGGCAACGAGAAGATCCTGCCCGCCAGTCTCTACAAGACCGTGCTCAACGCGCCCGAGAAGCGCTCGCCGCGTGCCTACATCATCCCGGCCGACCGCCAGCAGGACATGCCGACGACGGTGCGCTTCCTCAATGCGCTGATCAAGACCGGGATCGAGGTGCAGCAGGCGCCGTCCGCTTTCACTTTCGAGGGCAGGAGCTACCCGGCGGGCAGCTATGTCGTGCGCAGCGACCAGGCGTTCCGCCCCCACGTGCTCGACATGTTCGAGCCGCAGGATCACCCGCAGGACTTCGCCTATGAGGGCGGGCCGCCGATCAAGCCCTACGACGTCACCGGCTACACGCTGGCCCTGCAGATGAACGTCGCCTTCGACCGCGTGCTCGACGCGCCGCCGCCCGCATTCCCGCTGGTCGCGGACGAGATCGCCGCGCCGCCGCCGGGCCGCGTGCTGGGATCGGGCGGGGCAGGCTGGATCGTCGATCACGGCGTCAACAACAGCTACACGCTGACCAACCGCTTGCTGAAGGCCGGACTGCCGGTGTTCTGGATGAAGCAGGGCCTGACCGTGGACGGCAAGGCGCTCGCCCCCGGGGCGGTGTGGATACCCGCCTCGGCCAAGGCGAAGGCGATCGTCGATGCCGCCGTCGCGCCGCTCGGCCTCGATGCCCATGCCGTCGCGGCGAAGCCTGCGGGCGAGACGGTCGCGGTCAAGCCGGTGAAGATCGGCCTCGTCGATGTCTACGGCGGCTCGATGGCCTCGGGCTGGACGCGCTGGATCTTCGAGCAGTACGAGTTCCCCTACGAGCTGGTCTACCCGCAGGCGCTCGACAAGGGCGGGCTCAAGGCCAAGTACGACGTCCTCGTCTTCCAGAGCGACGTGCTCGGCCGGGAGGAGGGCATGTCCCGCCCGCAGCCCGCTGCCGCCGACATTCCGGTCGCCTACCGCAAGATGCTCGGCAAGATCACGCCCGAGACGACCTTCCCGCAAGTCGCCGCCTTCGCCAAGGCGGGCGGCACGGTCGTCGCCGTGGGCAACTCCACCCGCATCGGCGAGGCGCTGGGCCTGCCGGTCACCAACCTGCTCGCGCCCAAGGGGCCGGACGGCACCGTGAAGCGGGTTTCCTCCAACAGTTTCTACGTCCCCGGATCGATCCTGAGCGCGCAAGTCGACAGCAGCGATCCCCTGGCCTTCGGCGTCGCACCCACGGTCAACCTGTTCTACAACAACAACCCGGTCTTCCGCGCCGACGGGCCATCGGTGCGCAAGGTCAGCTGGTTCGACAAGGAGGACCCGCTCGTCTCCGGCTGGGGCTGGGGGCAGAAGCTGCTGAACGGCGGCGCGGGCATCGTCGAGGGCGGGCTCGGCAAGGGCCGCGTGTTCCTGATGGGGCCGGAAGTGACCCAGCGCGGACAGCCTTTCGCGACCTTCAAGTTCCTGTTCAACGGCGTGCTGCTTTCCGGCAGCGACGCGAAGCCCGCGGCCCCGGCGGACTGAGGCCGCGGGCCTTATTGCGCTGGTGGCAGATCGGCTTGGGCGTCCCCCAGCAGGACCGATCCGACCGAGGCCGCGACCACCAGCGCCACCGCCAGCCATTGCACCGGCACCAGATGCTCTCCCAGCAAGACGACACCGGCGAGAGCTCCGGCAGCGGGCTCGAGGCTCATCAGCACGCCGAAGCGGTTGGCCGGGATTTGCTTGAGCGCGATCATCTCCAGCGAATAGGGCAGGGCGCTCGACAGCACCGCCATGGCGAGCCCGACGAGCATCAGTGACGGGTTGAGCAGGGTCGTTCCCGCTTCGACGATGCCGATGGGCACCACCACCAGCGCGCCGGTCGCCATGCCCAGCGCCACGGCCTGTCCGCCGGGAAGGTGCGTCGTCTTCTTGCCGAACACGATGTAGAGACCCCAGCACAGCCCCGCCATCAGCGCAAAACCGACGCCGACCGGGTCCAGCGCATGCGGTGATGCATGGAGCGGAAGCAGCAGCACCAGCCCCGCCGCCGCCATGGCAACCATCGCGAACTGGCCCGGACGGCGCGAATAGAGCAGCGAGACCGTCAGCGGGCCAAGGAACTCGATGGCGATGGCCAGGCCGAGCGGGATCGTGCGGATGGCAAGGTAGAAGCTGAGGTTCATCAGCCCCAGCACCGCGCCGTAACGCATCGTGGCGAAGAGGTCCGCGCGGGTCAGTGGTGCGCGCCACGGGCGGAAGATCAGCAGGAGCAGCAGCGCGGAAAAGCCGACGCGATAGGCGATTGCACCAGTCGCACCGACTATCGGGAATAGCTGCTTGCCGTAGGATGTACCGACGCAGAAGGCGGTCATCGAGCAGATGAGCGCCGCATATGGCGCGGCGCGCAGCAGCGGCGACGGGGACGAAGCGGCGGGGGCGGACAGGGTGCTCATGGGCTCGATATATCCTCCACACTCTGGCGGAGGTTGGCGAATTTCGGCATAAGGTGATGAAAAAAGTCATCCATAAGGCGTTGTATGGCGGAAACAGTCGACATCGATCAGTTCGACCGGCGAATCATCGAGATCGTCCGTCGCAACAATCTTGAGCCCGCGCGCTCGATCGCGGCGCAGGTCGGTCTGTCCGAGAGCGCGGTATTGCGCCGGTTGCGAAGGCTGCGGGCAGGCGGGGTAATCGTCGCCGACGTCGCGCTGATCGATCCGGCGCGACTGGCTCCGGCGATCACGATCCACGTGCTCGTCGAACTCGTCCGCTCGGGTCTGCGCATGGAGCAGGCCTTCGCGGCGCGGCTTGCCCGCTGCCCGGAAGTGATCGGGGCGTGGAACGTCACTGGCCGCACCGATTTTCTGCTGATGGTCAGCGTACCCTCGATCGAGGCGTACCAGCGCTTTTCCGACGACGTGCTCGCCTCCGACGAGAACGTGCAGGATTTCGAGACGCTGGTGAGCCTGCGCGAGATCGTCCACTTCGATCCGCTGCGGGCGAGCCTGCCGCTTTGAGCTACCGTCCGATCAGGCCGAGGGCGTGGCGAATGAACTTGCTGCGGTCCAGAACCCATTCCGAACCGGCGGGGAGATCGGGGTCCGAATAGGTCCAGCCCTCGGGCGAATAGACCCGCTGCAGGTTGCCGCCGGTGCCGAAGGCCAGCGAGACGTAGCGCTGCTGCGCGCGGGGCGCCTCGCTGCCCTCGATATGATAGCCGTCGGTGCCGGGCGTGGTGCCGGTGGGCCTGAGCGCGAAGACATAGGGCTCGGTGCGGAAGCTCTTCACCGAGGTATTGAGGAAGACCGAGAGATAGACCTGGTCCAGCGCATCGAGCGGCGAGGGCGGCATCCGCCATGCGGGAGAGCCGAGCACCGGCCAGGGATAATTGCCCGGCTCGCCGTAGCGGATGTCGGTGCGCAGGTCGACGAGGGCATCGCGCGGAGACTGCAGGGGTGCGACGCGCTCGATGCGAAGGCCGTCGGACCAGGTGAAGCCGAAGGCCGAGGCGTCGATCAGCGGCATCGCCGATGGCGGCCAGTTCGTCGGTGGCCCCTGCGGCACGTTGGAGACGGTGACGTTCTCGTAGACGCGCAAGTACGCCTTGTCCTTCAGCTGGTGGCCGCTTGCGGTGTTCTCCCACGCGCGCTGGCCGTGGAACGTCGTGTCCCGGAAATGCGAAACGAGGGTGCCGTTGATGTACGTAGTGTGCTCCTGGTCGGTATTGGTGCCGACATTGCCGGCAATGTCGCTGTCCTCGATGTAGAGCATGGTCTGGCCGTTGGGCACGAACAGCGCGTTCTTGCCGCCGTAGATCTTCGCGCGGCGCAGGACGGCGGTGAACAGGCCGGGCGCCTGCGTGCCGGTGACTTCCAGATGGAGCGCCCCCTTGGCCTGGATCGCGCCGGGGAAGTCCAGTTCGACGTCGCGCATCTCGAAATGGACGCGCTGGGCGGCGATGTTGAACAGGCGCAGGTCCACTGTCGCCCATTCGTCGCCGGTGCGGAAGGCCACGCGCCTGCCGGGGATCGCGCTGCGCAGGATATACTGGGTGCCCTGGACCCGCTCGCCGATCTGAGGCAGCGATGGTGCGAAGGGGTAGACGCATGGGTTGCCCCGCGCATCCTGCGCTTCGTAGACCAGTTCGTAGCCGCCCTCGACCGGTCCGTCGGGACTGCGGCCCTGATAGACTTCGCGTCCCGCCGCGCGCGAGGCATCGCACTTCACGCGATACGTGACGGCAGGCGCGCGCAGTCCGCTCATCGGCAGGTAGAAGGGGTAGAGCCGGTCGCGCTCTTCCGGAGCGGCAGGTTCGGTCGCGGCGGCGGTCCTGGCGGCCAGCGGCACGGCGGCTGCGGCGACGAAGACCGGCAGGCGGGAGACGGGGACCGTCACGTCCAGCAGCAGGGGCATGGCCAGAGCGAGCATGGATTTGAGACGGGTAAGAGGGGGCACTGGTATCTCCGCGCGGCGTGTCGGTACGGGGCGCCTAGCGCAAAAAGGAAAGCAAGAAGTGAACGCGCCTCATGATCGCGCGCCTTATCCGGCGAGCGAGGTCAGGAACGGCGACACCCTTTGGCCGTTGGCGGCTGCCCGGAAGGCAAGAAACTCGGTGGCCGGAAGCGCTTTCGCATAGAGCCAGCCCTGTGCGAAGCCGACCCCGGCGGCGCGCAGGTAGGCTTCCTGCTCGCGGGTTTCGACCCCTTCGGCGACGATCAGCAGCTTGAGGCCGTGGGCGATTTCGATCACGTGCGGGACCACCACGCTGGTCGCCGCTTCCCGGCCGATGGCATCGACGAAGGACTTGTCGATCTTGAGTGCGTCCAGCGGCAGCGCGGCAAGCTGCGCGAGGCTGGAATAGCCGGTGCCGAAATCGTCGATCGCCACCAGATGGCCCTGCGCGCGCGCTTTCTCCAGCGTTTCGCGCGCGGCGGCGGCATCCATGAAGCCGCGCTCGGTCGCCTCCAGCCATATTTGCCGCGGCGCGACCCCGGCTTCGGCCAGCGCGCTGGTCAGGATGGGGAGGAAGCGCCCGCTCTGCATGTCGGCGGCGGAGATGTTGATGGCGACGTGGACGCTGCGCTCGCGCCGCAGCATGTCGGCAAGATCGGCGACGACGCAGCCGATCATCATGTCGGTCAGCGGCTCGATCAGGCGGTGCTGCTCAGCGAGCGGGATGAAGACCTCGGGCGAGACGCTGGTGCCGTCACCGCGCTGCCAGCGCAGCAACGCCTCCGCGCCGACGCACAGGCCGGTCGTTATCTCCATGATCGGCTGATAGAGCACATGCAGTTCGCGGCGGCGGATGGCGGCCTCCAGTTCGCGCTCGGGTGTCAGGCGGCGGCGGGACGTCCACACGATCAGCGCGACCAGCAGCGCCGAGGTCAGCAGGGCCAGTGGCACGAGAGCCCACAGTTCGCGCTCCATGCGCTGCTGGATATAGGCCCTGTCGGTGATCGCGAAGGCGCGGAAATGCCCGTCATGGACGGAGGCGAAGACGCGCGTGCCGATACGCGCGAAGCCGTCGCCCGCCGCGGCTTTGGCAACGGCATCGGATGGCGCGTCGCCGTTGAAGGCAACCACGCGGCCGTCCAGCGTGGCGATGCCGATGGTCATCGGCGTGTCGGTCAGGACATCGACGAAGCGCTCGTGATTGACCAGCGTGTTGTAGTCGCCATGATCCACCGCGATCACCACGCCGCCACGGCTGACTTTGGGCCGAACGTTCAGGTAGAGCCCGTAGCCGCCTTCGACCCAGGTATCCGGTGTGCCGCGCCCGACGTTCTGGCGGACCACGCCCCAACTCGTGCAGGCGAGCTTGCCGCCCGCGAAGTAGCCGACTTCCTCGATCGACTGGTTGTCCACCGCGAGTTGGCGCATCCGGGCGATGTGCGCTTCATTGCAAGGCTGCCAGCGTGTCGTCTGCAGTTCCCGGAACACGTCGCGTATCCGGTCGAAATTGCGTTCGGCGCGCCGGAGCGTCCAGTCGCTGTATTCGACGAGATGCGCGCGCTCGGCTTCCACGGCGCGGTGCCGGGCATAAATCACGGCGGCTGCAAGTGGCAGGATCGTCGCGAACACGGCAAGAATGCCGGCGATCAAGACGATCCGATGCCGTTGCATGGGCACACTATGTCACAAAAACTACGTAGTTCTACCCGGAATTACCGGGATTTCAATGATTGTGGCGCGGTGTCTTCGCGGCGATGCCCCGATACTTCACGGCCATTTCCATGACGGCGCCTTCGGCCATCTGGCCGGTCTTCTCGCGGAAGAGTTCCTCCCACGGGGTATGGCTCT